>FR894085.1:32049-59425 GCA_000434115.1 Roseburia sp. CAG:309 | reverse complement strand
GCAGAAAGGCGGATTATAACAATGGCAGCAATAGAAATTAATGCAGAAAATTTTGAAGAAAAGGTAATTCGATCGGACAAACCGGTTTTGATTGACTTTTGGGCAGTATGGTGTGGACCATGCAGCATGATGTCACCGGTCGTTGAGCAGATCGGCGAAGAACTTGCGGACAAACTTATTGTCGGCAAAGTCAACTGCGACGAAAATATGGAACTTGCCCAGCAGTATAAAGTAGCGGGTATTCCGGCATTTTTCCTGTTTAAAGGAGGAGAAGTGGTGACCAAAGCGGTTGGAGCGATGTCAAAAGACGAACTTCTTGCACAGATTGAACCGCATCTGGTATAATGAAATAAGAAAAGGGGATGCCGCCATGAAAAGCGACATCCCTTATTTTTATGCTTTTTTGTTTTCTTTCGCTTATATGCGGATGTCGATATTTTGTCCAAGTCCCGGATTTACCGACTGTTCCATCATCTGCACGAGCTGAATGCCCTGTGCTTCCTGTAGATCCATCGTCTTTTTTAACACCTGCGTGCTGACACCCTGACTGATCTGCAGTTGTGAGTTCATCATCGCGTATGACGCGATATCCATTCCATCGCTTATCTCCATAAGGACACCCCCTTTTATTAAGGATATTATAACATGGGGAGGGGAGAATGTAAAGGTGGGGAAAATTCTTGCATATTTTAATGTATCATGATACATTAATAATGCGAGTAAAATTAAAGCAAATAAAAGGAGGAAAAAGAGTATGAAACGTGTTTTGATTGCTATGTTACTGGTGCTAGCTCTTTTGAGTACGGGAATCGCGAGCGGCAGTTATGTGCAGGCAAAGACTCAAAAGTATTGGGTGTACGATTCTGCGCAGGCAAAGGTCAAAGGTAATAAACTTGTTGTAAAAGCACCACTATATGTGGGAGAAAAAAAGATAAAAAAGAAGAAGGTATTTATTCTTACGAATAAGACTAAATATTGGGATCCAAATTATGGCGGTTCCGATCCCATGATCGGAAAATGGCTTTCAAAAGCGGAATTCAAGGATTTGTTGAAAGTTCATCTTGGATTGGAAATTAGAGTGAAAAAAGGAAAAGTTACACGCTGCGAGATTTCTTCGTAATGGTTATTGAGGGATCAATAGTGTGCAGGTAAAAAAATGATCGTTCAGTTTTTCGGACTGTGTACCGACCTCCAATCGTTAGATTTTTAGGTCTAACTTTTTGGGGTCGGTACAGCATTCGTAATGCACAGCTTCTTTTTTGATTACAACGGCGGCAGGGTACTGCCGTTATTTTTTGAACTTGTAGGGTTTAAACGCCTGTTTTCCGATATTTTTCTTTTTTATTTTCGGATTCCGGCAGATAACCTTTTTGAGCTTTCTGCATTTCCAAAATGCTTTTGCCCCAATCTTTGATACATTCTTTCCGATGATAACTTTTACAATCTTCTTGTCACCCGCACAGGCCTTTGGTGCAATTTCCGTAACCTTATATTGATAGCCGCCATACGAGATCCGGTCTGGGATCCGGACTGTTTTCTGTTTCTTTACAATCCCAATAAAAGTGGCTTTTCCAATTCCGGTAATGCGGTATTTTCCATTCTTATAAAGCACGTTTTTTCCTATGCTTTCCTTTACAAACTCATCAACTATGCCGGAATCTTCCAAAGAGTTCTTTTCTTTCCGGGTCGCTGCCGGCCAGTATCTCCAGTTTAATGTACCGGATCCGTTAGGATTTTTTGTTGCTTCAGGAGTTGCCGTTACTTGTGGGGGTAAAGTTGTCTCCGGCTGTGCCGTCGCATCCGGTATCACCGGCACATAATCATTTAATGATTTTTTTACCGTAATCTCTACATCCCGACGCCATTCTTTATAACCATCACCTCCCGGCTTCATTGCCGTTACAATTGCTGTTCCCTCGGAAACTCCGGTTACGTATCCCTCTTCATCGATCGAGACCACAGCAGGATCTGACGATGAATAGGTGACTCCCGGGTCATAGGAATAAATTCCCCACGCAGTTTGTCCTACACACAATTTTGTATTCATTATGTATAATTTACAATTTTGCTCTGCTTTCTCAATCGTATAATAGACATCTTTTACGCCTTCATATTCTCCCATACCAATAATCTGAATCAGGGTTTTTCCAACAGTTCCAGGACCATACGGATATATCACAGCATAATCGGTGCCCTCCACCAATTTTTTTCCAGCCATACTTACGGTAATCTCCTGTGGCTCAACAAAAGTTCCGGTATGTATATACGTATCCGGCGTAAGTTTCACATCGGCATTTTCAATAGAGGTAAGTGTGCCTGCTTTCCAAGTCTTCCATGTGACATTTTCCCCACCGTGATCTGTACCCGCGACACCCTCCCATGTCAAATTATTCTCCGGATAATATACTTTCAGATCGCTGCAGCCGTCAAAAACAAGATCGCAAAATTTTTCATTTACAACAGAACCAAAGGAAGGGGCATCTCCATAAAAATACACTTTCTTCAGTTTTGTATTATTGCGGAATGCGGCTGCTCCTATTTCCGTAACGCTGGCAGGAATCCGGATCACTGACAGATTATCATTGTAAAAACTATTGGAGCCTATGATCTTCAAGCCTTCCGGCAGGTTTATATTTGTCAGATATTTACAGTCTCCAAAACATCCATTTTCAAATTCTTCGATAGAAGACGGAAGTGTGATTCCTGTTAAACTATTAAAATAAAAGGCGTACTCTGCAATCTTTTTTACCGTCGGCTCTACCGTAACTTTTCCCTTGATCTCTCCTGCGGCCTCTAGCAATGTTTCTCCGTCTTTCGTATAAATTACATTATCTTTATCATAAAAATAAGGATTATCTTCATCAATTGAAAAATTGCTGATTTCCCCACAAAACGAAAATACACGTTGTCCGATGGAAGAAACACTTTTCGGCAGTTTAATCTCTTTCAATTCGTCACACCCTCGAAAAGCAGCATCCCGAATCGTGTCTACTCCTTCCGGCAAAATGATCTTTTCAAAGTCTGTCCCCGCAAATGCTGACTTATCTATTATATTTATGGGATATCCATCAATGGTTTCCGGTACTGTCAACGTTCCCGTTTTATCTTTTCCATCGTACTGATATATAAGCCCTCTCCCATCCCCTGTGCAGTAACTGCTATACAGAGATGTCCTCTCTCTACAGACAAAAGGACGATACCCATCTTCTCCTTTTTCTTCCATATATCCTGCGTCTAACTCAAAATAAGAACCATTGATCTCTAACATAGCGTCTTTATGATTACCCCCGATGCCGCTTTCTTTCTCTGCATTTCTAAACCAGCCATCATAGTTCATTCTCTGTGCAAGGCTGATAACAGCATCCGTACTTGCCCAGCAGTCTCCGGAACCATATATCACCATATCCTTCACACTGCTATATCTGGTACTATATTCATACCTCGCCGCAAATTTTCCAATCGTCCGCGCCACCTCATAATCACTCATATCCTCTGTGATGTTCTCTGCAATGTACTGATCCATCACCTGATCCACATAAACATCGCCGTAATCCAGCAGATGAACATTCAGCAGATACTCTCCGTTCTCTGTGGTTACTCGGATCACCGCATCTCCGTCATCAAATTCATAATAATCATAATCTTCGCCTTCCGGAACACTTACATAATAGCCATTCTGCTTCTTTCTATAAGTTCTTCTGGCAGTAACCAGTCCACCCGCACTAACTCTTACGTATTGATCCCCGGAGATCACTTTATAAGAAACTCCGGAGCCGCTCTCCGGAATCTGATAACTGACCGGATAGGAAGCCGGCTGCGTTACATACTTTCCATAAGGACTAAACATATCGTATATCGTTACTTCCTGTGTATCTGCCAGCGCATCCGGCGCATTTTGCAAAGCAACGGTTCCCAAAATAATACAACATAAAATCAACCATTTTTTTATTTTCATAACTGCTCCTCTTTCCTTCTTCTATACACAAAGCACATACATATAATACAATTTCATAGGCCATTTCAGCTGTCCGTAAATACGGTGGCGGATCACACGGTATTCCTGACGGTATTCGTATACTTCCGTCTTATCAAACCGGTCTCTGCTGAATTTCGCACAAAATACATCCGCGATAAAGGCATGAACCATTTCTTCTTCCAGTTCATAGGCTTCGGCAATCTCGCGGCTGTATTCCGCCACGGTCTGTCCGGTATACCGGATATGTTTCTGCACAAATGCCTTTTCCAGCTGATGATAAAGTAAAAGAATCTGTCTCGATGTCTTGTCGTGGCGGAGCTGTTTTTTGAAAATCATAATACGCACGCGCCGTTGAATCTCTGCTGCCAGAATAAGCGCCACAATAACAATTACTAGCGTCAAAAGTATTTTTACAAATATTGGCATTGTTTTTGTCGGTTCCGAAGAATTGGAATCCTTCTTGTCTGCGGACTCACTTGGAGACGTTTCCTCCTGCGCCTGATCTTCATGATTGTAATTGTCCGTCTGGATATTTTCAAAGGTCATATCCTCTTCCGGTTCCGGCGTCGGTGTGGCAACCGAGAGCTTTCCTTCTTCTCCGCCGCTATTTTTATCCTTTTTATCGGACTTCTGATCTTTGCTCTGCTGGGAATCCTCATCGGAAACTGCCGAGGATTCTGCATCTTCATCGCCGCGCCCCGGTGTAAATTCTACCGGCACAAATCCATAATCTTCCTGATAAACTTCAACCCAGGCATGCAGATCTTTATCGCTGACTGAAATCTCAGTCTGATCATTTGTCACATCGGCAAGTTCTTCCTTACTAATATAAACCCCTTCCGCATAACGTGTCGGGATTCCGATGCCTCGCAGAAGAATGGCTGCCGCCGTCGCATAATGCGCACTGTATCCCTTTTTATTTTCTTTCAGGAAATACGTGACTGCCTCTTGGGAACGCGGTGTCTTTCCCGGCGAAAGGGTATATTTTGTGTCATTCATAATATAATTACGCGTCTCTTCAATAATCTGATAAAGAGAAGCCGATCCCTGCCGGTACTGTTCCAGCAGATTCCCCTGCGCTGCCAGATATGCTTTATAGTCTTCCGTGATCGACGCAGCATCTTCGGGTACTTCGGCAAAATATTTTTTTACAAATTCTGTCATTTTATTGCGTTTTTCCTGACTCTCCGTCCAATATTCATTGCCGGCAAGATTATAATGGTTTGCGATCAAACCATTTTTCAATTCACGGTACAGCAGCGGATAATATTCGGTCTCATATTCAATGCCGGGAACCGCAGACAGACTTCGCCCTCCGGCAATCGAAAATGCCGTGGTTGGATAATACGGGATGACGTAGTTTCCATAACCAAATGCCAGATTCTTAATCTCCAGCTTTCCGGTATCCCATATTTTGTCATTTCCTGTTGTCTGCTTGTCACCAATCTGATTACGCAGGGATACATGCCAGCCATCCGGCGACAGATTTAACAGCGTAAGAGCATTTAATTCATTGGTGTATTCATCTTCTTTAATCGTGTGCCAGCGGTTTTCATCGTAAGCTTCTCCGGTATATCCTTTCAGATAAAGTCCTTCGGACGTATTAAAATCTCCTTTGATCTTTAAGATCGTCTTTCCCGTCCGGCTCACCGAATTACGGTTTCCGATCTTCCCATAGTCCATGCGGTCTCCATTAAAATATTCACGGATCCATGTAAGAATGTCCTCCGAATCCCATGTTGTCAGGGAAAGTGCGGTGTTTCGTATTCCGACGATACGATTCTGGTTGCTGTCATAACGTGCCGGCGGAACAACAAGATAACTGATACCTCCTGCAATCACTCCGACAGCTGCAAGAATCAATGACAATTTCTGACGCATACGTTTCTCTGTCGTGTCAAACCGCAGAAATCTCGTACCAACGACAGCTACCGTCGCAAAAATATAGGTGGTCACATTGGAGAAATATCCAATTTCCCCCACGGAAAAAGGAAGAATGACAAAAAGAATTGTCACTGCCACATAGACGGAAGAACGTCTTTTGCGGTAAAAACAAGTACTGATCACGGCGATAAGATACACACTGAGAAGGCAGAGAACCAGTGTCGTACAATAACCGACATCGGCTGCCTCTTTCTCAAACCCTTTTCCCGAAAGAAGTGTTCTTGTCGTCTGAGTATAGTTCATAAATTCTTTCAGATACGTATTGATGATCGTCACGACACCTTTTTGCAGCACCGTACGGAATTTCAGAATGGTAATCACAAAAAATGCCGTCAAACCAAGCATTCCATACAATTTTCCATGATGAAATGTCTCAAGTACCGTAAACAATCCGTAAAACAAAAAAGCAGCAAGCAGGATCACCAGTGCAAGCACTCCACGGGAAAATGTCAAGCCAATGCTCATCGCGCCGCACATGACTGCGGAATACATTCCGAGAAATACCAATAAAACCTGGCTGATCTCCAATATGAAATTCGAGATTTTACTATTCTTCATAGGTATCTCCATCCCTTCGTAAATCCATAATCTGCAATTCGTTGACTTCGAGTCCTTCCAGTTCCAGCACATCGTGATCGGACACGGTAAGATACAGACCCGATTCTTTCACTTTTCCGCTCTCCCATTCGATATACGCCTTCAAAAGTTCCAGCGGATCTTTGGTCGTATGACATTGGAACAGATCTTCAAACATCCAGAACAATTCTTCTTCCTGTTCGATCAGCTGCTCCTGGATCAATTCATTGACATTATCATACCAGATAAAATGCTGCGGCACTCCCTGACTCAAAAATTCCATCGCCACGGAATACACACCCTGAATGAGAAGATCCGCTTCATCCGCATCTTTAACACTCAGGTCAATAAAAATATGCACCGCTTTGGCAAGCGGAAGACTTCCTTCTTTTACCATGTAATGCCCGGTTTTACTGCTAAGTTTCCAGTGAATCTGCTGAAAACGGTCGCCGTCTTTAAAGTCACGGATGTCAAATATTTCCGACGGATCGTCTCCCTTTTTATACAGGGAAAACCGGTCGCTGTCCTCATTTGTCTCATTGTACCAGCGTGTTTTTCCGAGGTATACTTCCGTCAGCGGCGGCATGACAAGTACGTCCTGCACTTCATAATTTTTGCCTACTTTTGCCGCAAAAATATTGAGATAATCATAAATCTTTACCTTATCGACACGAATCGACACATTTCCACAATGTTCCATCACTACGACGATACGGCGGCTTCTCTTCTTGCCATTGTCAACGGAAAAACGTACTTTCATCTTTCCGCTTTCGCCCGAAAAGAAATTGCGGTACCGCACCCACGCGATTCCTTTTGTGACCGGCAGCCATTTACTGGTATTTTCCAATGACAGCGTAATGGTTGCCCGCCCCGGCTTTTCCAACGAATCTTTTTCTGCCACCGGATTTTTGCATTCCACTTCGGCACTGATATGTACGCGAAGCAGGATCAAAAAGAATATCATAAAAAACGGTATGACAAGCAGGGCTCCTACAACTGCAACTGTTCCATACTGGAGACAGACTACAGAAATCAGAAACCCTGCCAATACGATCAATAAATAAATTAACGTTCCTATTGTCATGGGGACACCTCCTAAACGTAACTCCGATACGTTTTCTCTTACAATTTAGGAGTTGCTGTCTTACCTACGATCTCCTCAACGATGTCCTGTGCTGTTACATGACTCATACGCGCTTTTCCATTGAGAAGAAGACGGTGGGCAAGCACACACTTTGCCACTTTTTTCACATCTTCCGGCAAAACATAATCCCGTCCATTCATAAAGGCATGTCCTTTTGCCATATCCACAAATGCCAATGTTCCACGAGGGCTGACCCCCAGAGAAAGCATCGAATGACGTCTTGTCGCATCAACGATCTGGGAAAGATATTTCAGAACTTTATCATCCATATAAACGGCACGAACCTGCTCCTGCATTTCAAGCACTTCCTGCTTCGTTACAATTTCCTGCACATAGTCGATCGGATTGGCTTCCTGACGCTCTTTGATCAGACGCATTTCCTCTTCCATGGATGGATATCCCATGGAAATACGAATCATAAAACGGTCCAGCTGGGATTCCGGAAGCATCTGCGTACCGGCAGAACCAACCGGGTTCTGGGTTGCTACTACAACGAACGGATTTGGCAGCTGTCTCGTGACACCATCGACGGTAACCTGTCCTTCTTCCATGACCTCCAGAAGAGCAGACTGTGTCTTTGTAGAGGTACGGTTGATCTCATCCGCAAGCAGAATATTACACAGGATTGCACCCGGTTTATACTGCATTTCTCCATCGGCATCCAGCATATTGAAACCAACGACATCACTCGGAAGAACATCCGGCGTAAACTGAAGACGGCGCTCCGTCAATTCCATCGCATGGGAAAAACAGACTGCCATCGTCGTTTTTCCTACTCCGGGAATATCTTCGATCAAAATATGTCCCTTGGCAAGAATCGCCGTCAGAACCATCTGAATCTGCTCGTCTTTTCCTCGAATAACTTTTCCTACTTCATCTAAAATATCTTTAATCTTTTGATCCATCTTATCATATCCTTTACTATTTTATGACAAAGCGCCCACTCTTCGAATGGACGCCCACCTTTTTTATCCAACTTTTAATTTGAATTTCTGAATCGCTCTCTCATCGTCATCATCGACTTTTTCGATAAATCCGCCAAGCCCGCGGATCTTGTCTTCAAATTTCTCATATCCGCGTTCGATATACTGAATCTGTTCTACAGTTGTAAAACCATCTGCCACCAGACCGGCAATCACAAGTGCTGCGCCGGCACGAAGATCCGGTGCACTTACAGTCGCTCCGGTAAAGCCTTCCACACCGGTAATGATCGCTGCATTTCCTTCCACATTGATATTGGAACCCATGCGGCGAAGTTCGCTGATGTATTTGAATCTTGTCTCAAAAATGGTCTCTGTTACAATGCTGACCCCTTCCGACAATGCCAGAAGCGTAACCATCTGTGGCTGCATGTCCGTCGGGAATCCCGGATACGGCATCGTTTTTACGTTGGCGTATCCCATACGTCCATTGGAATGTACGCGCACGCAATCGTCGTATTCTTCCACTTTCGCGCCTATCTCAATGAGTTTGGCTGTGATTGCTTCCAAATGCTTTGGAATGACATTGCGGATATAGACATCTCCACCAGTCGCCGCTGCCGCGATCATATACGTTCCGGCTTCAATCTGGTCCGGAATGATGGAATATTCACTTCCGTGCAGACGCTCTACACCACGAATACGGATCGTATCGGTACCGGCACCCTTGATATTGGCTCCCATGCTGTTTAAGAAGTTCGCAACATCTACGATATGCGGTTCTTTTGCCGGGTTTTCAATGATGGTCTTTCCTTCTGCCATGCACGCTGCCATCATAATATTGATCGTCGCCCCCACACTTGGGCAATCCAGATAAATATGGCTTCCGATCAATGCCTCTGCATACGCATCAATTTTTCCATTGTGAATTGTCATGGTTGCTCCAAGCTGCTCAAAGCCTTTGAGATGCTGGTCAATCGGACGGCTTCCGATCTGGCATCCGCCCGGCAGAGCGACAACCGCTTTTTTATATTTTCCAAGAAGCGCGCCTACGAGATAGTAGGAACCACGGATCTTACGGATATATTCATCATCTACATTGACATCATTAATAACAGCCCCGTTAATACGGACTGTATGTTCATCTATTCTTTCTACAACTGCTCCAATTCCCTCAATGGCATCGAGCAATACTTTTACATCATCTACTTCCGGAAGATTTTCAATCAAAACCGGCTCGTCTGCCATGATTGCTGCGACGATGATACCCAGTGCTGCATTTTTCGCACCGCCGATCTGAACTTCTCCCTGTAGTGGTCTTCCGCCTTTTATAATATACTGCTTCATATCGACCTCTCCATTTTTACTTTTCTAAATTATCACATCATTACTAGTATACCACATATCTTCATTTTGTAAAATGTCAATTTCATTACTTTTTTTAAATATGTGTTATGATTTTTTTACAGAATAGCCAAATTTTCCAATTTTTTCCCCAAGTTCAAAATATTCTCCGTGCGAATACGCAACCAGTCCCAGTTTATTTAACTCAAATTTTCCGGTCTCATTCATATATTTTTCACTGACCTGCACTCCTGCCACTTCGGCAATAAACATATGATGGCTTCCCAGTTCCAGCACGTCTTTCACCTTGCACTCAATATTTACCGGGCTTTCCGCAATGATCGGTGCTCCCTTGAGATGTACTGCCGGCGCTGCTGTCAGTTTCATTTCTTTAAATTTGTCCACATCGCGGCCGGACTTGACTCCACACCAGTCGGTCGCACGTGTCAGTTCTCTGGATGTAAGATTTACAACAAACTCGCCGGTTTCCCGTATGATGTCATACGAATACCGCTCCGGTCGGACGGAAATCGAAAGCATCGCCGGGTCGCTGCAAATCGTTCCTGCCCATGCCACGGTTATTATATTCGGCGTCTCTCCTTCCCGCCCGCAGCTTACCATAACTGCCGGCACCGGATATAACATATTGCCGGGTTTCCATTCCTGCTTTTTCATCGTTCTCCATTCCTCCTTCATCATAAGCGGATCTTGTAGCAGATCTGCTTCTCCAGATTTCTGTGATGTCCCAAAAAGTCATCCAGTTTTTCATAATCCCCTTCGAGTACGACCACAATTTGTTTACCATATTTTTCCATTACTTCACGTATCTTTTCAACGCTCTCCTCAGACAACGCCGGTGCATTTTCAATATACATACATCCACCGATGAATTTTTCGATCCATTCTTCCAAATCTACTTCATCCAGCTTTTCCGCCTGGATCTTTCCGATGTTTTTGGCTTCAAAATACTGGTTTTTCTTTAATTCCTTGAATAATTTCTTTGCCACGGCAAGCGAGATGCCCGGGGCTGCACCAGCCAACGCAAAGTGAATGGTTCTCTCCTCCTGCGGCATTTTCTTGATCGCAGCTTTCAATGTGCAGTATGTAATCGCATTTACGGACACATCTTCACATACTTCCACTTCCATCGGCCGTCCCGAAAGCGGATGTGATTTTATACGGATCTTATCCAGATTCATCGTATCTTCCAGATTGATGACCTTGCGTTTTTCTTTCATTTCTTCCAGCTGGTCTTCCAGCGATTCCAATTGTGTCGTCGTCTGTTTCCGAACCGCAGGTTCCTGTTTTGACTCATCCTTTTCTTCCTCTGCCTCGTCGACTCCGGCCTCCTCTTCCGCAACAGCCGTCTCCATGATCTCCTGTGCCTCTCTGGCTACAATGGCTTTGGCATCCAGTTCTTCCGTCGATTCCTGTTTATCGGTATCCAGCTCTTCCGGAAAATCGTCCTCATCGTCAAAGGTATCCAGATCCACTTTAAAATAGTCGATCAGGCGATTGAAAAATCCCTTTTTCTTCGGATGCTCCGTTTCTTCATCATCCTCTTCGTCCTGTTCAGATTCTTCGCCGTCCGATTCTCCTTCGGTTTCTTCGGATTCTTCTTCGTTTTTTTCAGAAACGATCTCTTCCACAGACTCTTCTTCCACGGGTTTCCCAGCCAATTCTTCTGCTGCTTCCTCTGTTTCGGATTCTTCTTCGGTTTCCTCAGAAATGGTCTCCTCCGCAGATTCTTCTTCCACGGGTTCCTCTGCCAATTCTTCCGGCTCGGACTCCTGAACAGCTTCCTCCACTTCCTCAAAAATGGTTTCTTCCGCAGGCTCTTCAACGAGTTCCTCTTCCACGGGTTTCTCAACCATTTCTTCCGGCTTTGTTTCCTCAGCCGGCTCTTCTGCTTCCTCTGCCATGTCGTACTCCCCAAGCACTGTCGGCTGAATTTCCGGCCCCTGTTGCGGTTCTTCCCCCGCTGCAATGTCCATAACCTGCGCCGGAGCATAGGCTACTTTTACCTCTTCCTCGTCCTCCGGCTCTTCCGGTTCCGGAATTTCTCCCCAGTTCGGTTTCTGCCAGAGCGGATTCAGGCAGCGTTCGCGCAGTTTTCTCGCTTTATCCACAATCTTGCCACTGCCAAACCACAGCATCAGATCCTCGCATTCTGCGATGCAGTCTTCCCGTCTTCCCTGCACTTCATACAATCTGGCAAGCTGGTATCCCCATTCTTCCGTATATTCGTTCTTTTTCAATTCTTCGAGAATCTCGATCAGATTCTCATAAGAAGCACCTTCTGCCTTTGCCAGACGGTATTTCAATTCATAGGTATCCAGTGTCATTCCCGACACAATCTCATAAGCCTGATACAATTCTTTTGCTTCTTCCAGATCCCCCATTCGGATCGTGAGCATAAGAAGACGATACAGTGCAGGACGCGAAGATGTTCTGTGATATACTGTGTAGTATAATTCTTTTGCAATATCCATTTTTTCTGCTTTCAAAAACAGGTTGGCAAAAAGATAGAGATCCGTAATCGTAGGAACTTCTTCGAAACGAAGTTCTTCGATTTCCTCCATTGCTTCCAAATATTGCTTTTCTTCAATTAATTCGCGTATCTGTGCACATCGTACGCTGCTATCGTATCTGCCCATTTATTTCATCCTTTTAAATATTCTACTGTTGCTGTAATTTCCTGTGGTACTTCCAGTCCTGCTTTTGCCCATTTGTGCATCATCATATCCAGACTCTTTCTCGCAGCGCGGTTGTCACGAATGTATTTCTTTGCAGCCTCACTGTAAGCGGTCTGTCCTTCCAATGCTTTCATCGTTTCTGCGGAAAAAGGACAATAAGTAAATAATATCGTCCTTGCCACCCGGCTCAGTTTCATTGCCCCGCGTGCCTCACGCAAAATCCAGTCTGCATAATCCTTCAAAAATACTTCTTTATGTTTATTGTTGCACTGAACAAGCTGCGCGCGGATCTTATTTTTTCTCTCCTGTGAGAGTTCGCTGTTTTTCTTATAAAACTGCAAGTAATCCGTATATTCGCTTGTAAGAGACGGATAACGGAAATCGTTCCAATGGCTTCCTGTCTCGGTACGGCATTTTTCCCATCGGAAATTGCCCAAAAGATGAACCATCTCCAGACTCAATTCCTTTTCCAGCCAGATCGGAACAAACAAGCGGCCTTTGGATGTACGACGCTTGCCCGTGATATCCTGCCACATGATCGTATTCCGCCCATATATCGGGAATAATATGATATCCGGTGTCACACGCTCAATGATCGTTGCTTTATTGATATCTACATTTTCATAACTTGCCAAACGCTCTCGGTAAAAGATCGAATAATCGATTTTTTCAATCTGGCGGATCGTATCATTTAACCGTTTTTCCGTCATATAGGAATTTTTCATATTGCTGAAAATTCCATCGGAACAGAGGATCGGCACAAACATCGTAATATTTCCATTGATGATACGGGAGGCATAACGAAACATATTCTGACATTCAAAATTCATTCGCTGCTCTTTGTCGGCAATTGCCTCGTCCATCTCTTTCTGTGTGATCTTCTGTTCTTTCACCCGACGCCGCAGATATGTAGCAAAGTCTTCATCAAACTCATTTTTGGAGGTTTCCTTCACGCCGTCATAAACCGCCTGAAGCCATTTCGACATCGTATAAACGCGGCATCCATCCTCCGCCGGATCCATTTCCGGGCGCAGACGCAGCATGGTATCCAGTTCCTCGTCCGTGAGCAGTTTCTCACTGACAAACCCATAATCCAAAAACAGGCGCACTGCCAATGGAATGTCCTCATCGTCCATACTTTTCTTTACTACAGCTTCATATATTTCATAATATAATTTACTTATATTTTTACGCACTTCCGTCGCTTCCGGCGTCCTTGCAAATTTATCGGGAAGTACCGTAAAGGCTTCTACCGCCTCCGTAAATTCACTTTTCACCCGCATATGAACCGGCGCATATTCGACAATCTGCCCCAGTGATTCATACAGATATTCAATTCCCGGCTCATCCAGTTTTTCGATCTCTTCCTGCGTCTGTCCCTCTCCGGACAAAAGTGCAAAATACAGCCGCTCCATTTTATCCCTGTCAAGCTGTACGGAAATTCCCGCTTTTTCGGTAAGAAATGTTTCCGTCTCATTGATCTTTTCCACAATCTGATCAACCGACTGATCAATACGCGGATCGCGGACACCTTTTTCCAAAAGTGCCAGTGCCAGTTTCCCAACTGTCTGGAAAAGGGCATCTTCTTCTAAGATCAGGCACCGGAATAACCGGTGTAATACCTCGCCCTGTTCACGGCAGTACGACAAAAATTCATTTACCACATCACACTGCTCGCGGTAATGGTACATCGCTACATACTGGCTGCCACAAAAGAATTTTTTCTGCGCCTCAATCGGCATCTTTGCACACTCCAGATAGTATCTTCCAAGATCTTCCGGCTCCTGCAATGACTGCTGCATACAGTTTTCAACCTTTTGCAGTGCATTTTCCACAGACACTTCAAAGCCGCACATCGTGGCAACCTGACTGCACAATTCATATTTTTCTTTGATAAAGCCGCAAAGGCTTTCATTTTCTTCTCTTAAATGCTGTAACTGTTTTTTTATTTCTGCCAGAAAATAGTTTAAAGAGGTAACAAGAAGTCCCCGATAATCCGGCTTTTCCGCCAATATATGTTCGATGCCCGCCATCCCCTCAATAGGAATGACAAAAACGGCACAATCGTCTTTTGCATTATATGTAAAGGAATGCATTTCTTTTCCAATATCACACGCTCCCAGGAAATTTCCTGTTCCCAACACCATACTGATACCATCTGCTACCAGCTCCACTCTTCCTTTGACCAGAAGAGCAATCGACTCCACTTTCGTATCCTTCTCATACAAAACAGCACCATTTTCAATCGAATTCATTGCGTTTTCTGTCAATTGTACTTTCTCTTTCATACGATACCTCCGCATCGGCACTGTCGCCCTTTTTCCCTAGATAAAATCCGTCAAATATAAAAAATCCGTGCGCCCCGCTTCGAATCAATCTCAATGGACGTTACCTCTACAGTTAACTCAATCCAGGCGCCCTTACGACACACAAGAAGTTTTGCTTAGTGCTGCTTCATTCCTGACCTGACACGGTTCACAAGTTCCTGTTGCGTAAGACCCGGATGTCAACGCCACTTATAAAGGGCAGCTCCTTATCAAAAGACCCTAGGCAAGACAACACCCCTGCTATAGCGGATTGCAGGTACAGGGCACCGCTATCTCCCCGGCTGCACGGAAATCTTAACAATGTTTAGCGTGAGTCGCCTCACATGAAATAAGTATAATCGTTTTTCCCTCTTATGTCAAGATTTTCACATCGAAAAAAACGAATCATATATTGATTTTAAACACAGTAAGGAATGCTGCCTATGTCTGTTAATATTACCATTCTCCCCTCAGATGCCCGCACCGACTATGCCCGCCACTGTCTGGCGTCATATGGTGCAAAATTTCTGGATCGTTGGGAGAATTTTCCAGCAGAAGGAGTTGTCCTCACCGGAATTCCATTTACAAAAAACGGAAAATCCCTTTTTACCGCTCTTCTTCCATTTTTTACCATAGAATCCTTTCTCAAAAAACTCACACCAGATCATATTATAATCGGCGGAAATTTTCCGGCGGTCGTAACAGAGTATTGTACCAAACATGACATTCCCTGTTATGATGTGCTGCAAAGTCCATCCTTTGGACGTTTAAATACCCGTCTGACCGCAGAAGGGCTTCTCGCCCAGGTCATGTCCAAGACACCATTTTCTATATCAGAATCCAAAATTCTTCTTATTGGATACGGAAGATGCGGTAAGGAAATAGCGCGGATTTTTTCGAATTATAGCAAAAAAATAGTCATCACAGAGAAAAACCCAAAATCCGTCTCCTCCGCTCTGACAAATGGTTACAAGTGTTTCACTCCCGATAAAATACGCAGCAACAAATCGCATCTTAACCAGACAAATATCATTATAAATACCGCTCCGGATGTCCCGATTGCCGCCTCTTTTTTCACGTATATTCCTTCGGATTGTTACGTATTTCAAGTGGCGTCCGGCCCTTTGCTTTTGCCGGAAACATTTCACGGCATCCTGATCAACTGTCCGGGAATCCCCGGAAAATATGCCCCTAAAACAGCCGGCAGCAAACTTGCCGCAGAAATCTGTAAATATTGTGATCTTTAAGGAGGTAACTTATGTCCATGGATTTATCACAAAAAAATATCGGCATCGCGATCACCGGTTCCTACTGCACCTACAAAAAGGTATTTGCAGAACTGGAAAAACTGGCATCTACCGGTGCCAATCTGTATCCTATTTTTTCGGATCACGCCTCTTCGACGGACAGCCGTTTTGGAAAATGCGCTGACTTTCTTGAAAAGGCAGAAAAAATTACCGGAAAGAAACCGATCACGACGATTCCGGATGCCGAACCGATCGGTCCGGGTGCTCTTTTTGACATCCTTGTCATCGCGCCCTGCACCGGCAATACATTGTCAAAACTTGCCAATGGCATCTCTGACACACCGGTTCTCATGGCTGCAAAAGCGCATCTTCGCAACAACCGGCCTCTTGTCGTAGCACTTTCCACCAACGATGCCCTGGGAATGAACCTGAAAAATATCGGCATCCTGCTCAACACGAAGAATATTTATTTCATTCCTTTCGGTCAGGATAATTACAAATCAAAACCAAATTCTATGATCGCACACATTGATCTTTTGACGGATACGATCGAGGCAGCTTTGGATGCCCGACAGTTGCAGCCTGTGATCCAGGGACCGGATCCAAAATAAAGGAGGCTTTTTCATGTGTGGTATCGCAGGATTTTATCAATCCGATCAAAATTATCTCAGTAGCAGATATCAGGGGACTTCTCCCGAAAATCCCTGGAGAAAACGCCTGATTGCCATGAGACGCTCTCTGCGGAGCCGGGGGCCAAACGATGAAAATACACTTCTTTTCCACCACGCCGGTCTCGCACACACACGCCTTGCCATCCGCGATATCCTCGGTGGCAGGCAGCCAATGTCCGCGCAGTATAAAGGAACCGGTGCTTCCATTGTATACAACGGCGAAATTTATAACACGTGCGAACTTCGCGAAGAATTGGAACCTTTTGGCATGAGCTGGGCAACCACAAGTGACACGGAAGTGATTCTGAATGGTTTTCTGGCAATAGGAACATCTTTTTTCGAAAAATTAAATGGTATTTTTGCCTTTGCCATCTATGTACATCAGACAAAAGAACTCTATCTTGTCCGTGACTCTCTGGGAGTAAAACCACTTTTTTACAGTTTTGACCACTCCGCCGTCGTCTTTGGTTCGGAGCCCAAAGCCCTTTTTGCTTATGGCATTCAACCGGCGGCAGACCGTGCCTGCTGGAATGAAATCTTTGCTCTCGGTCCGGCTAGAACGCTCGGAAATGGTGGATTTGCCGGAATGCACGAACTTCTCCCCGGAGAATATATGCATATTTCCGCCTCCGGCTGCCGGCATCACTTTTTCCGAAAATTGGAAGCTGTACCACATCATGATTCGTATGCGGATACAATCCGCCACGTGCGGTTTCTTCTCTGTGACAGCATTCACAGACAAATGGTCTCCGATATCCCCATCTGTAGTTTTTTATCCGGCGGACTGGACAGTTCGCTCGTTACTGCGATCTGCCAGATGTATCTGAAGAAAGAAGATGCCATATTAGATACTTTTTCCTTTGACTTCAAAGGCAATGATGTGAATTTTCAGGCAAATTCGTTTCAATCCAGTCAGGACCGCCCATTTGCAGAGCTGGCTGCCAAACATCTGGGAACGCATCACACCCTTCTCGAATGTGACAACGAAACGCAGGCAGACTACCTTTTCAAAGCTGTCGATGCGCGTGATTTCCCGTGTATGGGAGATGTGGAATCTTCTATGCTTTACTTTTGCGAACAGGTTTCCCGGACACACCGCGTCGCTTTGACCGGCGAATGTGCCGATGAAATTTTTGGCGGTTATCCGTGGTTTTACCGGGAAGAACTGTGGCAAAAGAACATGTTTCCCTGGTCATACGACTTCGACGCAAGAAAAGTATTGCTCCACGACGACTTTTCTGCCTCATTGAAAATGGAAGAATATGCCAAAGAAGCCTATGAGGCCACACTTGCCTGCACTCCTCGCCTTGTGGAAGATTCGGAAAAAGAGGCACGACGGCGCGAAATCTCCTGGCTCAATATCCGCTGGTTTATGATGACTCTCCTGAACCGCATGGACCGAACGAGTATGTACTCCGGTCTGGAAGCCCGTGTACCATTTGCCGATCACCGCATTTTACAATACGTCTACAACGTCCCTTGGGATATGAAATGCCACAACGGTCAGACAAAGAGCCTTTTGATCGACGCCGGAAAAGGACTTCTGCCCGCCGCTGTATTAAACCGCAAAAAGAGTCCTTATCCTAAGACTTATGATCCCGCTTATGAAACACTGCTTGCAGAGCGTCTCTACGAAATGGTTCATGCGGTAAATTCGCCTCTGACCGGTATCGTAGACCCAAAAAAACTGGATCATTTTCTAAATACCCCCAGCGATTACGGAAAGCCGTGGTACGGTCAGCTTATGGCCGGTCCGCAGATGCTTGCGTATCTCCTTCAAGTGGGATATTGGATCCAGACCTACTCGATTTCTCTTTAATATCAGAAGCAGCCTCCCAGCCTCCCTGCATTGCCTGCAAAGGCTGTGGATGCACTTCCATCATCCAATATCCAAAATCTCCCATTTTCAATTTGCTCTTATGTACACTTTTAAAATACGAAAATCCGTACAATCTTCCAAGATAAACATCACGTTTATGGTATCTGCCCGGTACACCGACAAATACACGGTCGCCAATCCGGGCAAAAAGCAGGTGTCCAAAATTGTAAAATCCCTGTTTCAAAAACGGATTTTCCGACAACGTCCAGTACCTTTGCGGAAATTCTCCAAAATCTTCCGTTCCGATCTGAACACACTGATCCACCTCATCATCCGAAAATGGATACATCGCCGTATGTGTGGAAAAGAGTTTATCACATTCATACTTCCAATCATGCTCTTCTTCCATCTCTACTTCGATAAATTCCGGCGGTTCCTCTGTTTGTAATTCTTCTTGCCGTTCTTCTTTCTGCATGGAGTCTGCCGCTTCTGTCATTTCTATTTCGGGTTCTGTTGGTTCCGTAATTTTTGCTTCCGGGTTCTCTTTCTGCAACAGAGAGTCTGTCGCTTCTTCCCTCTCAATCTGAGGTTCAGGCTCTGTAACCGGCGGCTGGCCTTCTCCCATCTGTGCTTTTCCATTTTCTCCGATCCAGATTCCGATTACTTCCTCTTTTTCTCCCGCTTTGCACTCCAGTCTCGTAATTTTTTCTGAAGAAACGGTTCCCGCCAGCTGATCATATGTTCCATCTTGTCCTTTCAGCACAATCGTCACCGGTTTATTTTCCCATTTATTTACATTCGTCAAATGTATTTCCAAGCGGATCCACTCACGTTTTGCGGATGCCTTTATATATCCTCCGCGTTCTTGTCCTTCTTCCTGTAAATATATCATCTTACGGAAATAACTCACGAAGTTCTCCTTTTAGGGCTTTTCTAAAAACTATGCGTATAGGGAGATTTTTATGCTAAAAAAGCGGACCGCATTTGCGATCCGCTTCTTCTATTCAAAGCACTATTCGATTGATTATTTCAATGTAACTTTAGCGCCTTCAGCCTCTACCTTAGTTTTGATATCTTCAGCTTCGTCTTTAGAAGCACCTTCTTTGATTACTTTAGGAGCGCCATCTACAACTTCTTTTGCTTCCTTAAGTCCAAGACCTGTTACTTCACGAACAACTTTGATAACCTTAACTTTGTTTGGTCCAACTTCTGTAAGTTCTACGTCGAACTCGTCTTTCTCAGCGCCGCCTGCTGCTGCACCGTCGCCTGCTGCTGCTACAACAACACCTGCTGCTGCAGATACACCAAATTCTTCTTCACATGCTTTTACCAAATCATTTAATTCCAAAACGCTCATCTCTTTGATAGCATCGATAAATTCCTGAGTAGTCATTTTAAATTCCTCCATTTAATATAATTTTTTTCTTTGTTGGCAGATTATTCTGCGGTTTCTGCTTCTGCTGCCGGCTCTTCACCATTTCCTTTAGCTTCAGCGATCTGATTAAGAACGCGTGCCATGTTGGTAACAGGTGACTGCAAGCTTCCAAGCAATTTAGAGATAAGAGTATCTCTTGATGGGATGTTAGCCAATGTCTTGATACCAGCTTCATCATAATATGTGCCGGCTACAACACCGCTCTTGAACTGAAGTGCCTCTGCTTCTTTTGCAAAGTCATTAAGAACACGCGCTGGAGCGGTCTCATCCTCTACTGAAAATGCAACTGCAGTAGGTCCTTCCAAATCCTTATCCAACTGTGCAAAATCAGTTCCTTCGAATGCACGAACAAGCATTGTGTTTTTGTATACTTTGTATACAACACCAGCTTCTCTCAATGCCTTACGAAGTTTTGTATCCTGCTCAACAGTCAGACCACGATAATCAACAAGTACAGCTGCTTTTGCATCTGCTGCATATCCTTTGATCTCGTCTACGATTGGCTGTTTGATCTCTACTTTAGCCATGAGTCATTTCCTCCTTATATATTTTCTGCCGAAAAGAATATATAACGCATATACGTCCACACAAATTGTTCCGTGCAAGCACTCTCACAATTTGTAAACCAATTCGCATTCCGTGCTATCGGACGTAATATAGAAAACCCCCTCTTCTCGCCATAGCAAAAAGAGGGGACGTAAATCCACATTCTTTACTCCTCGGTAGGCGGCTCTTGCACTTACACATCTGAAATCCCGAAGGACCATCTATACCTACTGTCTACGGCAGTCATCAAAATTTATATTAACATACCTTGGCGGTACTGTCAATATCTTTTTTCGTAACCAATCAGTTACTTTTTATGCATATTTTACTGTGCTTACTTTCACACCAGGTCCCATTGTGCTGGTGATCGTAACACTCTTCATATACTGTCCTTTTGCACTTGCTGGTTTTGCTTTTACGATAGCGTCCATCAAAGTGTTGAAGTTATCATTCAACTGCTCCGCAGTGAAAGATGCTTTTCCTACCGGACAGTGAATAATGTTTGCTTTGTCCAAACGATATTCGATCTTACCTGCTTTAATGTCATTAACAGCCTTTGTAACATCCATTGTAACAGTTCCTGCTTTTGGGTTTGGCATCAAGCCTTTTGGTCCGAGTACACGTCCGAGACGACCAACAACGCCCATCATATCCGGAGTAGCTACAACTACGTCAAACTCAAACCATCCATCGTTCTGAATCTTAGGAATGAGTTCCTCGCCGCCAACATAATCAGCACCAGCTGCTTCTGCTTCTGCAACTTTATCGCCTTTTGCAAATACAAGAACGCGAACTTTTTTACCGGTTCCGTGAGGCAGTACAACTGCACCACGTACCTGCTGGTCTGCATGACGTCCATCTACACCAAGACGGATATGCGCTTCAATTGTTTCATCGAATTTTGCAACTGCTGTTTTCTTTACAAGGTCAATGGCCTCAGCTGGATCATACTGAACTGTTCTGTCTACCAGCTTTGCAGCCTCAACATATTTTTTACCTCTTTTCATGATTCAAACCTCCTAGTGGTATTAACGAATGTGTAGGAGCTTAGTAACAAGTTCCTGTTCTCCCACAACGTCCAAATGACATAAGTCTTTTGCGATGTCTAAATTTTCACTTAATTTTAATTAGTCTTCTACTGTGATACCCATACTTCTTGCAGTACCAGCGATCATGCTCATAGCAGCTTCCACGCTTCCTGCATTCAGGTCAGGCATCTTAAGTTCTGCAATCTTCTGAATCTCTGCTTTAGAGATTGTTGCAACTTTTGTCTTATTTGGTACACCAGAACCGGATTCAATCTTACAAGCTTTCTTAAGAAGAACTGCTGCCGGTGGAGTCTTTGTGATGAAGCTGAAACTTCTGTCTGCATAAACAGTGATAACTACAGGAATGATCATTCCTTCCTGTCCTGCTGTCTTTGCATTAAACTCCTTTGTAAACTGAACAATGTTTACACCATGCTGTCCAAGTGCCGGACCAACTGGTGGTGCTGGTGTTGCTTTTCCAGCTGGGATTTGTAATTTAATATATCCTTCAACTTTCTTAGCCATTATAAAAACCTCCTGATTTTCACTTCTATAACTTTTCTAATTCTGAGAAATCAATTTCTACCGGTGTTCCACGGCCAAACATGTCAATTTCGATCACTGCCATATGTTTTGCCGGGTGAACTTCCTGCACGATACCATGTGTATCCTGCCATACACCTTTGGTAACCAGAACATGGTCGCCAATACTGTATGGTACTTCCTCTGCCTGAGCAAGAAATCCCATGTTGGCAATTTCTTCTGCGGTAAGAGGAACCGGTTTGGATCCCGGACCGACAAATCCTGTCACGCCGCGGGTATTTCGAACCACATACCAGGTCTCGTCATTCATCACCATATTCAGGAGAACGTAGGCCGGAAACATTTTCTTCTGAACCTGTTTCTTTTCTCCATTTCTCTCCTCAACAACCGTCTGCATCGGCACCATAACTTCAAGGATCTGATCCTGAAGGTTACGATTTTCGATTGTCTTCTCAATGTCAACTTTTACCTTATTCTCGTATCCGGAATAAGTATGAACTACATACCATTTTGCTTCTTCCGCCATAGCAACCTCCTAAAATAATTATAGTCCAATTGCCTGCAAGCCAAGACGGATCAGCCAGTCAATACCGGCGATCACACCGCCAAGAACAACAGAAACAACGATCACCAGTGCAGACTGGCGGATCAATTCTTCTCTTTTTGGCCATGTACATCTCTTAAACTCAGCTTTAACACGTTTAAAGAAGCCACCTGCTTTCGAAGTCTTTTCTGCTTCGCTCATCGGGCACACATCCTTTCCCCAACATTACATAGACAAAAAATTATTTTGTCTCCTTGTGCAATGTGTGTGTTCTACAAAATCTACAATATTTCTTTGTTTCCATTCTGTCCGGATGGTTTTTCTTGTCTTTGGTCAAGTTGTAGTTACGCTGCTTACACTCTGTACATTCCAATGTAATTTTAGTACGCATTACGTCACCTCCGTGATTATTTGTTTGTAAAAATTTAGGCATAAAAAAAAGACCTAATTCATCGCTAGAATATAGTACCACAAATTCATACGATTCGTCAAGTCTTTTTTCGTTGTTTTTAGATTCGGTAGATTTCTACCCCTGCGAAGCGGACATTTCCTTCAATCACCAAGGTCGGTCCGTCTTCTGCCACACCACTCACATGGTGCTCCTCCACGCCGCCAAAACTGCAGTCTGTATTGTTCACCACATGCCAGTTTGACGGAATGTAGATGTCTACGCCGGAAAAATAGACACTCAGATCAATCACTGCACTTCCGGACTGTATGACAGCATTGTCCATATTTACTTCCATGCCGCAGAACTTACAGTCAATGACTGCCTTTTTAAACGCATTGGAATTGATATTTTTCTTTGTTCCATTGAACATTCCGGTCAGCACGACGCTGTCACCATCCACATCGGAAGCATTGGCTTCTGTCATTCCTTCACTGTAAACTTCAACACGACGGTGTGTTTTGTGCATGCGGTACTCTTTTGCACGGCTTCCAAAAATCATATTCAGACCAATACTGCCAAAAAGTGCTGCCCACAAAACCGGCCATGGCGTCAGAGCCTCGATGCCAAGCACATGTTCAAACATGATCAGCAGAATCGCAAGCGAAAACAGCATGCCGCCAAATTCCAGGCGAATTGCCGATTTGATAAAACACATCACGCAAATGATACCGATCACGATACGCATCAAACTGATATCCGGCGTAAATCCAAGACTGTGCGCCAATATATATACCGCTGCCAGAAGAAGCAGCACGCCCCAAAATATATTGTCTTTCTTCATAATAAATGTCCTCCTTCTAATTTGTATGAATTTCAATGTTTCCGAGATCCGCTTCTACTTTCACTTGGCGATAGTCTTCGTAGCCTGCCGTATTCGCATCTTTTTCCACTTTATATTCACTCTCTACACCGGCATGCTTTTCATCATTGATAGAAACGTTTCCAAGGTCCGCTGAAAGGTCGTAGGCATAGGCACCTTTTGGTCCGTCAAAATGCATTTCAAAATTACCGGCATCCACTTCCGCTTCCACCGCCTTGATGTGATTGTTCTTAAGTTCCACATTTCCGGCATCCGCATCAATTTTTATATTATCCAGTGTACATTCTGACACGATCAGATTACCTGCATCCAGGTCCGCCACGATCTCTCCGTTTGGAATCCCTGTCAAATGCACGTCGCCCGCATCCAGTGTAAGATCCATTTTTGTATTTTCATACATCGATGTTGGAATTTTCACCGTCAATGTACATTTTTCCGTTATATTTCCAAATGGGAAATGAAACTGAATGCCATGTTGGCGGCTTTCTATATTAATAACACCATTTTTATCATCAATTTTGGGTTTACGGCTCGCCTCACCATAATAAACAAATTCCGGCTCTTCTACTTCATCCGTAACTTCCAGGGTCAACTCCATCGCGTCAGCATCTACCGTAATATTTTCAATCGGATCATTCATTGTTTCTCCCGGCATTACGGTCTCTGTTTGAATCTCAGACTCCGTTACCTTCAAATTAATATTGTTATGATAAACCACAAACGGAATGATCGCCCCGAGGCTCAGCACCAGCACACCAAATATCACGATCAATACAATCGCAAATGCCGGTACTTTCTTCTTTTCATAGATTGGCTTTGTTGCTGTACTTGTATTTGTTGATTGCTCGCGCTCGTAATTGGCAGTCGCCTTTGCCAATTCCTGGTAACGATTTTTCAAACTGCTTCCGGATACCAGAAGATATACGCCAATTCCTGCAATAAACAATACACTGCTGTCCAAAATCGCTTCAGCAAGCAAATTCCGGCACAATCCCGAGCCCATACTTGGCACCACACTGAAAATACACAGGAACACACCGATGCAAGTCGTTAACACGCGGCGTCTTTCATCCTTTTCCTGATTTTCACGGACATACGCTGCCGCCTCTTCTTCGAGTGCGATCGTATACCGGCTGATCTTTCCATATTCTTTTGTTTTTGTCGATGCCAGTATAAAAAGCACGACGGCTGCTCCAACAAACAGAAACATTCCCATATTTCCCAACAGGTTTCCAATCAGTGTCCCGATATACCCCTGATCAATTGCGCCATCCATAACTGATTCTGCAAACGGTCCCCAGATACAGAGCATTACACCGAGAGCGACGTACATCGCATGCGTCTTTGCAAATGCAACGTATTTTTTCGCTTCTTCCAGCCCCCATCTGCGATCTGCATGACGGCTCTTTTTCTCCTGCGGTTCCTCTTCTTTTTTTATAAAGTCACCGATTCCGAGTTCTTCTGCCAGTTCATCCAGATTGCCAAATTCTGAGATCACCGTCCCTACGGCTTCTTTTTCTGACATCCCCTCTGCGGTCAGTTCTTCGTATTTGTCTTCCATCATCTCCATCAATTCCGCTTTGGCACGAAGCACCTGCGGCGTTTCCGGCAGATTCAGAAACATATTGTTAAGATATTCTCTAATTGCTTCCATCCTCTTGGCTCATCCTTTCTTTCATAATAAACTTATCCACAACCTCTTTCGTCACTTTCCACTCTTTACACTTTTCTTCATAATACCTTTTCCCCTCTTCGGTGACACGATAATACGTGCGCCGCTTGCCTCCTGTCTCATTCCCGGAAAACGATTCAATGTACCCGTTTTTTTCCATTCTGGTAAATGCCGAGTACAGCGTCGTCTCTTTAATGATATATTTTTCCTCGGAAATCATTCGGATTTTCTTGGAAATCTCATATCCATACGAAGGATTTTGCTGGAGCAGATATAAAATGATCGTATCATTATATCCCCGAATCACGTCGCTGCTAATCAAAAGCCCGCCTCCTTTCGCGCATTTTGGTCATTTGCCGGAGCGGCAAATTATTACGTTTATCGTTGCTACGTCTATCGTAGTACGTCTGACGTAGTTAGAGTATAGCATAATTACTACGACAGGTCAAGTAGTTTTTTAACTTATTTTTTTCTCGCCGAATATGCAAAAGAGACACCTTTGCCGTGTCTCTTTCTTATCCATTTTCGTCTGCATTGCCATCACATCACCAGATCTTCTACTTCCTCCACCGGAATATTCAACCCCCTTGCGATCTCTTCCGAACTTTTTCCACTCAAAAACGCTTTAAAGGAATGATACACCAGCTTATTCGAAAATTTACTTATTATATACAAACAAAAAATCAATTCAATCTGCGTGCTTTTCCATACACCTTTTTGCCATGTACCATACGATACGCACGGATATAAATGCCGCTGTAGTCATTGACATTTTTGACGTAGCATCTGGTTACAGCGTTTCCTTTGATTGTTTTCAGCACCGAATCTCCGGTATAAATCTGGTAGCCGCTTGCATCAAGCGAACGTCTCCAGGAAAGTTCATACCGTTCAATGACTTTTCGCACACGCGGCCCTGCCACGATCGCCGGGATGGTTCCGCGGCTGACAAAATTGCCGTCATACCTCTTTGCCAGCCCGCGTGCTCCGGTGTTTTCCCAGCCATAAATCGTAACTCCCTCCGGAAGATAACTTACGTTTGGAGTCATAATATTGGATGGAAATACCAGTTTGCGGATGCTTTTACATTCATCGAAATTCATGCGGATATAATTCAATTTTCCGGGTTTGACCACTACCGATTTCAAACGGCTGCAGCCGGCAAAATAATATCTTGTGCCGTAACCTCGCTGCACATTTTTGGTAATTATCAGTTTTGTCAGATATTTTGCATTTTTAAACGCATTGCCCGCAATCTTGGTCGTGCTCATTGGAACCGTGTACGCACCCTTTTTCGCCGGTGGATAGTACACAAGTTCGTCATTTCCTTTCGCAAACAGCACGCCGGCTTTCGCATAATACTTCGTATTTTTAGGAGAAACCAAGATCTTCCGGCAGCGCAGATGTTCTTTCTTATTCTTTAAAAAGTCAACGTTTTTACACTTTGCCGGGATCTTGTAACTTGTTTTTGCAAATGGAAAGGCACGCACACTCGTACCTGCTAAATTATAGAGCACGCCATCCGTTTCTTTAAAATACTTGTTCGTTTCTGCCACTTTGATGCTGTTCAGGCGGTTGTAGGACATCTGGCTCCCAATATATTTGCAGGTGCCCGGCAGCGTTATGCTGCCACGTTTTCCGGATGGGAAAAACACCATTTCTCTGCGGTCTTTTGTATAGATAACTCCCTGTCTGCT
>FR894085.1:30518-31956 GCA_000434115.1 Roseburia sp. CAG:309 | reverse complement strand
CTCCCCGTCAATCTTCTGAGTCTGGTCGGGCAAAACGAGTGTTTCCAGATATTTACAGTCCTCAAACCAGGTACGATATACCGTGGTGACCGCCTGCGACAGATAGATCGCGCGGTACTCACTTCCCTTAAAGGCATCGCGTCTTATATTTTTTACCGTATCCGGCATATGTAATGTTCCTTTGCTTTTGACCGGCGCCTGCACAAGATATGTCTCCGTCTCATTCAAAAGAAGTCCCTCTCTTGCAGAATAATTCGGATTTCCTGCCTTCACTTCAAACGAAGAAGCTGCTTCTTCAAATGCAGAGCCTCCAATCTTTTCCGTATTTTTCGGAATCACAACTTTTCCCAGTTTTCTACATTGTAAAAAGGCATAGGAACAGATCTCCTCAAGGCTTGCCGGGAAGGAAATATTTTCCAATTTCTCACAGCCCGAAAATGCATAACTGTCGATCAGTCTCACTTTATTTATCCCGTCTACTTTTTTCAAATTGATGCATTGAGAAAAAGCACAGTAGGGAATGGATTCTATTTTTGACGACAAACTCACAGAGCGAAGCTGCTCACAGGCATAAAACGCGCCTGAACTCATTGATTCCACCGATTCCGGAAGTGTCATCCCGGTAAGGGAACGGCAGTTTTTAAATGCGTGATAGCCAATTGTCTTTACCTTTCCCGGAATCCGGACAGACTCCAGCGAATTACAGCCCTCAAATGTTCCCTCACGAATTGTGTCAATGGACGCATCCAGCCGCACACTTTGCAGCTCTGCACAGTCCTTAAACGCATATTTTCCAATATATTCTACAGAATCCGGAATGATAACGGAAGTAAGTTTCCTGCACCCCTCAAATGCATTTGCATAAATTTTCTTTACGGAAGATGGCACCGTAAAGGAACCACTTTTCTGATTTGGGCATTTGACAAGAATCGTCCCGTCCTTACTGCAGAGCGCGCCATTGATCGTCGTATAATACGCATTTCCCTGTGTGGAAAAACGCTGTATCTTTTGCCTTCCAAATGCCTCATCACCAATGGATGATATATTGCCGCGGATGTGCACTACCGGAGAGTCCGTACACCACGTCAATTCCCCATAAGAATTCACTTCCATGCGTGCTGCTGCCGGCTCCCCCTGCGCAAGGCTAAGGCTCAATCCCACCGTCAAAAGCAACGCTCCCGCCGCCAGTTTTCCTTTATTTTTTTGAATCATGTTACCTTTTCACCTTTCCCCATGTCACAAATCGCTTTTCGTTTTCGCACACAGCAAATATTTTCTTATATTTTACCATTATTTGTATATCATGTCAACTTTATTAAAAAAGAGCCACCCATAATGAGGTGACCCCTTTCTGTCTTCTACTATACTTGTAATTTTTGCAAAAAGCTTCGCGTCCGGTCATTTTCCGGAGAATCGATGACTTGTTCCGGCGTTCCCT
>FR894085.1:23965-30445 GCA_000434115.1 Roseburia sp. CAG:309 | reverse complement strand
AACTGGATCTCATGCGTAACGATCACCATCGTCATTTTTTCTGCCGCCAGTTCTTTCATCACGCGCAGGATTCCTGCCGTGATCTCCGGATCCAGTGCCGATGTCGGCTCATCAAAGAAGAGCATTTTCGGATGCATCGCAAGCGCTCTGGCAATGGCAACACGCTGATTCTGCCCGCCGGACAGTTCACACGGATAGGCATCTTCTTTTTCTTCCAATCCGACTTTTTTCAGGAGTTCACGCGCTTCCGCAAACACTTCTTCTTTTTTCCTCTTCTGATTGTGGATCGGTGCATCGGTAATATTTTTTATAACGGAAAAATGCGGAAACAGGTTAAAATTCTGGAACACAAGTCCAAACTGCTGTCCGGCTTCCCAAAGTTCCTTTTTACCGGGATAATTTGCCGCTTTCACAACAGGTTTTCCACTGTATGTAATGTCGCCGCCGTCGATCTGCTCCAAAAATGTCGCACAGCGGAGCAATGTCGATTTTCCCGAACCGGATGGCCCAATGATCGAAACAACCTCGCCTTCATTTACTTTCAAGCTGATGTCTTTCAGCACTTCTTTTCCTTCGAAACTTTTCCTGATCTGTTTCATTTCTAATATACACGTTTCTTTCGCCATGTCACTGCCTCCTCACTAACGATAATAATCCAGTTTCTTTTCAATCTGCTCCATCAATGCCGCCACTACAAAGTTAAAGATGTAATAAAATACACCGGCGACAAACAACGGCATCAAGGAAGCCTGTGATGCTGCGATCTGTTTTGCCATCGTAAACATTTCGGTATACGCGAGGGCAAAGGCAAGCGATGTGTCCTTTACCAGCGTGATCACTTCATTGGTAACCGGCGGCATCACTCGTTTTACCATCTGCGGGAAGAGGATGCGGAAAAATGTCTGGCTGCGGCTGTACCCCATTACCGTCGCTGCCTCGCGCTGTCCGGCCGGAATGCTCTGGATTCCCGAACGGTAGATCTCGGCAAAATAAGCCGCATAATTCAGCGAAAAACCGATCAGTACAGCATAAAAACGGTATTGATACGACGTTGATATGCCAAATAAATAATACGGTGCAAAAAAGACTACCAAAAGCTGCAGCATCAATGGCGTACCGCGCATGATGGAAATATAGATCTTGGCGATCCATTGCAGCGGTTTGATCTTCGACATCCGCACTGCCATTACGAGAAGTCCAAGCGGCATAGAGAATAACAGCGTAAAGAAGAAGATTCCCAGTGTCGCAAGCATTCCCTGTGCCAGCTGTTTGACAATCTGGCCAACCCCCTGCTTTTTAACGCTTCCGGCCGTCTCCGTCGTCTCTTCTTCTGCAGCCGAACCATCGTCTTTCTTCGTCAGTTTACTCGTATCAAGTTCCGGCACTTTTCCCCCATCAATATAGGTCTTGTCATCCATGCTCAGGCACATGCTGTCTGTTAATTCCCATTTTTTGGCAATTTTTTCAAATGTTCCGTCGTAAAGCATGCCTAAAAGCGTCGTTTGAACAGTATCGCGAAGTTCAGTATTTCCTTTTTTAAATCCAACCCCGTATTCTTCCGATGACAAGCGTTCGTCCAGCATATCAAACTGGTCTTTCTTCGCCGAGAGCTGGTACGATGCCACACCAATGTCCATCGCGATCGCATCTACCATTCCACTTTCAAGGTTCATAAATGCCGAGTTATAATCTGCGACCTGCTGCAATTCTTTCAATGATTTGCAGATGGCTTTGTTTTCTTTTGCCGCATCGTCACCCGTCAATGCTTTAAGTGCAGAAGAATCCGCCTGCACAACAAGTATTTTTCCCTTCAGATCCGTAAGTTTCTGAATCCCGGAACCTTTTTTCACGATAACAACCTGGGAATTATCGACATACGGTGTCGTCCAGGTATACTGGTCTTCACGTCCATTCATCGTAAAACCATTCCAGATACAGGAAATTGCTCCGGAAGCCAGTTCGGAATCCTTTGAATCCCAGGAAATTGGCCGTTTTACCAATTTCCATCCATTGCGGTTACAGACTTCTTCGGCGAGATCAAGGTCAAATCCGACATACTCACCATTTTCGTCGAGATATCCGTATGGAGGAAATTCCGCATCAAATCCGACGATAAATTCTTTTTCTGCAGCCTTCGCCTTTTGCGGCTGGTACAGGCTCACTGCCGCTGCCGCAAAAAGCAAAAGGACAAATAGTATCATTGGTACTTGGTTTCGTTTATTATTCTGCATATTAAAATACCTTCTCTTCCATATTTAGCGAACTACGATTTTCATAAATTTCTTTTTACCTCGTTTCAGAACGATTCCGTCCTCGCCAATGCTGTCTTTGGATATCTGCGCACGGACATCTTCGACCTTATTTCCATCAATGGACACACCGCCCTGCTGCACATTTCGACGTGCCTCGCCGTTGGATGGCGCAAGTCCCGCCTTCACAAGAAGGTTCAGGATTCCGATCTGTCCGTCTTCGAAGTCGGCATCAGTCAATTCCACTTCCGGCATCTGCGCTGCGTTTCCGCTGGAGAACAAGGCTCTCGCACCTTCCTGCGCCTTTGCTGCCTCTTCCTCGCCGTGTACCATCTTGGTCAGTTCAAACGCCAGAATTTCTTTTGCCTGATTGAGCTGGCTGCCTTCCCATTTGTCCATCTCGTCAATCTGCTCAAGTGGCAGGAACGTAAGCATACGAAGGCATTTGAGCACGTCGTCATCGCTGACATTTCTCCAGTACTGGTAGAAATCAAACGGACTGGTTTTTTCCGGATCGAGCCACACCGCACCGGACTGTGTTTTTCCCATTTTCTTTCCTTCACTGTTTAATAGAAGGTTAATGGTCATCGCATACGCATCTTTTCCCAATTTTCGGCGGATCAGTTCGGTTCCTCCGAGCATATTGCTCCACTGGTCGTCGCCGCCAAACTGCATATTGCAGCCGTATTTCCGGAACAATGCGTAGAAGTCGTAACTCTGCATGATCATGTAGTTAAATTCCAAAAATGTCAGACCTTTTTCCATCCTCTGCTTGTAACACTCTGCTGACAGCATACGATTGACCGAAAAATGAGGCCCGATGTCACGCAGCACTTCCATGTAGTTCAGATCCAGCAGCCAGTCTGCATTGTTTACTACCATTGCCTTTCCATCCGAAAAGTCGATGAAACGGCTCATCTGCTTTTTGAAGCAGTCCACATTGTGCTGGATTGTTTCTTTTGTCATCATCTGGCGCATATCGGTTCTTCCCGAAGGATCGCCGATCATCGCTGTACCACCGCCGATCAATGCAATTGGTTTATTGCCGGCCATCTGCAGACGCTTCATCAGACAGAGTGCCATAAAATGTCCGACATGAAGGCTGTCCGCCGTCGGGTCAAATCCAATGTAGAAAACGGCTTTTCCATTATTTACCAGTTCCTTAATTTCTTCTTCGTCTGTTACCTGCGCGATCAATCCACGGGCAACCAATTCGTCATATACTTTCATTTTGGGTCTCCTTTTTTTGTTTTGCTTCTCTTTAAGGCAACATTTTTCTTGCTTTCGCTTCTTTTGCGTTGCCTTTGTGCTGATTTGTGCCAGCCTCACAACGAGACACGCACTCTTCGCGCCTCTGGCGCTCATCGTCGTGACAGTCGTCACATAGTATACGATAATCTGTACGCATATTGTGCAAGCACAATGCGACAGCTTCCCGTATACTGCGTGTCTCGTTGTTTGCACGCAAAAATGTCCTTTTGCAGCTGCCGGAACGGCTTTTGCAAAAGGACGAATCTACTTTGACGTATTTATTCGTGGTACCACCTTTTTTCCCTGAAAACTCACACTTTCAGGCTCTGTAAGATACAAAAGCAATGGCTTTGATATCCCTGTGCGGTAACGGGCACAACACCGTCCAAACCTACTTATTACTTGTAGCTTATGCTTGTCTTTCAGTCGGATGCTCCAAGATGTATTCATGATAAACGATGCTCGCGCCTCTCACCAGCCGGCTGCTCTCTGTGAATTCTTTTTTATCACTACTTCTTCTCTTCTTCGCATTTATGAACCTATCGTATCAGAGGTTGATGGGTTTGTCAAGAATTTTCTCCGGTTTTCCAGCAAGTCTATGAACTTTCTTTGGTTTCCGGCAATTCTACCCTTTTTCCTGCTCCGCATTGCTCAAAAAGGGAATCCAAAACAATAATGAATCATCAAAATAGTTATTCTCACATTTTACTATATAAATGCAGCAATCAAGCGACTGTAAGCAAAAGAAGAGGATAAAAATATCCTATGTATAATGCTGCTTATCCATATATCAGAATAAGCAGCAAAACATTCCTTCCGCGGTTTCTGCTTTGGCAAAAAGAACCGGGGGATGATCGATACCATTACCGGAGCAGAATCGAGCACAATTATTTACAGCATTGCGGAAACAGCAAAGGCAAACAATCTTAAACCATACGATTATTTTGAATATTTGCTGTCAGAAATCCCAAATCATATGGATGACAAGGATCTGAGTTTTCCGGAAGATCGATTGCCTTGGTCAGAAAAACTGCCGGACCATTGCCGCAAACCAAAGCCCGACTCGAAGCGATGAATTGTTGTTGCCTACTGAAAAAGGGTTACTTCCCCCTGCTCCCCGATGGAAAACTCCAGTGAGGAGCGGTGCTTGGGAATAAGTTCAAGATAATTTACCGAAACTTTCGTATGCTTTTTCATCCTTCCCCCTTCTTCTTTGGCATCGCAAAGCCATATACACAGGCGATCATGACGACAAACAGCACAAGTCCGCCGACGATGCCTGTATTGATCACGCCCGAAAGATTAAGTTTGTCTGCCACACCAACGACCGCAAGGATGGCAAGCAGGATACCTACCAGTCCTTCTCCCGCAATCAGTCCGGAGCTGAAAAGGATCCCGCCGCCTGCTTCGTTATCGCTGTCCGCGGATTTTTTATCAACACTCCAGCGGATCACGCCACCAATCATGATCGTTGCAGACAGTTCAAGCGGCAGATAAAGTCCGATGGCAACGGGCAGAACCGGGATTCCCAGGATTTCCACCACAACCGCAGCAAAAACGCCGATAAATACAAGCGCCCACGGAAGATTTCCGTTCATTACGCCTTCCGTGATCATTTTCATCAAAGTTGCCTGCGGCGCCGCAAGTTCTGTCGTTCCAAAGCCCCAGGCGCTGTTGAGAAGAAGAAGGACACCGCCGATGGTAAATGCTGCCACAACCGCGCCGAGAAGTTCTCCGATCTGTTGTCTTTTTGGCGTCGCACCAAGGATATAACCGGTTTTCAGATCCTGTGACGTATCCCCTGCCATCGCTGCGACGATACAGATGACAGATCCGATGGCAATGGCGCCGATCATACCGCTCACACCTATATTTCCTGTCATTTTCAAAACCAGTGTCGAAAACAGCAGTGTGGCAATTGCCATACCGGAAACCGGGTTATTGCTGCTTCCCACCAGACCAACCATACGCGAAGATACGGTCGCAAAGAAAAAGCCAAATACCACGACCAGCAGCGCTCCGGTCAAAGAGACCGGAATTGCCGGAAGGAGCCAAATGATCAGGATCAACGCCAGCGATCCGAACAGAACGAACCGCATATCCAGATCCTGATCCGTACGAAGATTTCCCACTTTCGATCCATTTTTCAATCCTTTCAGAGAATCGCGGAATGTGGTCACGATAAGCGGAAGCGATTTGATCAGACTGATGATACCGCCTGCGGCCACGGCGCCCGCGCCGATGTAACGGATATAACTTCCCCAGAGAGCATCCGCGCCGCCTTCCGCATACATTTGTCCGATTGGCACATCGCCCGGATATAGGATCGTCAGTCCGCCAAAGATGGCAATTACCGGGATCAGCACAAACCAGCCGAGAACCGCACCGGCAAACATATACGATGCAATTCGGATACCACAGATATACCCTACTCCCAGAAGCGCCGGATACACTTCTGCCGAAAAGGCCGTTCGAAGCGCTTTGACCGGAACCGTGATCACTCCGGGAATCACTTTCAGACCATCGGTAATAAATTTGAACACAGCCGCCAGACCCATGCCTGCAAATACCGTTTTTGCGCTGGAGCCGCCTTCCTCTCCTGCCAAAAGAACTTCTGCACAGGCTGTCCCCTCCGGATAAGGAAGTACCCCATGCTCTTTCACGATCAAGGCATTGCGAAGTGGGATCATAAACAATACGCCAAGCACACCTCCCACCAGGGCGATCAACGAAATCGTAATGAGATCCGGTGCCTCTGCTTTGCCTTCATTTGCCCATAAAAACAGCGCCGGAAGTGTAAATATCGCCCCGGCCGCAAGAGATTCCCCTGCCGAACCTATTGTCTGAACCATATTGCTTTCAAGGATCGAATCCTTTTTCAAAACAACGCGGATCACTCCCATGGAAATGACTGCTGCCGGAATCGACGCCGAAACCGTCATTCCCACGCGCAGTCCAAGATACGCATTCGCCGCGCCAA
>FR894085.1:1176-23936 GCA_000434115.1 Roseburia sp. CAG:309 | reverse complement strand
TACGCCCGCCCGCAAAATACCGGTGATAATCGATGTTACCGTAAATTCCGGTGTAACTTTTTCGGCAGGAATATACGGTTTAAATTCTTTATTTTTATTGTCCATAATTGTTCTCCTTTTGTTTATTTCCCGCACCTATAAGTATTTACCAATTTCGGAAATCTATTACATGGTTCTGTAAACATTAAAATATTCCATAATTTCTCGTTTTTTCCTTTGTATTTGTTTGACATAACAGAAAAAGCATAGTATTATAATAGTTAGGTAATAGTATTATCATTCCTTTCACAGCTTTGTTCAGTCATAATTAATGGAATTAATCTTTTAGACAGGAGAGTATACTTATGAAAATTACAAAAAATCTAAGAATTTCAATTGTATTTATGGCGAGCGTGCTTGTATCTACTATGCTATGCATTTCATTATTGTACCAACTGGCCAGCCGTAGTTCTCAAACTGCAATGCAGACCGGTATGCATCACAATATGGATACTTATTTACAAGCAGAGCTTTCAACTGTTCAGGAGTTTGTTACCTCTAGTGAGCAAACTCTGCTTCTCTTCAGCAAATCTCCTATTGTAAGAGATTATTTGAAGAATCAGAACGATAAAGATCTCTTTCAAAAAACTCAGGATTACACCCTGGAGTATTACAATCAGTTAAAAAACTGGGAAGGTTTATACGTAGCAAACTGGGACTCCAAAGTACTTACATACAACGTTACTGAGGTGATTGGTAAAGTTCTTCGTGAAGGCGACCGCCTGACAGAACTTCGCGATGGTATGTTAAATGCGGAAAACGGCATTTACAATCTTGGTATCATCGTATCTCCCGGAACCGGCAAATTATGTCTTTCCATGTATGTCCCGGTTTTTGACACAGATGGTAAAACCCCTATTGGTTATGTTGGTGCCGGTGTATTTAATACTCAGCTTGATAAGATATTGAAAAACAATTCAATTGCCGGCCTGGCAAAAAGCCAGTTTTACATGGTCAACACCGAAACAAAGATTAACTATATCAACCCGGATCCAAAAACTCTTACCAAAGAAACAACCGATCCAATCCTTTTGAAGCAGATTGAGCTTACAAAAAATGGAAGTAAAGAGGGTTCTTTTGAATACAATGATAAAACCGTTACCTACAAGCAGATGAAAAATTATCCATGGGCGTTAGTTCTTGTAAGCGAAAAAAATGAAGTACTTTCCGCCGCCAGGGCAACCAATAAAAAATTGCTGTTTAGCTGTATCATGGCAGAAATTTTAATCTGCATCTTATGTTTACTCGCCGTTATTATCACGACGAAACCTTTGAAAAAAACAGCAACGGCAATTCAGAAACTCGGTACACTGGATCTGACGCCTTCAAAAGAACTGCAGAACTATATCAACGGAAAAAGTGAAGTCGGTATTTTGGCTACAGAAATTGATCATATGCGTAATGTATTACTTGACATTATCCATACGCTGCATTCTTGTTCCGACTCCATCCACACTTCCTCTGACAACATGACAAGCCGTGCTTCCGAATTGGTAGAATCGGTTGTCACAAATGCCTCGACAACCGAACAGCTTGCTGCAAGCATGTCTACTACAACTAATGTTTTGACTGCATTAAACGAAAAAGTAAAAACCATCGATCAACTTATCTCAAATGTAGAAAGTGTTATTGAAAAAGGTAATCTTAAAAGCAGCGAACTACTAGATAGTGCAGAGGTAATCGAGAACAAATCTCAATCTTCCTATGAAGATTCCGAAAAGAATATCGCACTCAACCGCAAACAGATTGAAGAAGCCGTCAATAAACTTCAAGAGTTATCACAAATCAATACTCTTGTTGCAGATATTCTGGAATTGTCCAGCCAGACAAACCTCTTATCCTTAAATGCTTCCATTGAAGCAGCGAGGGCAGGTGAAGCCGGTCGTGGATTTGCCGTTGTTGCAAGTGAAATTGGTAATCTGGCAAACAATTCTTCTACAACTGCCGAAACGATTAAAACCATCTGTACAAATGCAAGTGGAAATATTAAAGATGTTTCTAACTGCTTCAATCAGGTTGTTAATTATCTGGAAAGCAACGTTACGCCTAAGTTTGCTGAATTTAGCACAATTGCACGAGGCAATAACACAATGTCCGTAGAACTTCAGCAAATCATCTCTGACATCAAAACAATTGTGGATGAGTTTGTAGATTTTGTCAAAATGGTTACTACTCAAATGTCGCAGATTGGTGAGGCTGCTACTCAAAACGAAGACGGCATTGACAACATTGTTGATCAGAACACCAAAACAAGTCTTATTGCTGAACATATTTCAAAAGCCATTGAACAAAACAACAAAAGCGCTGAACAATTACGTGACATCATCGAGAAATTCCATTATTAATTTATACCACTTCTAAAAGAGCCTTGGAAATGAATCTTATTCCCAAGGCTCTCATTAGTTTAAAAAGATAAGGTTTTAATCTGGATTTCTATTTCATCGCATTGATCGTTGCATCAAGTTCTGTGATCTGGATTTCAAATCCGGCATTTTTAAATTTATCAATTGTAAAAAGGGCTGCTACCAGAGCTTGTCCACCAATTAAAATGAGTGCTGCGATAAAGTTCTGCGCTTTTTTCTCGCAAAACATAGTATCTCTTCTCCTTCTTCGTATTTATTCGACAATATCATACCGTATTTATCCTGATTTGTAAATTGTCATGCACTTCATTTTATGATATAATGAGCACATAAGAAAAACAAGCGACTGAAAAGCAGGCATTTATTTTCTGGTGCCATTATTGATTGAACAGCCGGTATAACCGACAAGAAAGCACGAAGTGCGAGTTCAGGATATATAATAAAAAGGGATTATCATACCCACGGAGGAACTATGTATTACACATTACTTATTTTACAATGTCTGGGAATTGTGTTTATGTTTTACGAATTGATTCACATCAGCAGACAGCACCCATCCAAATTTCAAACGCTTTTACTGCTTCTTGTAGGGTCTATCCTGATAAACAATTTCGGCTATACATTAGAAATTGCCGCATCGACCAAAGAAACTGCTCTCATGGGGGTTCGCATGAGCTATCTGGCAAAACCGTACATCCTCTATCTGATGTATATTTTTGTCATGGAATACTGCGGTTTTTCGGTTCCCAGATGGGCAAAGCGGATTCTATTTTCCCTCGCTTCTTTTATCTCCGTTTTAGTTATGACATGCGATTATAATACGTTATTTTACAGTCATATTTCTTATACAACTTCCGGTTTGTTTCCGCACCTGATCCTGTCGCACGGACTGATCTATAAACTGTATACTGCCTTTTTTGCCTTTTATATTATCCATATGTTTTTTGCGTGTATACGCTTTTCCGCGCTGCACAACTCCCGTCTTATCCACAGACAGGTGCTGCTTCTGATCCTCATGCTGGTATCCTGTATCCTAGGGCTTCTGGCATTCCTTTTCAACCTTACCGGCGGCTACGATTCGACGGTACCTGCTTATATTATCTGTACGATCCTTTTGGAACAACTAATCAAGCGGTACAAACTTTTTGATTCGATAAAACTGGCAAAAGAAGAAGCCGTCGAGCATATGAAAGACGGACTGATCGTCCTGGATTACGACAATCAGATCACCTATACAAACGACCGCGCACAGCACCTTTTGATGTTTGCCGCCAAGACGCACCCGGATCCTCTCGACTTTATCCGGGAGCAGATCAAAGCCGGCGAACTTATCTTTGTCACAACCCGTGACGCCAGCACCCATCATGAAGTTTACGAAAAATGTGTGTACGAAGGCTCTCTGCGGGAAATTTACCACGATGACATAAAACACGGTTCCATGATCATTTTAACGGAAATCACGGACCGGTATTATTATACGGAGCGTCTCCAGACAGACGTTGCAAGAAAAACAAAGAAAGTCATTGCCATGCAGCGAAGTTTGATCGGAAGTTTTGCTACCATCATTGAAGCACGCGACGGTGTCACCGGATTACACATTAAAAACACCGGCAACTTTGTCAATGTCCTTACCCAGGCGATGCTGAAAGATGCGCGTTTTTCTTCGCAGATGACAAATGAATACGCAGAAATGGTAACCGACGCCGCCCACCTGCATGACATCGGAAAGATCTCCATCCCGGATTCTATTTTACAGAAAAAGGGAAAACTTACGGATGAAGAATTTGCGATCATGAAAATGCATCCGGTAGAGGGCGCCCGCATTTTAGACGAAACCCTGAAGGGCGTCGAGAGCGATGAATATTTTCAGATCGCCCATGACATGGCACTGTATCATCATGAAAAATATGACGGGACCGGCTATCCGGACGGTCTGTCCGGCGACTCCATCCCCCTTTCCGCCCGGATCATGGCGGTCGCAGACGTGTACGATGCCCTTCGGTCAACTCGTCATTACAAGGAAGGCTTTTCAAAGGAAAAATCCATTGCAATACTCAAAGAAAGCCGCGGTACACATTTTGATCCGGTTATCACGGATATTTTTCTCGCACACATCGAGGAGATTGAAAATGTGTTTGAAATTCACAAATAAATCATTTGTTATACCACATTAAGTATGGTATAATGAAATATAATTATATGTAATATACAACAGAAAAGGAATAGTGGTGAACTATGGAGAAAATCAATCACGAAGAATTTATTACCGAGATGATACGCTTCGCCTCTTCCGCAGAGTCTCCAAGCCGCATCATCAATCAGATTTTACAATATATATGCGATAATCTGCATTCGGATCGTGCTTATATTTTTGAGGACAATTTGGATGGCACCTATTCAAACACGTATGAGTATTGCCAGGAAGGGGTTCCCGCAGAAATTGACAATCTGCAGAATGTCCCTTACGAAGGTATGCTCGATACCTGGTTTGTCGAATATGAAAAATCTCATAATATTATGATCTATGACATGGAAGAATACCGCAATACCAGCGATGCTTTGTATCATCTGCTGAAGCCGCAGGGCATCCGGACACTTGTTACCGGCCCAATCGAGATCAACGGAAGGTATATCGGTTTTTACGGCGTGGACAATCCCCCTGCCAAGTATATGGATAATATTTCCATGTTAATCAATATGATGGAGTTTGTCATCTCCATGATGATCCGTCTGCGCGATTATTCCAATGAGCTGGAAAAAAGTGCCATCCACGATCCGCTTACCGGCTGCAAAAACCGCACTGCCTTGTCCTGGGCGTATGACAATCATTTTGATGCCTCGCAGTCCATCGGCATCGTCATGTGTGACCTCAATGGTTTGAAACGGATGAATGACACCAAAGGACATCTCGCAGGGGATCAGTACATCTGCGACGCCGCACAGATACTCTGTGAATGTTTTGGCAGCGAAAATGTCTACCGCATCGGCGGGGATGAGTTTGCTGTGGTTTTGACAAAAATTTCCAAGGAAGATATGTCCCACCGCTGTACACGCCTTCGTGACCTCACGGCCAACGGTTCTGTCAGCCTTTCTTTCGGTGTGGAATTTTGTGAACACCACAATGCCTCTTTTGAAACACTGCTTAAATACGCTGACACCAAAATGTACGAGGACAAAAAACGTTACTACGATACATTGCAATAAAGCAGGAAATCGCACTCTTACGCCAAAACTATGTTTCCACAACCAAATACGTTTGTGTCGCCGGCATTATGAAACTCGGAGAATCCGCGGAAGAAACCGTTGTCCGCGAAATGGATTCGTTTTGAAGATGCTTTATCGCTTCTGCGCGAGGGAAGTATTGCGTGGCAGCTGGTCAAATCGGTCATTGAAGAATAACCGCAGCCTACGGACAGCGTCCTTTTTACGACGCATTATTGATATCTAACAGCTGCTGCAGCGTCTCAAAACCAAGCTGGTTGTAGATTGGTGCATAACAGCTGCCTTTGCCGGGAGACTTATATCCCATATAATAAAGTCTGTCTTTCGCAAATGTCTGCACCACCGTCGATGTGCCAAAGTCATTTTGGATCAGATTGACCGGTGCCTGCGTTCCGCGGAAATTCATACACAGATTACAGTTTGCAAATGTATTCGTCTCAACTGTCACATTTTTCCAATTAAGCATAAATATCCCGGTGTCTTTCATATTGGTAAACGTATTATTACGGATACAGATATTTTCATGATAACAATTGACAGCCCATTTCCCACCCGCTTTTTTCTGCGAATATTTGTGGCTTCCAATCCCCCTCTGAAGATTTGAAAAGATACAGTTTTCAATCGTCACATCCACATCGGGCGTCTTATCCAGACTGCTCCACCTTAAATTCACCCCGCCTGTATTCGGATCCGGCACATCGATGTTGATCGCCTCTTTCGTATACGGCGATTTCGCAGCCACGCCTGAAAATGTGCAGTTTCTGACTGTCAAATTTTTAGAAGCATCCACTTCCAAAAAATGTCCCGTATTCATATGCAGAAACCGGATTCCCTGAATTTCCACATTTTTACAGTGTGCCGTAACAATTACTTTGGAATTCATCACGTATTTCAGATCGATCGTCGCATTTCCCTCTCCGATAAATTTAACATCGTGGGAACCGCTGTACCCTTTTCCCTTTCGTTTTTTCTGGCTCAACCGGTACGGCACCACCTGAAAAATGCCTTCCGCCGGTTGAAACCTCGCCTTACCGACATTTGTCGTCTTCACGATCCGGACTCCGTCTTTCAAGCGGATCGTCACATTGGACGGCACATATAAAATGTTCGTTATGGAGTAGGTTCCCTTTTTCAGCGTCAGCGTTCCTCCCCCATTTTTTTCCAGTTGATCCATATAATAACGCAGCATAAAATAATGTTTTGTCTGCTTATTTAAGTCCTGACTTTTTGCGTACCGCCCCAATACCTTCGCATCCGGCGAAACCGTATAATTCTTTTTTGCTGCTGCCGTATCTTTTTGTGATAACAGGCACAAACACGCGCACACTGCAAATACGATTGCTGTTAATTTTCTATTTATCACGAAGAACCTCCTTGTATGATGAGCAATAAAATTTGCTGCACTGCTCTTACTTTTTTCTCTGTTGTTCCAACGCCAGACCGATAAGTCTGTCTGCCTCATCCGCCATAAATAGCGGAATATTTAATACATCATCATCCAGTTTCAAATTATTCAACGAAAATCGGACACGCAGTTTTACTTTATCCGAAAACAGCTCTTTGAATTTTTTGAGACTCCTGCCGGATGTATTGGCTTCTGATTTTACTTCGATCGGAAAAATATCATTCTCTCTTTGAATCAGGAAATCCACTTCATAAGGAGGATTATTCTGCGTCCAATAACGTGGCGTTACTTCAAACTGCGTAATCAATGTCTGCAGCACAAAATTTTCTGTCAGTGCACCTTTAAACTCTGTAAACAAACGGTTTCCTTCGCCAAACGCCGTAGGTGCCAGCTGAGCCAGCCGGCGAAGCAGTCCCACATCGACCAAATAAATTTTGAAAGCGGAAAGATCATCACATGCAGCCAGCGGCAAATTCGGAGCTGCACTGCGGTAAACTTTATGAACCAGTCTTGCATCCACTAACCACTGCAGAGCATCTTCATATTCGCGTGCCCGCGCCCCCTTTTTTACAACTTTATAAATAAACTTTTTATTTTCTTTTGCCAGCTGTGATGGAACCGATTTCCAAACCAAAGATATCTTAGGAAACGCATTGACATTCGGGTGTTTGGCAAAATCACGCTCATATGCTCCAATAATGGCTGACAGTACTTCCTGCATAGCCGAAACATCCCGTGCTTCTGTCCACATCAACACAGATTCCGGCATTCCTCCCGTCACATAGTACATTTTCAATTTTTCGTACAAGGGATTAAAAAAGGCATCCGGAATCGGCTCAATCGCATTTACGCTTTTCATATACGCAAAAAGATTTTCGTCCCCATTGGCAATCAAAAATTCAGAAAAAGTCATAGGATTAATTTGCATAAAATTTACTTTTCCAACAGGAAAAGAAGATGGTTTTGCCAATGCAATTCCAAGCAAAGACCCGGCACAGGCAATATGGTACTGTGGCGCATTTTCACAAAAATATTTCATGGAATTTATAACTTTGGGGCAGTCCTGTACTTCATCAAAAATGATAAGAGTACGCTCCGGTATGATTTTCTGCCCGCTGGCAAGCATCAAATTTTGCAAAATGCGTTCCACATCTTTTGTCGTTTCAAAAAATTGTTTGTATTCCTCATTTTCATCAAAATTGAAATACGCCGTATTATCATAATAACGCCTTCCAAACTCCTTCAAAATCCAAGTCTTTCCAACCTGCCGTACTCCTTTTAAAATCAAAGGTTTCCGATAGGGAGAGTTTTTCCAGTCCAATAATTTTTCTAAGATAAATCGTTCCATCAAACCACCTCATCACATTATTATTGGTGTTTATGTGTATTTTAATCACATTTTTATTATATATTGTGTTTTTAAAAAAAGCAACATAAAAAATATGTCACTTTTTCTTTTTTAAGAAAACTTCAAGTACCGCCCCTATTATCCGCCTTCTCCCGCGGTTTATTTTTTTACCCGCACCAGCAGGAAATCCGGCTTATGAAACAGATCCTTATAAGCGGGATACTTTTCAAGCAGCTCTTCCGTCGGCAATGGCTCGATCATTTTTTCAATCGTAAAACCCGCTTCAATCAAAGTATTGATAATTGTTGAAAATGTTCGATGATATTTTTTTACATGATCCACAAACCATACCGATTCTCTCTCACCTTCCACACCGTAATTGGCAAGATTCAAATACAGTTTTTGTCCATTTTCATCTCTTGTCCACCGATTGTCTCCGGTATGACATGTACACAACGGATTTTCCTGTGAGAAAATAAAATTGCCGCCCGGCTTCAGCATATCATATATATTTTTAACCACCCCCGAAAAGTCCTCCACATAATGAAACGCCAGAGAACTTACTACAATATCAAACGTCTCATTTAAACCTGCCATTTCTTCCATCGGAATATTTCGATATGTTATGCGCGCATCGCTGTTTTCCTTCCTTGCAACCTCCAACATCTTTTCGGATATGTCAATTCCCACTACTTTCTCCGCCCCCTGCCGAATACACCGCATACAATGTTCGCCAAAACCGCATCCCAGATCAAGCACCCTTTTCCCTGTCAGATCCGGCATCATGGAAAACAAAGCGGGGATCTCAAACAAATTATTGGCATTCACCTCGTTATCCCGGATCTTCTTATACCCTTCAAAAAATATCTCATTGTCGTATATGTTTTGTTTTGCCATTTTGCACCTCCAAGACTTTTCATTTCCAATTCCTGTAAAATCAGAGTAGTATTTTAAATTATACAATCTTGTGGTGGGAAAAGCAAGCAAAAAATTTGTCTCAGACCCGGTTCTGGCAAGCTTGGGATTTCGTATGACTTGGTATGGTAATTACAATATTTTCTACATTTACGATGAATTTGAAGAGATTGTACATATTATCCGTGTTTTGTATGATAAACAGGACTGGAGAACCATTTTGAAATGACAAATTAAGGTGTACCCATTGCGGTACACCTTTTTCTTTGGCTCCGTTCGAAGTCCATAATGCGGAACGTGGGACTTGAACCCACACGCCTCTCGGCACAAGAACCTAAATCTTGCATGTCTGCCAATTCCATCAGTTCCGCAAACAAACACAATTATAGCAAACCCACCGCCATCGTGTCAATGCTTTTTATTCAATCTCCAAAAATCGTTTGATCTTCTTCATCTTTTCTTTTGTCATGCGGTAACCGTGCCAGTAGGAAGCTTCCAATTTCTGGATATTTCCCTCAAAGCTGTTGAGAAGATGATTCGGGCGGATGATCATAATCTTTCCTTCCCGTTCCCACTGCTCACATTTTTTAATCAGTTCGTTGTAACGATCCGGGCGGCTGAGAATCAGATCTCGCACTTTCGGATATTTGCGGGCAAGAAGTTTTGCGCCCATTTTGTCATACTTTCCAAACTTTTTGACGTAACCTTTTGGCTGAGTCAGCACCACAAGCAATTTATCACAGCCATCTTCCATCGCCTTTTCAACCGGGATAATGCTTGACAAGCCGCCATCATAATATTTCGTGCCGTTCACATCAATCGCCGGGAAAAAGAGCGGCAGCGCACAAGTTGCACGCAGCATACTGTACTTTTCATCCATATCCATCGCATTCAAAAACTCGGCTTCTCCCGTCTTCGCATTGGTTACGCCGACTTTGCAGATTCCGTCATAAGAAAAAAATGTTTCCTTATCAAAAGGCACCAATTTATCCGGGATTTCGCCAAAGACAAAATCCAGTCCAAACAGGCTCTTCTGCCTGCGGTAATTTCCCGGGCCCATATAACGCTTGTCATTGCGGTATTTTGTAATAATATCCAGATTTCTTCCCTTCTGCTTCGATATATAAGATACTCCGTCTGCAATGCCGGCAGAAACACCAATGCAGTACGGCATCATAATATCTTCTGTCAACAGTGCATCCATCACACCGGAACTAAATACCGGGCGGAATGTTCCGCCTTCCAAAACCAATCCCTTCATAAGCCAGGCCTCCATTTCCATCTCTATTTCATCGTTTCAACCAAATCTTTACCATATAATTCCAGACTTTCCCATCCCCACATTCGTATTTTAATACTTTGAGAGTACCACACTTTGCCTCGCATGTCAATACGAATATTACAGCATGTAGTTTTTAAAACCACATCTTTGTTTTGCTGACAAATAAATGCCTTAAAACAAACAGATACCTGCCTTAAATCCTCTGAAATGCAAACCATCAAACTCAACAGTTGAAAAACAAAACAGACCACATTTTCTCTACGTTCAGAGCAAATGCAGCCTGCTTTTCCTGTTGTATTTCTTCTATATTAATTCGTGTCAATAATTTGTATGGTTTCGCACGCATTCTCTTTCCGAATGCTTCCTGAATTTTTCCGCTTAGCAGTAAGAATTGAAAAACATTCCGGTGTAAATGGACTGTGCGTAAGCATATCCCACATCATTGCGGTGCAGATGAGCATAACTGTAAACCTTTTTCTCTACATATTCCATCGGATTCATGCTCATATAATCGCACTTCTCTTTCAGTTTTTGTAGAAAATCCTTTGGCACCGAATCCATTCCTTGTACCTTACGTGAAAGAAATCCCGATTCATCCACGGCAATTCCGTTCATCGTCAGTTCATCCGAACATTCCTCGACCAATTTGCGGAGTTCACATCCCGGACGAGACGGTTTGTTTTTCAGTTCACCGTACTCATCACTGCGGCTCAACAATTTGTTATAAAGCTGCAATGTCGTCTCCAGTGCTTCTCCCTGTTGATCCGGATCCAATGCCAGCGAAGCCGCTTCTCCTAATTCCATCGACATCGACTTTACATCCAGTGCATAATCACTTGTGTCTTTCGACATTGAGATCATCGCCAGAGGATTGGCATTGTTCAGCGCAACGATACTTTTGTATTTATTTTTCAATTCGCGGCGGTTGTGTACATTAGTCTTAGGATTCACTTTTGGAATAAAGCCGCCGGCATAGTAATTATAAGCCTCTACCATAGGATCATCCCTTCCTCTTTCCTTGCAATCCCAGTACTTCAATTTTAGTATACACTAATTTTTTCCATTTCGCAACGATATTATACAAAAAATTTATATAAATTACCTTCCTTTTTTGTTGATTTTTTGTCCATTATGCTTTAAAATAGAATTACTAACTTTGATATTTTTTTATCATAATAAATGAAAGGATGGTATTAGAAAAATGAGTAACATGCCAAAAATGAAAATTGGAATCGTTGCAGTAAGCCGTGACTGCTTCCCAGAGTCACTTTCTGTAAACAGAAGAAAAGCCCTTGTAGAGGCTTATGCTAAAAAATATGATGCAGCAGACATCTATGAATGTCCAATCTGTATCGTTGAGAGCGAGATTCACATGGTTCAGGCTTTGGAAGATATCAAAAAAGCCGGATGTAACGCACTTTGCGTATATCTTGGAAACTTCGGACCTGAAATTTCCGAGACACTTCTTGCGAAACATTTCGAAGGACCTAAGATGTTCGTTGCCGCAGCAGAGGAATCCGGAAACAGCTTGATGGATGGTCGTGGAGATGCTTACTGCGGTATGCTTAACGCAAGTTACAACTTGAAGCTCCGCAATGTAAAAGCTTATATCCCTGAGTATCCGGTTGGAACTGCTGAGGATTGTGCAGACATGATCCATGAGTTCGTACCGATCGCTCGTGCCGTATATGCATTGAACAACCTGAAGATCATCAGCTTTGGACCACGTCCATTGAACTTCCTTGCTTGTAATGCACCAATCAAACCACTTTACAACCTTGGTGTAGAAATCGAAGAGAACTCCGAGCTTGACTTGTTCGAAGCATTCAACAAACATGAAGGCGACGCTCGTATTCCTGACGTTGTAAAAGAGATGGAAGCAGAGCTTGGCGCTGGTAATAAAAAACCTGAAATCCTTGCAAAACTTGCTCAGTATGAGTTGACACTTCTTGACTGGGTTGAAGATCACAAAGGATATCGTGAATTTGTAGCAATCGCCGGTAAATGCTGGCCTGCATTCCAGACACAGTTTGGTTTCGTACCTTGCTACGTAAACAGCCGTTTGACAGCAAAAGGAATTCCGGTATCTTGTGAAGTAGATATCTACGGTGCACTTTCTGAGTTCATCGGAACAGTTGTAAGTGAAGATACCGTAACTCTTCTCGATATCAACAACTCCGTACCTCAGGATCTGTACGACGAGGATATCAAAGGAAAATTTGCAAACTACACATTGAAAGATACATTCATGGGATTCCACTGTGGAAATACAGCTGCAAGCAAGCTTTCTTTCTGCGAGATGAAATACCAGAAGATCATGGCTCGTTCTCTTCCAATCGAAGTTACAAACGGAACTCTCGAGGGAGATATCGTTCCTGGAGATATCACATTCTTCCGTCTTCAGAGTACAGCAGATGCTAACCTTCGTGCTTATATTGCACACGGTGAAGTTCTTCCTGTTGCTACACGTAGTTTCGGTGCAATCGGTATCTTCGCTATTCCTGAGATGGGACGCTTCTATCGTCACGTATTGATTGAGAAGAACTTCCCTCATCATGGTGCTGTTGCATTTGGACACTTCGGAAAAGCATTGTACGAAGTATTCAAATACATCGGTGTTGACGTAGATGATATCGGATACAATCAGCCAGCAGGCGTTCGTTATCCTACAGAAAACCCATTTGCATAATTCATAATTGATATAATGTTATCAACAACTAGCGACCCGGCCACGAGTCGCTAGTACTGTTATTATCCGTGCCGCAAACTGCTCTGGCAGCAATGCGTTTCGGAGCAATATCTATCAAAAAATACAAAGTAAAGGAGACTATTTCATGTATTACATAGGCGTAGACCTTGGTACCTCTGCCGTAAAACTTCTTCTCATGGAAGCAGATGGTTCCATCAAAAATATTGTTTCAAAAGAATATCCACTTTCCTTCCCTAATCCGGGCTGGTCTGAGCAGAAACCGGAAGACTGGTGGAATGCCGTAGTTACCGGAATCAAAGAACTGACCGATGGATTTGAAAAAGACAAAGTAGCCGGCATCAGCTTCGGTGGACAGATGCACGGACTTGTTATCCTGGACAGCGATGACAATGTAATCCGTCCGGCAATCCTTTGGAACGATGGACGTACCACAAAAGAAACCAATTACTTAAATGATGTGATCGGAAAAGATAAACTGTCACAGTATACCGCAAATATCGCATTTGCCGGCTTTACTGCTCCAAAGATCCTCTGGGTAAAAGAAAACGAACCGGAAAACTTCAAAAAGATCGCTAAGATCATGCTTCCAAAAGACTATATCGCATATAAGATGACAGGAGTTCACAGCTGTGATTACTCTGACGCTTCCGGTATGCTTTTGATGGACGTTAAAAACAAATGCTGGTCCAAAGAAATGATGGAAATCTGCGATGTCAAAGAAGAACAGCTTCCAAAACTTTATGAAAGTTTTGAAGTAACAGGAAATCTGACCGAAGCTGCTGCCGCAGAACTTGGACTTACCACAAATTGTAAAATTGCTGCCGGTGCAGGCGACAATGCTGCTGCCGCTGTCGGAACAGGTACAGTAGGCGACGGAGGATGTAATATCTCCCTCGGAACTTCCGGAACGATCTTCATTTCCAGCAAAGAATTTGGTGTCGATAAATTCAACGCCCTTCATTCTTTTGCACATGCTGACGGAAATTACCATCTGATGGGATGTATGCTCAGTGCCGCTTCCTGTAACAAATGGTGGATGGACGAGATCATCGGAACCAAGGATTATCCTGCGGAGCAGAAACCGATCACCGATGACAAACTCGGCGAAAACAATGTATACTATCTTCCATATCTGATGGGTGAACGTTCTCCTCACAACAATCCGGATGCACGTGCTCTCTTCATCGGTATGTCCATGGATACAACCAGAGCCGATATGACACAGGCTGTTCTCGAAGGTGTTGCTTTTGCCATCCGTGATTCTTTCGAAGTAGCAAGAGATCTCGGAATCAATATCACAGAGACTAAGATCTGTGGTGGTGGAGCAAAGAGTCCTCTTTGGAGAAAGATTGTAGCCAACGTTCTGAACATCAAAGTAAATATCATCGAAAGCGAAGAAGGACCTGGTCTCGGCGGTGCAATGCTCGCTGCTGTTGCTTGTGGTGAATACGCTTCTGTAGAAGAAGCTGCTGCAAAGATCGTAAAAGTGATCGACTCGGTAGAACCAGACGCTGCTTTGGCTGAAAAATACGATAAGAAATATGCAAAATTCAAACAGATCTACCCAACCGTGAAAGATCTGTATGATACATTAAAAGCGTAACTAATACATTAGTAAGAAAATCACTCCCTTTTCCCGGTCGGATGGGGAGTGGTTCTCTTACTCAATACATATCAGGGAGGTATGTTTATGAAAAAATTAAAAAAAGCTGCGGTACTTACATTGATCGCATCATTGGTGTTTGGTGTGACAGCACAAGGGAATAAAGCCACGATTACAGCAAAAAAATTGCCGGCAAATGTGCGCACAATAAAATTTAAAGGAACCGGAAAACGTCTGAAACTGCAAAAGGGAAAAAAATATCAGTTAAAACCTGTTGTTTCCGTTACTCCGAACAAAAAGAAATATAGAACGGTAAAATTTACTTCCTCAAATAAAAAAGTAGTATCCGTTTCCAAAAAGGGACTTTTGAAGGGATTAAAAAAAGGAACTGCTACCATCCGTGCAGTCTCCAAAATAAATCCAAAGAAAAAAGCAAGTATCCGCGTCACGGTAACACAGGATGTTCTGGTCAGCAAAATTGTACTTGACCGCACAAAATTGACCGTCAGCGAAACCGAAGAAGACGATATTGTACTTGCGGTTAAACAAATATTGCCAAAAAATGCCAAAAACAAAGATCTGACCTGGGAAAGCGATGACGAAGATGTCGTAGATGTCGATGACGACGGTGAACTTTCCATCGGTGATCCGGGAACAGCAACCATCTATGTAACCGCCGATGATGAGGGTGGTGCTTATGCTACCTGTGAGGTGACTGTCACAGAAGATACTTCTTTGTCTGACGACGATGACGATGATGATGACGACGATGATGACGATGACGAAGAAGATAGCGAATAATAAGTTTAGAAGCAAAATAAGTTAAAAGCAAAAGGGGAATTTTAAAATGTCAAATAAATACAAACGAAAACTCCAAAAGAAAGAAACCACGCTTTGGCAGGATATTTTCCTGCTGCTGCCGGTAATATTTGCATTGTGCATTGTGCCGTTGATCGTACTTACACACGATTTTACGATTGATTTTTCACAATTTGACTGGTTTAATAACACTGCTTTGACCGATCAGATTGATTCCTTTGGATACTCCAAAAGTGTGGCACTGGTTATCGCAGGAGTCGCTTCTGTTGTCTTCTTTTGCTATTATTTTTGGAAGAAAACAAGCACAAGAGAACTGGAAACCAAAACCTTTCTTTCCACAATAAGCAAGCCGGTGGCGATCCTTTTAGGGATTCATCTTATCATGGTGATCCTTTCTTCGATCACAAGCAAATATTCGGAACTGGCTTTTAAAGGCGGCGGATACAACCAATGGCAGACCCTATGGGTGCTTTTGGCCTATGGATTCCTGTTCTTTTATGCCTACATCTGGGTTACTACTGAGCGGAAAGTAAACATCCTGATCTACGGATTGATGATCCATGCCGCCTGCATGTCTTTCCTCGGTTTTATGCAGGCGATTGGGAAAAATCCCCTTTTGTGGGGCTGGGTACAGAAAGCCGTTACCAAATACAGTCAAGCTGCCGGGATTTCATTTAAAGAAGGATATTCCAGTGTTGTCATGACATTTTCAAACCCAAACTATGCCGGAACATATGTTGCTTTGATCCTGCCTGTTGTTATCGCTTTCATTTTTCTGAAAGTTTCTGACAAAAAATGGGTTTCACTATGCTGCAAAGCTGCCGGAGTTCTGATCACCGCCGGTTTTGTAAAAACATTGATCGGCTCGGGTTCTACTGCCGCCGGACTGACACTGGCTGTCCTTGTCGTAGTAACTTTGATCTTCCTCTTTATCAGCTATTTCAACCCTAAAAATAAGGCTTGGTGGATTGCTTTAGCAGCCATTGTTGTAATCGGCATCGGAAGCATCTTTGGCATTCTTCAGACCAATTATGCTAAGAGCGCGCTCGACAAGATCAAAAATGGCTCTGTAGATACACGTAACCTCATTTCGATTGTAAATGAGACACCAACGCGACTGAAAGTAAATTTTCGAAACGGCGAATATTTTGATCTGGATGTTTCTCTCGAGAATGGTACAACCCCTGCATTCAAGGTAACCGATTCTAAGGGGGCAGACATTCCACTGACGCATAACGCAAGTGCCTATATTCCAAACGATGCAAGATACAATATGATTTCTCTTGCACCGGCAAGTTATTCGTTACCGTCAAATTATTCACCAACTAACAGTATCAGTCCGGCATTCGTTTTGAGTGACACACCGAATCAGATTACCTTTACGTTTGTGTATTACGGCAATGAATGGAAATATTACACTCCTTATGGTAAACTGATCACTCTTAAAGAAGTCGCACACTTTGGCTTCAAAAATTCAGAAAACATAGCAAACCGACGTGGTTATATCTGGTCAAGAACCATTCCTTTGATGAAAACATACTGGTTTACAGGAGTGGGGCCAAATGCCTTTATCATCGCTTTCCCAAATACCGATTTTGTCGGTTCCAAACGTGTGGGCGGCGGTACTGTTCTTGTCGACAAACCACATAATACGTTTTTACAGACCTATGTGCAGACCGGAGGCATCTCCGCGATCACTTATGCCATACTTGAAATCCTTTACATTATCCAGTGTATCCGGCTCTTCTGGCGCAGAAAATTGTCTGGTAACTTAGACCGCATTGGTTTTGGTCTGTTTATGTCTTCTCTCGCCTTTACTATCGTGGGACTTACGAACGATGCTGTGGTCGGCGTACAATCCTCCTATTGGATCTTACTGGGACTTGGATTTGCCGTAAACCGTATGCTGCGGGTAAAAGAAAATGAAACTGTATAAACATCAGGAGGCTGCTTTGCGAAATTACGATCCTTATAAAAAGACAATTTTATTTACGTTGTCTCTGATCAATATATTGCTCATGACATTTCTTTTTTCATGGTTCTGGTATCATTTTTTTGCCGGAACCATGTATACCTACCGCTTTTACCGACGCGGAAATTATGTGATCATCGGACTGTATGCCCTGTTCCTTATCTTTTTTGGACGGATGTACGGTGCAACAAAACTTGGTCAGTTGCGGCGGATTGAAGTCATTTTGTCACAATTTTTATCCATTTTTATCAGCAACTGGATTACATACATTATCATTTCCCTGCTGGCATTCCGCTTTATCAACATACTGCCGGTTTTGGTTATGACACTGGGAGATTTTGTCATTACTGTGCTCTGGTTCTTTGGTGCCAGTGCAGTATACGGACGTATTTTTAAATCCTGGAAGATCCTTCTGATCTATGGAGAACGTCCTGCCAGCGATCTGGTCTATAAAGTCGAAGAGCGGCGTGACAAATATGCGATTTCCGATGCCATTCATGTAAGCGCAGGAATGGATAAGCTTGCGGAAAAAGTCAAAGATTACGAAGCTGTTATCATTGGAGATATCAGTGCCAAAGAGCGAAATGATGTGCTGAAATTCTGCTATGCCAATGGCATACGTGCCTATGTCATTCCAAAAATTTCGGATATCATTTTGATGGGAAGTGACCGCATCCACATCTTTGACACACCATTTCTGCTTACGAAAGGATATTCTCTGAGTTTTGATCAGGCATTTGCCAAACGGTTTCTGGATCTTTTGATCGCAATACCGATGCTGATCATAGCCTCCCCTTTTATGCTCCTTACTGCCGCTGCGATTAAGCTGTATGACAAAGGGCCCGTCTTTTATAAACAGATTCGCTGTACCAAAAATGGGACTCATTTTGAGATCATTAAATTTCGAAGCATGATCGTCAATGCGGAAAAAGCGGGCGGTGCACAACTTGCCAAAGCGAACGACTCCCGCATCACTCCGGTGGGACGCTTTATCCGCTCTACCAGAATTGACGAACTGCCACAGCTTTTTAACATCATCAAAGGCGATATGTCCTTTGTCGGGCCACGTCCGGAGCGCCCGCAGATCATGGCTGAATATATGGAAAACATCCCGGAATTTGCTTTCCGACTTCGCGTAAAAGCAGGTCTTACCGGCTTTGCACAGATTTATGGAAAGTATAATACCGTACCCTATGACAAATTGAAACTGGATTTATTTTACATCGAAAATTATTCGTTGTGGCTGGATATCAAATTAATCCTAATGACAATAAAAACAATATTAAAAAAAGATTCTACGGAAGGGATTTCGTCAGAACAGACCACAGCAGTTAAAGAAGAACGCACGGATAATGTCATGGATGTAGTAGATGAGATCAAACGACGCAACTGAGCAGAATAAGAGGGCTGCCGCTTTAACCTGAGAAACCGGTTAAGGCGCAGCCCTTTTTTGGTGTCATCTTAAAAATACAAGTGGATTTACCGTCTCGTCCTTTTGTTTTACCTGATAATACAGATTCGCACCCTCCACCGAATAATACTTTGTCGGCTTGGCAATCTTACCGATGACCTGACCTTCCGAAACGGAATCTCCTTCCGATACCGTGACATCTTTTAACTGTCCATAGACCACTTTGAAACCATCTCCGATCGCTATCGTAACCGTATTTCCGGTTTCTTCGCTTTTACCTACCGATTTCACTACACCGGCTGCGCTTGCTTTCACGCTTTCCCCGATCTCACTTCCTATGATCATCGCCGGATTGGTCTTATACTGCGACAATGTTGGAAAAAACACGACTTTGTCCGCACTATATTCAATCAATACATCGCCTTCCACTGGCCATAAAAGCCCTGTTTCCTGATCAAAATGAAGTTTGTCTTCTGCACTGACTTTCTTCATTGTCTCTTTCTTCTTTGGTTTTTCCTCTTTCACTTCTGACTTCACGCGCTTTGAAGACGTTTCTTTGGTGGTCTTCTCTTCCGCCTTATTTTCCGGAGCTGCTGTCGCTGCAACCGGAGTCGGCACCACCAGTTCTGTTTCCTCAGCAATTGGCACACTTTCGGCTGTCTCCTCCGGCTTTGCAAACAAATTCATGCAAATTGCCCCGACGACAGCGATACACACGATTCCGCTCAAAAGTGATATATAAAAACCTTTTTCTTTCTTCATTTTCTTCACCTCGATTCTAGATTTGCATTGTTCATGCTATCTTTATTTTTTCCTGAATCTCAGTGAATATACATGTTTTTAAGGGAAATATTTTTTGATCCATTGATAAAAACGATTCATAACCAGACTGATTGCGATGGTAAGAATCGCACATACCAGCAAATACAGCACGGGATTTCTTTTTCCGATCGTATTTTTTAACAAAATCATAGGGATTCTCTGATATATGTAAAACACAAATAAATTTTGCCCAATGTACGTATAAACCCGGTTCGATGCCCGAAACTTCATCGTCAGAAATACTACCAGCATTGCAAACGAGGCACTGATGATCTCAAAGTACATCTTATGGTCTGCCCGCATTGCATAAAATACAAAAAAGACAATTCCGGTACCGGCGAGGCATACCGCATACCTTAAATACGTTCTTTTTTCGGAAATCCATACTTCCATACGATTTCGGCACAGTGAGAAAAACATCCCTGTACTATAACAAAATATTGTATCATACCACCAACCGCCTTTTCCCTCATGACGCATCCACAAAATATAAAGGCCGCTGAAAAAAACGACTCCAAGAACCGCCGCTGCCATAGGAATTTTTGAAAAAACTCTGCACTCCCGCAGCCGAAAGACTACATAAGTAGCAAGATACATATAAAATATGGCAAATACATACCAATTGCTATTTCCCAAACTTTCCCATGCCAAAAAACCTTTTATCGCATAGTGAAATGTCGGCACCTGTCCCGTCAAACAACTGAGGAAAAAGTAAATCAGTGCTGCAATCTCAAAATTTACCAAAAAAGGAAGACATCTCCGTTTGGGAAAAGAAACGATATATCCCTTTTTATAGCGAATAGACTCCATAACACCGAACCCGGAATAAAACAAAAACATCGCTACAATCAGCTGTCCCAGCGCACGATTCACCTCAATATACATAAAATCAAGCGGCCCATAGATGTCCTTTGTCATATATTGGATCAAATGTGTCATAAATACCGTCGTCAGGAAATAGCCATTGATCGATGCCGTCATTTCCCTGGAACAATATCCATCTTTTGGCGAAATCCTCTTACTGAATGCCCATTTTCCTTCTGTCCCGATACCGTAGGCGGAAAGGATAAGAAAAAGCAGACATGCCCCAAATACAACAATCATTTTTTCTCTCCTAATATCTTTTTGCGATAAAATGAAGATCCTTTGGCGAGTTCTTCCTGCACCTTTTCATCTCCATATTTTTCCAATATTGTCTCTTTGTCTGAAAACAAATTCGTGCCAAGTCCTATTCTTTCCCCTTTGATCTGTACCCCCATCGCTGCTAACGTCGTGGGATAGAGATCCATTGAATAGTAACGCCGTTGTTTTTCGCGCACCGGTGCCACCGCTGAATTTAGTATACAGGAATACACTCTTCTTGGCACACTGCCATCGTAGCTCTCACGGATATAATTATTGTCCATCGTACAATGGTCGCCACTGATGACAACCGTCGTATCCTTATAAAACTCCTGTGTTTTGAGCCAGTCCACAAACTCTTTTACACGCTTTGACGAGCAGGACAAAACATTGTCATATTGATTTTCAAATGCCTGCTGACAGTCTTCGCACCGATATCCTCCGATGTGATGGGTATCCACCGTCAACATCGTAAAATTGAATGGTTTCTCACCGTTTGCCAGTTTTAAAATTTCTTCTTTCGCATAATCAAATAATTTTTTATCTTCAAAGCCCCACCATTCATAATAATCTTTCGGAAATTTTCCTTCTGCTTTTGCATACGGATAATCATAAACCTTATAATCCCCATGCTGCTCAAAATACATCTTGCGTCCGCCAAACGTCAGATCTGACCCCACCATGATCTCCTGCGCATATCCCTCTTTTTCCAGTACATCTCCGATTGCTCCTGCCCCCGGCATAAACGCATTCTTCGCATTTTTATAATTCTTCCCTGTCAATGAGATCATAAGAGGATACCCGCAGGTCTGGGATACCATTGCGCCCGTCGTCCAGGAAGCACCCCTCGACGTTGCCGCCCCGCCAAGTTTTTTATCACAGGAAAAATTTACTCCCTCTTTTGCCAGCGCTGTCAACTCCGGAATCCGATCCTGTTCCATCGCCCCTCCCTCTTCTTTGGAAGAAAAGGTACTCTCCATTGATTCGAGAAAAATATAGACCAGATTTCTCTTTTTCTCCGGAAAATGTAGCAATTCCGGTGTCACCTCCACAGCTTCTTTTTCTATAAAATCCGATTCGCTGTGCTGTGCCGCAAGACATCCAAAGGTATCAAAGGATGCCAGAATACTGTAAATCGCAGCAATCAGCAGTACAATTGCAGCCACAAGCAGAATGCTCCCCGCCATTCCGGAAAACATCATATAACTCACTACACTTATTCCAATCGCCAAACAGACACCGGATGCCATCGGAATTCCGTATGTTCGGAAATAATCCAAAATCATCTCATTGCTTGTCCCTTTCATCGGAACTTTCAGATGAAAGACAATCTCCTCCCATGACAATCCATTAAAGCCAATGACAATCCATTAAATTTTTTTTTCAAAAAAAGATACCCCGTGTACAGGATAACTGCCATGATAAGTATCAGCGCAGCCACTACCATTTTCAACATAATCTGTCATCTCACTTTTCTGTTTTTAAAAGGCTGCCGGAGATCTCCAGCAGCCAAACATTCCCATCTTACAACACTTACAATCTTTTTATTAATTCACGAATATAATCTTCTGTCTCTTCACATTCATCCGCAATCTGTGCAACAGATTTTCCTTTTGCAATTTTTTTGGAAATAAGCGACAAAAGTTTCGCTTCCTCACCTTCAGCTCTACCTTCAGCTCTACCTTCAGCAAGGCCAACTTCTCTGCCTTCGGCAAGACCAGCCTCTC
>FR894085.1:0-1103 GCA_000434115.1 Roseburia sp. CAG:309 | reverse complement strand
ACGTTCTCTTGCCACTCTTGACTCAAGTTCGATTTTCTGCTCTATTGTCACGAAGTTTTCCCTCCATTCATCATTGCGCTTCACTTCTTCCACTTTTCTTTCAAGTCCCTGTGTAAACTCGTCGGTAGGTATCGAAGTCTCCAGATAGTCCAAAAGATTACATAGTTTTTCCGTTAATCCATCCCTTTTTCCATGTAAATTGACAAAAACTGTCTTTCTCCTTTAATCTAAGCAGATAGAAGGATCTTCATTGCATCTCATCTAAAATGTGTATACACTTTGATTTTTACAAAACAGATCAAAATCACATAGAAAAATTACAATGGATTGTTTCAAACTTTCATAGGTCTCTCCTGTTACAATCTGATGCCCGTCCATTTCACTGTGATAATAGCGGCTTCGGGGAATCAACTCTCTTGTATTTGTGAGTTGCATCTCTATGTCATACATATTTCCCTTATCATCTTCCGCATAAATATCCAATCTGGACCCTTTTTGAAAAATATTGTTTTTAAACGTTTTCTGATTTAGCACTACTCTAAGGCTGACAATACGTATTGATAAAATACGCTGTAACAGTTCCTTACAATCTTCTTCATTCAAAAAAACAGTACAAAAAACAACATCATTCAAAATTTTGATTTTTTCCAACCATTTCTGATCGGTAATCATACTTTTTCTTACCATTCACCCTCCATTTCCGGGAGGCAGTTGAAAATCGCCTCCCTGCGTCTCATTCTGTCTTTTATGGGAATGTTAGCAGTTTAGCTCTTTTCATTTTTTATAAGAAAATAGATATCTTTATAATGATAGATTCTCTGCTTGTTATTAGTGTAACACAGTCTACTAAAAAGTGCAAGAATTTCTTAATACAAAATCTTTCCATCTGCCACCTGGCGCAGATGTTTTCCATAACTGGATTTGCCGTACATTTTCGCCGACTCAATAAGTGTTTCTTTATCAATCCAGCCATTGCGGTACGCCACCCCAGCAATTGCGGTACGCATTCTCTCCCACCGCCGAAAGCATGATTCCCTGTCGGTTCTCAATCACGCGCACAAATTCACTGGCATCCGCAAGAGCATCCATTGTGCCGGTATCCA
>FR894084.1:30408-31090 GCA_000434115.1 Roseburia sp. CAG:309 | reverse complement strand
GCGATAAGAAAAAAGGTTTTGCAGTGTTTTTTTGTGCATAAAAGGCCTCCTTTTGTGTTGGGGCTGTCTAGGTAGTTAAGGGAATTAAAAGTAATAGTACACAAAAATCTGGAACGTAAAGAAAATAGATTTTCTTTGTGGTGATTATCATACAGTAATTTGAATCGAATGTCAGGAATAACCACGAAAATATAAAAAAGAACCGTAAAAAAAGACACATTTATCTAAAATTTAGACCTATTCAAAAGAGAGAATATCCTGTAGAATAAAAAAAGAAGGAGGAAGATTTAGATGCTTCGAATGGAAATTGCATTGATATTGATCCTTGCTTTTGTGGCGGTGATGTATTTTTCAGCAGAACGAAAAAAATCGCAATTACATAAAGTGTTTTCCATATTACTCGTGGTAGTATTGGTTCATCTTGTGCTGGATGCAGCGACACTTTATACGGTCAATCATTTAGCAGAAGTGCCCGCTCTTTTGAATCAGGTACTGCATCGGCTCTTTGTGGGAAGTATGGCATTGGTGGTGTATTTGTTTTATCAGTATATCGCCATATTGATCGAAGAGGAAACGGGAAAAAGACGGAAAATGGATGTGGCAGCAAAGGGATTTTTGCTGCTGGCAGAGATCAGCGTCTGTGTGCTTCCGATCCGTTATGTGGGGACGCCGGCTGGAAATT
>FR894084.1:27334-30357 GCA_000434115.1 Roseburia sp. CAG:309 | reverse complement strand
TGCGGTCTGCTTTTGCTCATCAACTGGAAGCAGATCTATCCGAAAAAGAAGGCAGCGATTGGAATTGCACTGTTGGTAGAATTTACCATATGTGCTTTGCAGGGATTTCATCATACCTGGCTGATCAGTGGTATGGGAATTTCCCTGATGACACTTTCCTTTTACCTGGCATTGGAAAATCCGGATGCTTTGCGCGCGGAGCTGAATGAACAGAAGATGTCAATGCTCTATTTGAAAAGTCAGGTCAATCCACATTTTTTGTACAATACACTGGATACCATCCGCATTCAGGCACAGCTGGATGGAGATAAAAAGGTGGCAGATTTGTTGATGAAACTGGCAGATTTTTTTCGTGTCAGTGTAAAAGTGGACAGACAGATGGTTACTTTAGATGACGAATTGCAACTTTTGGAGGCCTATATGGAATTGATGTGTTACCGCTATCCAAAATTGAAATGCCGGTATGATATTGATCCCGATCTTGGAGGAGCGGAGGTGCCGAATTTCATTTTGCAGCCGATTGTGGAAAATGCACTGCTGCATGGATTGAAAAACAAAGGATACGATGGAGAGATTTCAATATCTGCCGGAAAGACAGAGACGGGAATGGAAATTTCTGTAAAAGACAGTGGGAGCGGTTTTGAGGAAGGAAAAAGAGAAATCATTGAGCAGCTGCTTCTGCATTACGCCAAAAAGCAACCGAAGATGGAAGGAAACAGCATTGGCATTTTAAATGTACAGAAACGTATTAAACTGCTCTGTGGAAAGGAATATGGATTGAATTATACCGAAAATCAGGAAGGCGGTGTTACCGCACATATTGAACTGCCGTGGAAAGGGGTGAGAAAATGAGAAAACTTCGGGTGCTGCTCGTAGACGATGAGATTATGATACGGGAAGGTTTTAAAAAGCTTTTTGACTGGGAGGCACATGACTGTGAGGTTATTGGAGAAGCAGGAGATGGAATGGAGGCGATGACCCAGATTGATCTGAACAAACCGGATATTGTGATCATGGATATTAATATTCCTATTATAAATGGATTAAAGGTCATTCAGATGAGCCGGTTAAAATATCCGGATATGGTGTTTGTCATTGTGTCCGGGTACGACGACTTCGAATATTGCAGGGAAGCGTTGCGGCTGCGGATCACAGACTATATATTGAAACCGGTTAATTATGAGGAATTTGGATCGTGCATTGATCATTTAAAAATTTCTCTGTATGAAAAAAAGACAGCAAAGGACTCGGGAAAACAGGAAGAACGTGTGATTGCGGGAGTAATCCGGTATATGCAGGAACATCTGGAAGAGGAAATAACGCTAAATGTACTGGCAGAACAATTTCACCTCAGCAGTGCGTATATCAGCCAATTGTTTAAGAGTGAAATAGGGGTTAATTTTCTGGCGTATCTCACGAATATCCGGATGGAACAGGCTAAGAAATTACTCGTTACGACAGCTGCGTCCGTGGCAGAGATTTCAGAACGATCCGGCTATGGAGATTATCGTGTTTTTACAAAAGCGTTTAAGAAGAAGGAGGGTATGACACCGTCACAGTATCGGCGGGAGTTTTTAAATGAATAAGAGGAGAGTGAAAAAATGTTAAAAATAGAACATTTAACAAAAAAGTACGGAGAAAAAACAGCAGTAGAGGATTTATCCCTTCATATTCAGAAAGGGGAGATTTATGGCTTTATCGGGCATAATGGAGCGGGAAAAACGACGACATTGAAGTCAATTGTCGGCATTTTGCAGTTTGACGAAGGAGACGTTTGGATCGATGGAGATTCTATTCGGGAAATGCCGCTTGCCTGCAAAAAAAAGATTGCGTATATTCCGGATAATCCGGATTTATATGATTTTATGACAGGCATCAAATATCTTCATTTTATCGCAGACATATTTGGCGTGGATGAGCAGACGAGACAGGAAAGGATCCGTAAATATGCCGATCTGTTTGAAATTACTTCAGATCTTGCTCAGCCGGTGGCAGCCTATTCTCATGGAATGAAGCAGAAACTCGCGATCATTGCAGCATGGATCCATAAACCGGAACTGATCATAATGGATGAACCTTTTGTCGGACTGGATCCGAAAGCCTCCCACATATTGAAAGGGCTGATGAGAGAAGTATGCGAAGAAGGAGGAGCCATCTTTTTCTCCACGCATGTTTTGGAAGTGGCAGAAAAACTCTGCGATAAAGTAGCCATCATTAAAGGAGGAAAATTGATCCGCTCCGGTACGATGGAAGAAGTAAAAGGGGATGACAGTCTGGAGGAAGTTTTCCTGGAATTGGAGGGAGAATAATGGTTGGAATTTTAGTAAAAAAGCAGATGGCGGAAATTTTCCGCGGTTATTTTTATGATGCGAAAAAAAACAAAAAGCGTTCCAAAATATCAACGATACTTTTTATCCTTATGTATGTTGTTATCATGGTTGGTGTTGTGGGAGGCATGTTTACCTTTCTGGCGGTACAGCTGTGTAACCCATTTGCGCAGATACATATGAGCTGGCTGTATTTTCTCATTATGGGAATGATTGCGGCCGCGCTGGGGGCATTTGGCAGTGTGTTTAATACCTTTTCCGGATTGTATCTTTCCAAGGATAATGATCTGCTGTTGTCTATGCCGATCCCGGTACGCAGTATACTGACTGCAAGACTGCTGGGTGTGTATCTTATGGGATTGATGTATTCTGCGGTCGTTATTGTGCCCGCAGCAGTTGTATATTGGGTAGTGACGGATGTTACACCGGCAGGGATTGCCGGATCTTTGATCCTGATCCTGCACATTTCTATTATTGTGCTTATTTTATCTTGTATATTGGGATGGTGTGTGGCAAAAATAAGCCAGAAATTAAAGAATAAAAGTTTTATTACGGTATTGCTTTCGCTGGTGTTTTTCGGACTCTATTATCTGGTCTATTTCAAGGCGCAGGAAGTGATTCAGGATCTCCTGCAAAATGCTTTGATTTATGGAGATAAAGTAAAGGATCAGGCATATCCGCTTTATCTGTTTGGCA
>FR894084.1:20531-27244 GCA_000434115.1 Roseburia sp. CAG:309 | reverse complement strand
GTTACATTTCGTCTGCTGGCAGGAAGTTTTATCCGCATTGCGACGGCATCGGGCAAAACCGGAAATGCCGTATACCATGAAAAATATGTGAAGAGAAAGAGCGAGTTTGCTGCTCTTTTTACAAAGGAAGTAAAACGATTTACGTCAAGTCCGAATTATATGCTTAATTGTGGACTGGGAACGGTATTTCTGCCGATTCTCGGGATTGCGGCCTTGGTAAAGGGGCAGACGGTATTGCAGACCGTTTCCCAGATTTTTGCAGGAGAGGAAATAGAAGGATTTATTGTCGTGATTGTTGTTGCCGCCGTATGCCTTGTGACAGCGATGAATGATATGGTGGTTCCTTCTGTTTCTCTGGAAGGAAAAAATCTGTGGATTCTGCAATCGCTGCCGGTAAAACCGTGGAATATTCTTCGAGCTAAATTGGGAGTTCAGTTTGTGCTGACAGCCATTCCGGTTCTGTTTTGTGAAATTTGTCTGGCAGTCTGCCTTCACATGGACGTCGTTAAGACACTGTTTATACTCCTGCTTCCCGTGGTATTTACGGCGATGATGACGGTGTTTGGCTTATTTCTTGGGATTAATATGCCAAACCTGACATGGACCAATGAACTGGCACCGATCAAACAGAGTCTTGGAGTGGTGATTTCCATGTTTGGCGGATGGGCACTGGCAGCCGGAATCGTGGTTCTTTATTTTGTGGAAGGAAAGAAAATAGGAGCAGCCGGGTATCTGGGACTGGTAACGATCGTTCTTGGTGTGATCACGGCAGTATTGTATGTCTGGCTGAAACGAAAGGGTACGGAAAAGTTTACTGTAGTATAAGATGGAGTTTATTGACAGTATAAAGACGTTCAAGGCAGGAAAGAGAAGAACTGAAAAAAGTTCCGGTTATCGCGGTGACGGCGAATGCTTTTACCGAAGATATCCTCAATGCCAAACATGCGGGAATGAATCAGCATCTGGCAAAGCCGATTGATATCGGTCAATTGCAGAGTATCCTGGAAAAATGGCTGACATTATAAATAACGAAGCCCCCGGCTGTGAGTGCAGTCAGGGGCTTTTCTAATGTAGTTTTATCACAAACGATGATCACGGCAGATTCAATTTGCGGTCTAAAATACGTTCGGAAATAACGTAGAATATAACTGAAAATACAACGGAAATGATAAGGGATATTATGGTTAACATTCCCGTAGCGGAATAATTCAGCGTGTCTCCCGCTGAAAAAATGCCGGTGCCGATCATAACCGGAATCAGCACGACAAGACTGACAATCTGCTGTGCCGTGTAGATGGCTGCATAAAAAGCAATGGAAGCGATGACACGGTGATCGCGTACAAATTGTCCCAGGCTGATCGATGCATAGATGGCAAGGATCGAATTGATGTATCCCATAATAAACGAGAGAATCGTCGTGAAATCAAATGTTTCACTTTTTAAAATTTGACGAATTGCCATAAAGGTAATTTCCGAATCAAATCCAACAGCACATAGAACAAATAAAGCAAACAACGTTACTGCGATGGTAAGGACTGCCCACAAAAAGGATACCAGAAATTTGGAAAACAGGATCTGGTTTGTGGATGCCGGAAGTGTGAATGTTAAGTAGCCTTCACGCGTCGCCGTGGAACGGTAAAATCGCAGACATATGAAAATGTACGGGGAGAGTACCGTAAAAATGATGGCGAGAAAACCTACGATCGCACCAAGGGGCAGTGTGATTGACAAAAACAGTTCATTGACATCAAAGTGGTCTATGACCGTTAAAAAGATGCAGGCAAGTGCCACAAGAGCAGCAAGCGCTATGTAAACCGGCACATAAAAGCGGTAGGTCGCTTTGAATTCGTGTTTGATCAATTTTTTTAACATTTGAATACCTCCCTGAAAAGTGCATCGACGGATTTGTTCTCTTTTTCCCGGATATCATCTACGCTGGACTGTAGCCGAACCTGTCCGTTTTGCAGGAAAATGACTTCATCCAGAACATTTTCTACATCCGAAATCAGATGTGTCGAGATCAGAACGGTCGAATTTTCACAGTAATTGCTAACGATCGTATTGAGAATATAATCTCTCGTTGCCGGATCGACACCGCCGATCGGCTCGTCCAGACAATACAGATTCGCATTGCGGCTCATCGCGAGGATCAACTGGACTTTTTCCAAGGTTCCCTTTGACATATGTGACAATTTCATGTGGGAATCAATATCCAGTTTGGCAAGCATAAAGGTTGCTTTTTCGCGTTCGAAGTCATCATAAAAATCTCCAAAATATTCCAAAAGCTGTGTTACTTTCATCCATTTTGGAAAATAGTTGCTGTCCGGCAGAAAAGATACATGCTGCTTCGTGATGACACCGGGAGCTTCCCCGCCGATCGTGATGGTTCCCTGATCCGGTTTGAGAAGCCCGTTCAGCAGTTTCAGGAAAGTTGTCTTTCCGCTGCCGTTTGGTCCTAAAAGACCGACAATTTTACCGCACTCCAGTGTGATGTCCACATTATCAAGTGCCAGTGAACGACCAAATCGTTTGGTCAATCCCTTTGTTTCTAAAATAATCATAAAATAATCCTCCATTTAATAAGAAAGTTTAGTTTTTATCCCATGCCTTTTGAATAAAATCCAATTGCTTTTCCGATTCAAAACCAAGAGATGTCAGTTCGCTCCGCAGTTTTTTCAGATGTTCAAGGGCAAGTTCGGAACGCATTGCCTCCAACATCGAATGGTCGCTGGTAATACGCCGCCCGGCAGTTCGTTCTGTGATCAACAGCCCCTCCCGTTCTAATTCGGAAAGCGCCCGCTGCATCGTATTGGGATTAACGTTGGCAGAAGTTGCCAGTTCGCGGACCGATGGAAATGGTTCACCGGGTGAATATTCACCGGACAAGATCAGTCGTTTTAACTGCTCCGTCAATTGGATATACAAAGGACGGTCATTGGTGAGTTCCCATTGCATAGTGGTACTCCTTTCTGTATTATTGTATTAAGCGATTAACACAATAATACACCTGTGGACAAACATTGTCAAGCAAAAATGAAAAAAAAATGAAATGTTCGTAAAATTCGACGAGATTCTCCTTTTATCACTTTACTTTTTTTGGGGATGGTGCTAAAATAATTCTAAGTGATAAATAATTTCAATTAATAAGGAGGATTCTATAAAAATGGCTAGAGCAAAACAATCCATGGATGGAAATACAGCTGCCGCTCATGTGGCATATGCCTATACAGAAGTAGCTGGTATCTATCCGATTACACCTTCTAGTCCGATGGCAGATACCGTTGACCAGTGGTCTGCAGCGGGACAGAAGAACATTTTTGGAAACACAGTAAAAGTAGTTGAGATGCAATCAGAGGCTGGTGCAGCAGGTACCGTACATGGTTCTCTTGCAGCAGGTGCCCTGACAACCACATTTACTGCTTCCCAGGGACTTCTCTTGATGATTCCTAACATGTACAAGATTGCAGCAGAGCAGCTTCCTTGTGTATTTGATGTATCTGCTCGTACCGTATCAACACAGTCTTTGAACATTTTTGGAGATCACAGTGACGTTTATGCATGTCGTCAGACAGGTTTTGCTATGCTTGCTGAGACAAATCCTCAGGAAGTTATGGACTTGAGCCCGGTTGCTCATCTGGCAGCTTTGGAAGGAAAAGTTCCATTTATTAACTTCTTTGATGGATTCCGTACATCTCACGAGATTCAGAAAATTGAGAAATGGGATTATGAAGATCTGAAAGAAATGTGCAACATGGACGCTGTAGAAGAGTTCCGTCAGCACGCATTGAACCCAGAGCATCCTGCTATGCGTGGTTCTCATGAAAACGGTGACGTATTCTTCCAGCATCGTGAAGCTTGTAACCCGGTATATGATGCTTTGCCGGCAGTTGTTGAAAAATACATGGGCAAAGTCAATGAAAAATTAGGAACAGACTATGATCTGTTTAACTACTATGGAGCTGAGGATGCTGACCGTGTCATCATCGCTATGGGTTCCATCTGTGACGTTGCAGAAGAAGTAATCGACTACTTGACAGCAAAAGGCGAAAAAGTAGGTTTGATCAAAGTTCGTTTGTATCGTCCTTGGTCTTCCGAGCACATCTTGAAAGTAATTCCTAAGACAGCTAAGAAGATTGCTGTACTTGACCGTACAAAAGAGCCTGGTACACTTGGTGAACCACTTTACCTTGATGTGGCTACAACACTTCGTGAAGCCGGCTTGAATGATATTATTCTGACAGGTGGACGTTATGGACTTGGTTCCAAGGATACACCACCTTCATCTGTATTTGCTATTTACAAAGAGTTGGAGAAAGATGCTCCAAAACCTCGTTTTACAATCGGTATCGTAGACGATGTTACAAACCTCAGTCTTCCGGAAGTAAAACCAGCTCCTATCACATCTGCAGAAGGTACTGTAGAATGTAAGTTCTGGGGCCTTGGTGGAGACGGTACAGTAGGTGCGAACAAGAACTCTACAAAGATCATCGGTGACCACACAGACAAATACATCCAGGCATACTTCCAGTATGACTCCAAGAAGACAGGTGGTATTACAATTTCCCATCTTCGTTTTGGTGACAAACCGATCAAGAGCCCTTACTACATCAATCAGGCAGACTTCGTAGCTTGCCACAACCCATCTTATGTAGTAAAAGGATACAAGATGGTTCAGGATGTAAAACCGGGCGGAATCTTCATGATCAACTGTCAGTGGACAGATGAAGAGCTTGACAAACATATGCCGGCTGCTTCCAAGAAATACATCGCTGACAATAATATCCAGTTGTATACAATCAATGCGATCGACAAAGCAATTGAAATTGGTATGGGTAAACGTACTAACACAATTCTTCAGTCCGCATTCTTTAAACTTGCAAACATCATGCCAATCGACGAAGCTGTTGAGTACATGAAAGCTGCTGCTAAGAAATCCTACTCTAAGAAGGGTGATGCAGTCGTAGAAATGAACTACAAAGCAATCGATGCCGGTGTAGATGCAGTTCATAAAGTAGAAGTTCCGGCTTCCTGGGCTAATCCGGAAGCAGATGCTCCTGCAAAAGAACTTACAGGACGTCCAGAGGTTGTTAAGATGGTGAAAGACCTTCTCGAGCCAATCTCTCTTATGGATGGTGACAGCCTTCCGGTATCTGCATTCAAAGATATTGCAGACGGACAGTTCGAACTCGGTGCTTCCGCATACGAGAAACGTGGTACAGCTGTAATGGTACCAGAGTGGGATCCAGCAAGCTGTGTACAGTGTAACAGTTGTGCATTTGTTTGTTCCCATGCAACAATTCGTCCATTCATCCTTGATGAGAACGAAGTAAAAGTTGCTCCTTCACAGATTAAACTTGCAGATGCAAAACATGCAGTAGCAGATGGAATGAAGTTCACAATGACGGTTTCTCCATTAGACTGTATGGGATGTGGCGAGTGTATTACCGTTTGTCCTGCCGCTGCTAAGGGCGCGATCAAGATGGTTCCTCAGGAATCTCAGGCAGACCAGCAGCCAGTATTTGATTACCTCGTAGCTAACGTTGGTAAGAAAGATATCAAACCGGTATTTACGGATGCTACACCAATTGGTTCCCAGTACAATCAGCCACTTCTCGAGTTCTCCGGAAGTTGTGCAGGATGTGCAGAGACCTCTTATGCTCGTTTGATCACACAGTTGTTTGGTGAGCAGATGTACATCTCCAATGCAACAGGATGTTCCTCTATCTGGGGTGGTCCGGCTGCTACATCACCATATACGGTAAACAAAGATTCCAAACAGGGTCCGGCTTGGGCAAACTCCTTGTTCGAGGACAATGCTGAGCATGGTCTTGGTATGTACATTGGTCAGAAAGTTCTTCGTGAGCAGACCATGGACAAAGTAAAAGAACTGGCTGCTTCCGATAAAGCATCTGCTGAATTGAAAGCTGCTGTAGATAAATACTTTGAGACAAAAGATAATACAAAAGCAAATACTGCTGCTACAAAAGCAATGGTTGCTGAGATCGAAAAAGCTGCTGCCGCTGGCTGTGAGCTTTCCAAGGAAATCCTTGATAAGAAACAGTACCTTGCTAAGAAGTCCGTATGGATCTTCGGTGGTGACGGTTGGGCTTACGACATCGGATTTGGTGGTTTGGATCACGTACTTGCATCCGGTGAGAACGTAAACGTAATGGTATTCGATACAGAGATGTACTCCAATACAGGTGGTCAGGCATCGAAAGCTTCTAACATCGGTGAAGTTTGTCAGTTTGCTGCTGCCGGAAAAGAAATCGGTAAGAAGAGTCTTGCTGAGATCGCTATGAGCTATGGTTACGTATACGTAGCACAGATCGCTCTTGGTGCAAACCCTGCTCAGGCTGTAAAAGCGATTGCAGAAGCAGAAGCTTACAACGGACCATCTTTGATCATTGGTTACGCTCCTTGCGAACTCCACGGTATCGCTAAGGGTGGTATGAACCATTGCCAGGATGAGATGAAGAAAGCGGTTAAGGCTGGATACTGGAACTTGTTCAGCTTCAATCCAGACTTGAAGGCAGAAGGAAAGAACCCATTCACTTTGACATCCAAAGAAGGAGACGGTTCTTACCAAGACTTCCTGAACAACGAAGCACGTTATACACGTCTGATCAAGCCTTTCCCAGAAAGAGCAGAAAGACTGTTCAAAGAATCCGAGGAAGCTGCAAAGGCTCGTTACGATCACTTGCAGAAGCTGG
>FR894084.1:19042-20439 GCA_000434115.1 Roseburia sp. CAG:309 | reverse complement strand
GGGCGGTTTTGCGTTTTGGGCGTGGAATGGTGGCTGGCATGACAGGATTGTTGGAAGAGGTCATGCCGGAGAGAGAAAAATGTCATGTGGCATGACCGGCACCCCGGAAAAGGAAAACTCAAGAAGTTTCAGTGGTGAGCTACAAGAAAACGCCCCTTGATGGAAACACCACATAACGCCCCCAAGCCAGCCCCACATCCAAGATACATTCTCAAAAAGCGAAATCAGCGAAATTTCGCCACTTTTCAGCACTCCCCAAAAGAAAAATAAAAAAATATTACTTTTCCCATTGACAAAGTAGGAAAAAGGGGTTATAGTAATGTCATCAACAAAAACAATAAACAAATCATAAAAATAAATCAAGAAGAAAGAGAGGACATTATTATGGCAGAGACAAACAAGAGAGAGTACAAATTTGAGACACTTCAGCTTCACGTAGGACAGGAATCACCGGATCCGGTAACGGACGCAAGAGCAGTTCCAATTTACCAGACATCATCTTACGTATTTCGCAACTGCGAACATGCAGCAGCTAGATTTGGTCTGAGTGATGCAGGAAATATATATGGACGTTTGACAAACCCGACAGAGGATGTATTTGAACAGCGTATCGCAGCATTGGAAGGTGGTGTGGCAGCATTGGCAGTCGCTTCCGGAGCAGCAGCCATTTCTTATACGATTCAGAATCTGGCACATAACGGAGATCACATCGTAGCAGCAAAGAACATTTACGGTGGAACTTACAACCTTCTGGCTCATACCCTTCCGGAATATGGAATTACAGCAACATTTGTTGATCCGGAAAACTTCGATGAGATCCGCGGTGCCATTCAGGAAAACACAAAAGCGGTATTTATCGAGACATTGGGAAATCCAAACTCCGATGTTGTAGACATTGAAGCCATCGCAAAGATTGCTCATGAAAATAAAATCCCACTGGTGATCGATAACACATTTGCCACTCCTTATCTGGTTCGCCCAATTGAGTATGGCGCAGACATCGTAGTACATTCTGCAACTAAATTCATCGGAGGCCACGGTACGACAATTGGTGGTGTGATCGTAGACAGCGGAAAATTTGACTGGGAAGCAAGCGGCAAATTTGAATCTTTGACAGCTCCAAACCCAAGTTATCATGGAATCAGCTTCACAAAAGCGGTAGGACCGGCAGCATTTGTTACAAAAATCCGTGCGATCCTGCTTCGTGATACCGGAGCTACGCTCTCTCCGTTCCACGCATTTATCTTCCTGCAGGGATTGGAAACATTGTCACTTCGCGTAGAGCGACATGTTGAAAATGCGTTGAAAGTAGTAAATTACCTGGAAAACCATCCATTGGTAGAAAAAGTAAATCATCCATCTGTTTCCAATGATCCGAAACAGCAGAAATTGTATAA
>FR894084.1:13368-19033 GCA_000434115.1 Roseburia sp. CAG:309 | reverse complement strand
GAAACAGCAGGAATTGTATAAAAAATACTTCCCAAATGGCGGAGGATCCATCTTCACATTTGAGATCAAAGGAAGTGATGAAGAAGCCAAGAAATTCATCGACCATTTGCAGTTATTCTCCTTGTTAGCAAACGTGGCAGATGTAAAATCACTGGTAATTCATCCGGCATCTACGACACATTCTCAGTTGAACGAAGAGGAACTGGCAGACCAGGGAATCAAGCCAAATACCATTCGTCTTTCCATCGGAACTGAGAACGTAGACGACATTATCTATGACCTTGAAGAAGCATTCAAGGCATTGGCATAAGAGATGAAGATCTCGACTAAAGGGAGATATGCTCTCCGGTTCATGCTTGACCTGGCAATGTATGACACAGGAACGCCGGTGAGGATCAAAGATATCTCCGCAAGACAGGAAATTTCGGTGAAATATTTGGAACAAATCGTATCCATCCTTAATAAGGCAGGCTTTGTGCGGGCCATTCGTGGTCCACAGGGAGGCTATCAGCTGGTAAAACCGCCGGAAGAATATACGGCAGGGATGATCCTTCGGCTGACGGAAGGAAATCTTGCACCGGTCAGCTGTCTGGAGTTCGAAGAAAATACGTGCGACAGACAGGATACCTGTGCCACATTGGAACTTTGGAAGCGTCTGAAAACGGCAATTGATGATGTCGTTGACGGTGTGACGCTGGCGCAGCTCGTGGAATGGCAGCAGGAAAAAAATGACAATTATATTATCTAGGAAAGGAAGTAGACCGTTATGGGTAAAATTTATAAAAATGCAACAGAACTGATTGGAAAGACTCCGTTGGTGGAATTTTCCAATATTGAAAAGAAACTGGGATTGGAAGCAAGAATTTTGGCAAAGCTGGAATATTTCAATCCGGCAGGAAGTGTTAAAGACCGTATTGCGTTGGAAATGATCGAAGACGCAGAAAAGAGCGGACGCCTGAAAGAAGGTTCCACAATCATTGAGCCGACATCCGGAAATACCGGAATCGGACTGGCAGCCATTGCGACGGCGAAAGGATACCGCACCGTGATCGTTATGCCGGAAACCATGAGTGTAGAGCGAAGAAATATCATCAAAGCCTATGGGGCAGAGATCGTGCTGACAGACGGAAGCAAGGGAATGAGCGGAGCAATTGCAAAAGCAAAAGAATTGCAGGCAGAGACACCGGACAGTATTATTGCAGGTCAGTTTGAAAATCCAGCCAATCCGGCAGCACATAAAAAGACCACCGGTCCGGAGATCTGGGAAGATACCGACGGAGAGGTTGACATCTTTATCGCCGGTGTAGGAACCGGCGGAACCATCACCGGAGTTGGTGAGTATCTGAAAGATAAGAAAGCATCGGTACAGGCAATTGCCGTAGAACCGGCGTCTTCACCGGTTTTGTCCGAAGGAAAATCCGGAGCGCATAAGATTCAGGGAATCGGTGCCGGATTCGTACCGGATGTATTGAATACAAAAATTTATGATGAAATCGTAAAAGTGGAAAATGAAGCTGCATTTGAGACCGGCAAACTGATCGCGAAAGAAGAAGGAATCCTTGTGGGAATCTCTTCCGGAGCGGCTTTGTGGGCAGGAATCGAAGAAGCAAAGAAACCGGAAAATAAAGGAAAGACAATTGTCGTTCTCCTTCCGGACAGCGGCGACAGATATTATTCCACTCCTCTCTTTACAGAATAATTACAATTAAAAACTTTCATTGACTGTTATGTATAACTAGTTTATAATTAGACTATAGACTCGTTATACATAACATTTTTTTTGGAGGGAAACAGCATGCTAGAACAATTGAAAAAAGAAGTTTATGAAGCAAATATGGAGTTGCAGGAAAAAGGACTTGTCATTTATACATGGGGAAATGTAAGTGGTATTGACCGCGAAAATAATCTGGTTGTCATTAAACCAAGCGGGGTAGAATATGATGAACTTTCACCGGAAGACATGGTTGTCGTTGATTTTGACCAGAACGTGGTGGAAGGAAGATACCGTCCATCTTCGGATACGGCGACGCATATCGAACTTTACAAAGCCTTTGATAATCTTGGCGGCGTGGTACATACACATTCTACATGGGCGGTTACATTTGCTCAGGCAGGTATGGCAATCCCGGCACTGGGAACGACACATGCTGATTATTTCTATGGAGAGATTCCGTGTACCAGAGATCTGACAGCGGCAGAGATCAATATGGACTATGAGAAAAATACCGGTGTAGTCATCGTGGAGACGATTGGCGACAGAGACGCTATGGAAGTACCGGGAATCGTAGTGAAAAATCATGGACCATTTGCATGGGGAACCTCGCCGGCAAATGCTGTTTACAATGCTGTTGTACTGGATAAAGTGGCAGAGATGGCGCATCATACGATGACACTCAATCCACACGTAAAACCGGCACCACAGTACCTGCTTGATAAACATTATTTTAGAAAGCATGGAGAAAATGCATATTACGGTCAGACGACAGAGTAAGGAGAAGGAAAATGAAGCAGGAAACAAAATGTATTCAGGCTGGATATGAGCCTGGAAATGGGGAATCACGTATGATTCCGATTGTTCAGAGTACAACATTCAAATACGATTCCAGTGAAGCGATGGGACGTTTGTTTGATCTGGAAGAGAGTGGATATTTTTATACACGTCTGCAAAATCCGACCAATGACCATGTGGCAGCCAAAATTTGTGCGCTGGAAGGCGGTACGGCAGCGATGCTGACTTCTTCCGGTCAGGCGGCTTCCTTTTATTCGGTATTTAACATTTGCAGCGCAGGAGATCATGTCGTATCGTCCTCTACGATATATGGTGGAACATACAACTTGTTTGCCGTAACGATGAAACGAATGGGAATTGATTTTACGTTTGTAGATCCGGACTGTTCGGATGAAGAGCTGGAAGCGGCTTTTCAGCCAAATACGAAAGCCGTATTTGGAGAGACGATTGCCAATCCGGCATTGATCGTATTTGACATCGAACGGTTTGCAAATGCGGCACATGCACACGGCGTTCCGTTGATCGTTGACAATACCTTTGCGACACCGATCAACTGCCGCCCATTTGAATGGGGCGCAGATATTGTAACGCATTCCACTACCAAGTATATGGATGGACATGATGCAGCGGTTGGTGGTTGTATTGTAGATTCCGGTAAATTTGACTGGTTTGCCCATGCAGACAAATTCCCGGGACTGACGACACCGGATGAATCCTATCATGGTATCACCTATGCGGAGAAGTTTGGTCTGGAAGGTGCTTTTATCACGAAAGCGACGGCACAGCTCATGAGAGATCTCGGATCCATTCAGGCACCGATGAACTCCTTCCTTTTGAATCTGGGGTTGGAATCCCTGCATGTGCGTATGCCGAGACATTGTGAAAATGCACAGAAAGTAGCAGAGTTTTTGGAAGCCCACGAAAATGTAACGTGGGTAAATTATCCGGGACTGCCGGGCAATAAATATTACGAAAGAGCGAAAAAATACATGCCAAATGGCACGTGTGGAGTGGTTTCATTTGGTGTGAAAGGTGGTCGTGCAGCAGCCGAGAAGTTTATGGCAAAATTAAAGATTGCGATGATCGCGACACATGTGGCAGATGCGCATACATGTGTTTTACATCCGGCATCTTCCACGCACCGCCAGATGAGTGATGAAGAACTGCTGGCAGCAGGGGTTGCGCCGGATCTGGTTCGTTTGTCCGTTGGAATTGAAAATGTAGAAGATATTATCGCAGATTTGAAGCAGGCACTGGAAGACTAAAGTGACGTTTCAGAATGGAGGTATGTATGAAAAAAGTATTGTTTGTAGCATCCGAATGTGTACCATTTATCAAAACAGGAGGCTTGGCTGATGTAGTTGGATCGCTTCCAAAGTATTTTGATAAAAATGAATTTGATGTACGTGTTATGATACCGAAGTATGTTTCGATTCCGGAAGAATACAAAAATCAGATGGAATTTGTCACACATTTTTATTTGGAGCTTGCCTGGAGAAAACAATATGTGGGGATTTTCCAGATGCAATACCAGGGGGTTACATTTTATTTTCTTGATAATGAATTTTATTTCAGTGGAAATCGTCCCTATGGAGAGATTTATCAGGACATTGAGAAATTTGCGTTCTTCAGTAAAGCAGCATTGTCTGCCCTTCCGGTTATCGGTTTTCGCCCGGATATCATCCATTGTCATGACTGGCAGACCGGCCTGATTCCGGTATATTTGAAAGATTCGTTCCAGCAGGGAGAATTCTTCCGAGGAATCAAATCAATTATGACGATACATAATCTGAAGTTTCAGGGAGTCTGGGATAAGAAAACCGTAATGGACACGACCGGACTGGATGCGTATTATTTTACACCGGACAAATTGGAAGCCTATGGAGATGCCAATTATCTGAAAGGCGGTCTTGTTTATGCGGATCAGATCACGACAGTAAGTGATACGTATGCCGAAGAGATCAAGACACCGTTTTATGGCGAAAAACTCGACGGCTTGATGAATGCCCGTTCTGCGTGTCTGACCGGAATTGTCAATGGACTCGACTATGATGAGTACAATCCGGCGACCGATCCGATGATCGTGGCACATTATGATGCGAGAACTTTCCGCAAGGAAAAGATTAAAAATAAACGTGCTTTACAAAAAGAACTGGGGCTTGCACAGGATGACAAGAAATTTATGATCGGGATTGTTTCCCGTCTGACAGATCAGAAAGGTTTTGACCTGATCGATTATGTGATTGAGGAAATCTGTGCCGAGGATACGCAGCTTGTGGTACTGGGAACCGGAGAAGAAAAATACGAACATTTGTTCCGCCATTTTGCATGGAAATATCCGGAACGAGTTTCGGCAAATATTTTCTATTCCAACGAGCGTTCGCATAAGATCTATGCTTCCTGCGATGCGTTTTTGATGCCGTCCCTGTTTGAACCATGTGGTTTGAGCCAGTTGATGAGTCTTCGTTATGGTACGGTTCCGATCGTACGTGAGACCGGCGGTCTGAAAGATACCGTAGAGCCATACAATGAATATGAGAGCAAGGGAACCGGATTCTCATTTGCCAATTACAACGCACATGAGATGCTCAATACGATCCGCTATGCGAAACATATTTATTTTGACCGCAAACGTGACTGGAATAAGATCATAGACCGTGGAATGGCGATGGATTTTTCCTGGGCAAATTCTGCGAAGAAATATCAGGATCTGTATAATCGTATGTAGAGGATACAGATAGAAGAGTAAAATAAGGGTACCTTATCTAGTGTGATGAGGTACCCTTTTAAGACACATGTTTTCTTATTTTATCATTTTCTGCAAGATCGACAGAAGTTCTTCGACTTTTTCATCGTCTCCCTGACGGATGCCATCTACCACACAGCTTTCGATGTGTGTGCTGAGCAGCTCCCTGTTAAACGCAGTCAGCGCCGCAGAAGCAGCGGATGACTGTACCAGAATATCCATACAATACGCATCGTCTTCTAACATTCCGCGCAGCCCGCGAATCTGCCCCTCAATGCGGTTCAGGCGGTGAATCAGTTTCTTCTTTTCCTCATCCGAACGATACTTTTTATGACAACAGCAATTCTTATCCGACATAATAACCCTCCAATAAACACGAACTTGTTGTGGAAACATTTTATCTATAGTAT
>FR894084.1:5051-13208 GCA_000434115.1 Roseburia sp. CAG:309 | reverse complement strand
CTCTTGACAACATACCCCCAAGGGGTATAGTATAGAAAGCGAAGAAATGGAAATACTATTTTAAATGTCAGGAGGAATTAACGATGTATAAAACAATTATGGATGTAGAAGGTATGATGTGCGGAAACTGCGAAAAGCACATGAATGAAATGATTCAGGAGAAATTTGATGTCAAAGAAGTGACATCTTCTCATAAGAAAGCAGAGACACAGATCATTTCAGAGGAAAAACTTGACGAAGATAAATTGAAGGCGGAAGTAGCTGAAATCGGCTACAAAGTCATTGAAATCGAAGTGGAACCTTACGAAAAGAAGAAATTTTCCCTGTTCCACAAATAGGAGGAAGAGGCAATGCGACAGTTTAATGTGACAGGCATGAGTTGTGCCGCATGCAGCAGCCGTGTAGAAAAAGCAGTTTCCAAACTGGATGGAGTGACATCCTGCTCGGTCAGTCTTTTGACCAATTCGATGGGCGTCGAAGGCAGTGTATCGGATGAGACGATCATTGCGGCGGTGCAGAATGCCGGATATGGTGCGTCGGTAAAAGGTGCGGAGACAGCAGGAGCGTCCGGGCAGATGGAAGCAGCAGAAGAAGCATTGGAAGATCACGATACGCCGTTATTAAAAAAGCGGTTATTTGCGTCTCTTGGATTTTTGATCATTCTCATGTATTTTTCCATGGGACATATGATGTGGGGCTGGCCGCTTCCGCATTTTTACGACAATAACCATGTGGCGATGGGGCTGACCCAGCTTTTGCTGACGGTGATCATTATGGTGATCAACCAGAAATTTTTTATCTCCGGATTTAAAAGTTTGTGGCACCGCGCGCCGAATATGGATACGCTGGTGGCACTCGGTTCGTCCGCAGCCTTTTTGTACAGCACCTTTGCGTTATTTGAAATGACCGCTGCGCAGGTGGCAGGAGATGACGCTGCCATCATGCACTATATGATGGAATTTTATTTTGAGTCTGCGGCGATGATCCTTACGCTCATTACCGTAGGAAAGATGCTGGAAGCCCATTCGAAGGGAAAGACGACCGATGCGTTGAAAAGTCTTATGCGTCTGGCACCGAAAAAAGCGAATGTCATTCGCGAGGGAAATGAAGTGGAGATTCCGATCGAACAGGTAAAAATGGGCGATGCCTTTATGGTAAGACCGGGCGAGAGCATTCCGGTAGATGGCGTTGTCCTTGAAGGAAACAGTGCGGTCAATGAGGCGGCACTTACCGGCGAAAGCATCCCGGTGGACAAGGCGGCAGGAGATGAAGTTTCGGCGGCGACAATGAACCAGTCGGGACTGCTCCGTTGTGAAGCAGTTCGTGTCGGCGAAGATACGACGCTTCAGCAGATCATTCAGATGGTAAGCGATGCAGCAGCGACGAAGGCGCCGATCGCGAAGATTGCGGACAAAGTATCGGGTGTATTTGTACCGGTTGTTATCTCGATCGCAGTCATTACGACCATTGTATGGATGCTCCTTGGCAGGGAATTTGGCTTTGCAATCGCCAGAGGAATTTCCGTACTCGTAATCAGCTGCCCGTGTGCGCTCGGACTTGCAACACCGGTAGCGATCATGGTTGGAAACGGCCGCGCGGCAAAGAAAGGAATCCTCTTTAAAAATGCGGCAGCACTGGAAGAAGCCGGAAAAGTAAAGATTGTGGCACTGGATAAAACCGGTACGATCACAGCCGGAGAACCGAAAGTGACGGATATCTGTCCGGCAGATGGCATTTCGGAAAAAGAACTTTTACAGATGGCATATTCTCTGGAAAAGGGAAGCGAACATCCTCTTGCGAAAGCCATATTGCAAAAGGCAGAAGAAGAGGGCATGGAAAACGAAGAAGTGACCGGATTCCAGGCACTTCCGGGCAATGGACTGGAAGCGGTCCGTGTCGCCGACCGGGCAAAGCTTGTCGGTGGAAGTTTTACGTACATCCAAAATTTGTCAGAAGTCAGTGCCGCGGTGAAAGAGCGTGCGGAGAAACTGGCAGAAGAAGGAAAAACGCCATTGTTATTTGCCAAAGATGGCAAATTGCAGGGGATGATTGCGGTGGCAGACGTGATGAAGGAAGACAGTGCAGAAGCCATCCGTGAATTAAAAGAGATGGGAATCCGCGTTGTTATGCTGACCGGCGACAATGAGCGCACGGCAAAAGCCATCGGTGAGCAGGCAGGAGTCGATGAAGTGATCGCAGGGGTACTGCCGGACGGCAAAGAGGCAGTTGTCCGCAAACTTCGTAAAAAAGGCGAAGTGGCGATGGTGGGCGACGGAATTAACGATGCGCCGGCATTGACAAGGGCAAACATTGGTATCGCCATCGGGGCAGGAACCGATGTGGCGATCGATGCGGCAGAGATCGTATTGATGAAGAGCCGGCTGTCCGATGTGCCACAGGCCATCCGGATCAGCCGCAAGACACTCCGCAATATCCATCAGAACCTGTTTTGGGCGTTTTTCTATAACACCATCGGAATACCGCTGGCAGCCGGACTTCTAATCCCATTTGGACTCACACTGAATCCGATGTTTGGCGCCGCAGCGATGAGCTTAAGCAGTTTCTGCGTGGTTTCCAATGCGCTGAGACTGAATACGATAATAAAATAACTTGATATAGTTCTAACCTATAACAAAACCCTTCTTTTTTGTATTTTACAATACAGGATATTCCGATTACAATGGGGATATGTAACAACTATTCAGGACGCCCCTCTCCCACATTGCATTTCGAACACTTCGTGTTCTTTCTCGCCTTTGACAAGGCTAAAAATGCTCATATGTGGAGGGGAAGCCCTATTAGGATCTCAAAAAAAGGAGGGTTTTTTTATGAAAACATCAGTGATCGGATTCCCCCGAGTGGGAAAATTAAGAGAGTTAAAATTTGTGACGGAAAAGTTTTTCCGCGGGGAAGCAGATGCGGCAGAATTGGAAAAAACAGGGGAAGAAATCCGCTTGGAACAGTGGAAGTGGCAGAAGGACAGCCGGATTGATTTTATTCCGTCAGGGGATTTTTCATTTTACGATACGACTTTGGATGCGGCGGTTTTGTTTAATATCATTCCAAAGCGTTATAAAACACTGGGATTATCGGAGCGGGATACGTATTTTGCAATGGCGCGCGGTTATCAGGGAGCGCAGGGGGATGTAAAAGCACTGGCAATGAAAAAATGGTTTAACACCAACTATCATTACATGGTTCCGGAGATTGAAGACGATACGACGATTTCTCTGGCAGGAAATAAACCGGTGGATGAATATCTGGAAGCCAAGGAAAATGGAATCGAAACCAAACCGGTTATCGTGGGACCATTTACACTCTTGAAATTGATCCGCTTTGTCGGTGAAAAAGGGATTCGGGATTTTGCGGAGCAGCTTTGCGAGGCGTATTGTGAGCTGACTGGCAAGCTGGAAAAAGCAGGAACTGCGTGGATTCAGTTTGATGAACCATATCTTGTACATGATCTGACAAAGGAAGATCAGGAATTGTTTGTAAAATTATATGATAAGATACTGTCCGGGAAAAAGGGCGTGAAAATACTTCTACAGACGTATTTTGGAGATGTTCGTGACATCTATGAAACGGTGGTAACGATGGATTTTGATGGAATCGGACTGGATTTTATCGAAGGAAAAAAGACGGCGGCACTCGTGGAAAAATACGGTTTTCCGGAAGATAAACTTTTGTTTGCCGGGGTTGTCAATGGAAAAAATATCTGGCGCAATCATTATCAGAAGACATTGGATGTGATAGATGGATTGAAAGCGAAAAATATTTCCGTTGTGATCAGCACGTCGTGTTCGCTCCTTCATGTACCTTACACGCTGCAAAATGAGGGAAAACTGCAGGAAAAGGTATTGAAACATTTTGCGTTTGCGCTTGAAAAACTCCAGGAACTGGAAGAACTGAAAGAGCTGGCAGAGGGAAAAGAAAGCGATATTTTGCAGGAAAATACAAAATTGTTTTCAGAAGCAAGAGACTGCGGCGATTCGGCGGTTCAGAAGCGTGTTTCCGAGATTAAAGAGGAAGATTTTACCAGATTGCCGGCATTTGAAGAACGCGAAAAGATACAAAAAGAAAGATTTTCGCTGCCACTGTTTCCAACAACAACGATTGGATCTTTTCCACAGACGGCAGATGTAAAAGCGACGAGAACGGCGTATCGCAAAAAAGAAATTTCCCAAGAAGAATACGTCGCGTTTAACCGCAAAAAGATTGCAGAATGCGTCGCTCTGCAGGAAGAAATTGGATTGGATGTGCTGGTTCACGGCGAATACGAGCGAAATGACATGGTGGAATATTTTGGAGAAAATTTGAAAGGCTATTTGTTCACGGAGAAAGCGTGGGTTCAGTCCTATGGAACAAGATGTGTAAAACCGCCGATCATCTGGGGCGATATTTCGAGGGGAAAAGCGATGACCGTAGACTGGTCCGTTTACGCGCAGAGCCTTACGGAGAAGCCGATGAAGGGGATGCTCACAGGGCCGGTTACGATATTGAACTGGTCATTTCCAAGAGAGGATATTTCTTTGAAAGAAAGTGCCTATCAGATCGCACTGGCAATCCGGGATGAAGTACTTGATTTGGAAAAAAATGGAATTTCCGTGATTCAGGTGGATGAGGCGGCACTTCGTGAAAAACTGCCGCTGCGTCGTTCTGACTGGTATACGGAATATCTGGATTGGGCGATCCGTGCCTTCCGTCTGGTACACAGTGGTGCCAAAGCAGAAACCCAGATTCACACGCATATGTGCTATAGTGAATTTACGGACATTATCCCTGCCATTGACCAGATGGATGCCGATGTGATCACCTTTGAGGCCTCCCGGTCGGATCTGACGATATTGGATTCGCTGCAGGAAAATAATTTCCGCACAGAAGTCGGACCGGGCGTGTACGATATCCATTCTCCGCGTATCCCATCCGAGGAAGAAATTGTTGAGGCACTGCGGAAGATGACGCAAAAGGTGAAAGTGGAAAAATTGTGGGTAAACCCGGACTGCGGTTTGAAGACAAGGGGAACCAAAGAAACAAAACCAAGTCTTTGCAACATGGTTTTGGCGGCAAAGAAACTGCGTGAAGAGCAGGCTAATGGCTGATATATTTTTTTAAGGCTTCCAGATAAAACGCACCAAGCGGACTTCGCGAGTTGTTTCGGCGCGTGATATAGCCAATGTGCATCTCGCCGGATTCCCGCAGAGGAACGGCGACGATGTTGCTGTCATTGAGTTCCGGGTCAATGACTCCACTGCAGATCGTATATCCATTTAACCCGATCAGCAGATTGAAAAGAGTCGCACGGTCGCGGACGCGGATATTTTTCCCGCGTACTTCGGTACTGAATAACTCTTCCGAAAAATAAAATGAATTATGGTCGCCCTGTTCAAACGAAAGATATGGATAGGGCGATAATTCTTGTAAAGAAATCTTTTTCTTTTTTGCCAGCGGATGACTGCTGCTGATAAAAATATGCGGCTTTGCCGTAAATAAAGGTTCAAAGTGAAGCTGGTTTGTCTTTAACAATTTGCGGATGACAGGCTCGTTAAAGGAATCCAGATACAATATACCAATCTCGCTTTTCATCCGTGCCACATCATCAATAATCTCGTAAGTCTGTGTCTCCCGAAGAGAAAAATCGTATTCGTTCTGCCCGTATTCTTTGATCAGATCGACAAAGGCATTGACAGCAAAAGAATAATGCTGCGTCGAGATACAAAATTCCTGTTTTCGTGTTTCTTCATTTTTATAGTGGTCTTCCAGAAGATAGACCTGTTCCAGGATCTGTCTCGCATAACCTAAGAAAAGTTCGCCCTCTTTGGAGACATGAACACCTTTATTCGTGCGGTCAAAAATCTGAATATTCATCTCTTTTTCCAATTCTTTGATCGCAGCCGTCAGACTTGGCTGGGAGATGTACAGAGCTTTCGCCGCATCTGTAATATTTCCTTTTTCAGCCACTAAGGCGATGTATTTTAATTGCTGTAATGTCAAATTTCTTCTCCCTTCTCTTCCAGATCAATAAACATGATCATAAAGGCAATAAACAAGAGTCCGGCGCTGACAAGAATTGCCTTTTCCTGAAACAGGATAATGCAGAGATTACCAAGTATCGCGCCCAAGATAAAGCAGGTAATAATTCCAAAATACAAAAATCCGTTTCGCAGACTTTTCTTCTCTTTGGTATGGAAAAAATCACACATATTCTGCGTGGCGCTCCGCAGGTTTCCGATGCACATTGTCGTGGCGATGCCGCGCCCGTGAATCTTTCGGAAACTTTCCACCTGAATGCCGCAGGCAAGGGAAGTCAGGCTGTTTGCCAGCAGATTGAGCGGCAGGGGGATAAAAGCGACACCAAACAGGATGACCGCCTCGATCAATACGGAAATCTGCCGCCAGTGAAGCATTTCAATTGATTTCATGCGGAAAACATCAGCCAGCATGATTCCGATCGTAAAGGCAAGGATCGGGCAGAAATAGGTCAGTGCCGTTTGAAAATTTCCTTCTGAAAGGTTGACACCAAAAAGGAGCATGTTGCCGGTCTGGGCATTGGCAAATACATGCCCTCTCATAATATATGAATACGCATCCATCATTCCGCCGGATATTGCAAGAAGTGCTCCCAGGCGGATGGATTCTGAAATTTGAGTTATTTTCATCATAAATATCGTCCTTCTTTCTTTGAAATGTATTATAACAAGTTCGCCGGTAAAGGTCAATATTAACGAGAAAAAAGCACGATTTACGGTCATTGACAAATCGGGAATTTCCCATTATGATAGCGGTGTTATGGGACAATAGTAGCATTTTCAGGAGAGAATGCATAAAGATAAAAAAAGAGAGTCAGGAGGAAATTTATGGATTCCGTCATTACGGCTTTTTTACTTACAACGCTTGCCGGGCTTAGTACCGGGATCGGCAGCTGCATCGCGTTTGTGGCAAAACATACGAATAAAAAATTTCTCTCTGTCAGCCTGGGATTTTCCGCAGGTGTGATGATTTATGTATCTTTGGTGGAAATTCTTGCGAAGGCAAAGACATCGCTTGCGGCAGAGCTGGGGGAGAGGGGAGGAAACTGGAGCACTATTCTGGCGTTTTTCGGAGGAATGCTGGTGATCGCAGTCATTGATAAATTGATCCCGTCGGAGGAAAATCCGCATGAGGTCAGATGTCTGGAGAAAGAGAAGGAGAAATCCGGGAAGTTGATGCGGATGGGAGTGTTTACGGCACTGGCAATTGGAATCCACAATTTTCCGGAAGGACTGGCGACGTTTGTCTCGGCATTGCAGCAACCAAGTGTAGCACTTCCAATCGTTACGGCAATCGCAATCCATAACATACCGGAAGGGATCGCGGTGTCGGTTCCCATCTATCAGGCGACCGGTTCCAAATGCAAAGCATTTAACTACTCCTTTTTATCGGGGCTTGCGGAACCACTTGGGGCGTTGCTCGGATGGCTGATCTTGCTTCCGATTATGAATGATATTGTATATGGTGTTATATTCGCCGGTGTAGCCGGTATCATGGTGTTTATCTCGTTTGATGAACTGCTTCCGGCGGCGCAGGAATACGGCGAGCACCATTTGTCGCTGTATGGATTGATCTCCGGAATGGGTGTGATGGCGGTAAGTTTGCTACTGTTTTTGTAAATGCGCTTGACATTTCCCACGGAAAACGGCACAATGGGTATAGAAGACTGGCAGAAATGAGGAAATGTTTATGATAGAGACGAGAGAACGAAAAGAACGGGTCATTTTGATCGCAGTAGACCTCGGGGATGGCACAGAGGTTGAGGCTTCGCTGGCCGAACTTGCAGAACTTGCGGATACCGCCGGCGCGGAGACGGTGGGAACCCTGATTCAGAACCGGGAAGCGGTTCATGCGGGAACCTATATTGGAAAGGGAAAAATTGAGGAATTGCGGGAGTTGATCCATCTGTATGAGGCGGATACGGTGATCAGTGACGATGAGTTGTCGCCGGCACAGATTGGAAATCTGCAGGAAGAACTTAGCTGTAAGGTCATTGACCGGACGGTATTGATTTTGGATATTTTTGCTGCGCATGCGAGCACGAGTGAGGGAAAATTGCAGGTGGAACTTGCCCAGCTTCGCTATCGTGCTTCCCGACTGACCGGACTTGGAAAATCGCTGTCTAGGATC
>FR894084.1:0-5002 GCA_000434115.1 Roseburia sp. CAG:309 | reverse complement strand
GTATCGGTACCAGAGGACCCGGAGAGAAAAAACTGGAACTCGACCGCCGTCTCATCCGTGAACGGATCTCAATGCTCAACCGGCAGTTAAAAAGTGTCGTGGCAACCCGTGAGACAATGCGCAAACAGCGTCTTAACAATGGAAGCAAAGTTGTGGCAATCGTTGGATACACAAATGCCGGAAAATCAACGCTTTTGAATGCTTTGACGCATTCGGATGTGCTGGAAGAGGACATGCTTTTTGCGACGCTGGATCCGACGACGAGAAGTTATGAATTGGAAAATGGACAGAAGATTTTATTTACGGACACGGTCGGTTTTATCAATAAACTGCCGCATCATCTGATTCAGGCATTCCGAAGTACGTTGGAAGAAGCAAGATACGCAGATATGATTCTGCATGTCGTGGACTGCTCGGATGAACATTATGAGACGCATATGAATGTTGTTTATGAGACGTTGAAAAATCTGGATGTACAGGATAAACCGGTTTTGACAGTATTTAACAAAATCGACCGGCTGCAGGCAGAGGGGAAGAGTGTGGATCCGCTTTTATTTAAGGATGCAAAAAGCAAAGATGTCCAGCTTCTATCCGCGAAAAAGAAACAGGGATTTGACGAACTTCTTGAAAAGCTTGAGAAGATTCTGAATGAGGATTTTGTTCGCATCGAGAAGACATTTTCCTATCAGGAAGCGGGAAAGATTCAGATCATACGTGAATATGGCAGACTGGATACGGAAGAATACCGAGACGACGGCATCTACGTCGAAGCGGCAGTGCCGGCCGCTTATGTCGGCAAAGTGATGGGGTGATCGGATGGCAAAGGAAATACGGATGATCGCAGCGGTTGCATCGGATCTTGGCATTGGAAAGGACGGAAAACTGCTGTTTCATATCAAGGAAGATATGGCGTGGTTTCGTAGCCATACGCTTCACAATGTGGTTGTCATGGGACGTAAGACATTGGAAAGTTTTCCCGGAGGCCGGCCGCTTCCGGAGCGGACGCACATTGTGCTCAGCCACAAGAAAAACGAAAATACGGAAAATGTCATCTGGGTAACCTCGGTTGAAGAGGCGCTTGCCAGGATGGAAAAACTGCCCGGAGAGGTTTATGTCACCGGGGGCGAGCAGGTTTACCGGGAGTTCCTTCCGCTGGCATCGAAACTGTATCTTACCGAAGTGGCAGAAAAATGTGATGCGGATGCGTATTTTCCCGATTTTTTATCGGATGGTGAATGGAAAAAAATGGAAGAAAATAAGCGCGACGGTTTTTCGTTTGTAACGTATGAAAGAAACCGATAACTATTCAGGACACCCCTCCCACACATTCGCATTTCGAACACTTCGTGTTCTTTCCCGCCTTTGGCAAGGCTAAAAATGCTCATATGGGGAGGGGAGCCCTATTAGGATCAATGCATGGAAATCAAAGCCTCTTACGTGCAAGCACGACGATTCATTGATTTCCATGCATTGGATCCTGAATAGTTACAGAAAAAATTAAAAAATGGAATCATTGAGGCACAGGACACCCCAGCCGATCTGCGGATTGGGGTAAGTGCGCAGTGCAGGAAGTGGTCTGGCTCCGCGGATGAGCCAGGCTTTTATTTTTTGTCCGTAAAGAAACGGGTCATTTCCCTGAATGATACCGTACTGCATCAGAAGGGCGGCGCTTCCGGTTACAAACGGAGTTGCCATCGAGGTACCGGAGCGGGCGTTGTAACCGCCGCCGACCGAAGCGCTTGTGATATTGACACCGGGGGCTGCCAGATCCGGTTTGGTGAGCGAAAGGGCGGTAAATCCTTGACCGGAAAAGGAGGCGAGCTGGTTTGCATTGCTGTCGTAGGCGGCAACCGTGATCGGGCGGAAGGCGGTGGAAGGGATGGTAAGAGAAGTTTCCGGATCGGCTACGAGAAAGCGCGTCTGCGGATTGATGCTGGCGGAGGAAGGCAGCCACAGATCAAACCGTCCATTTTGGATGTTGACCGGGATCAGCTGCCACGTCCAGAGACCTTCCGCAATGGTCTGCTGTCCGGCGGGAGGAAGCATTTCCACATAAATTTCCTGAAAGATCTGGTAGGGCGAGGGTTCGCCGAAGAACCAGTACAGGTCGGTATTGTCGAGGCGTGCCTGATAGGCGCCGATGTAGTTTTCGTTGAGAAATATCGATTCGCCGGAAGGGGCAGTGAGGCGGATCTGAAATTCATCGGAAAAGTCTTTCCAAAGCTGGATATTTAATGAAGTTTCGCCGGGAGCGACGGAAAGTTCTCTGGAAATGGGCATCTGCGACAGTGTATCCGAAGCATGCCGTCCGAGATTTCCTTCGTTTCCAGTGCCGACCGCAATTGTCGTACGCCCGATCGTGGCAACGGTATCGAGATAGGTTTCCAATAGCGAAAATCCGGTGTGGCTGCCATAATTATTTCCAAAACTGAGATTGAGAGACAGCGGCATCTGAAGTTCCAGAGACCGCCTGACACAATAATCCAGAGCGGTCATGAGTTCCGTGGTGCGCGGAAAGGCATCGGGAAGAAGATTTCCAAGTTTTACCACGATCAGGCGGCTTTTTGTCGCAACGCCGGCGTAGAGACCGTCGCTGGCACGCCCATTTCCCGCGGCAATGCCGGCGACATGAGTGCCGTGTCCCGAAAGATCTTTACTTGGAAATGTTCCATCGTCCGTAAGCAGGGCCGCGTTGATCTCTCCTTCGGAAAATACCTGTCCGAGGGTCTGATCCCACAGATTTACAATACGCGTCGTCCCGTCTTCGTTACGAAAGTCCGGGTGATAGATGTCGATGCCGCTGTCAATGATACCGATCAGGACATTTTCTCCCGTCAGATTTTTCGGGGGTCTTGTGACGAGAGGGATGCACGCTGCCGACTTGGCTCCCGCGAGGGAAAAGGACAGCCGTTTTGGTTTTTCGATGTATTCAATCTGGGGAAGGGCAGAGATTTCGTCGATCCGGTTTTCAGGCAGATACAGGATGCCATAGCCGCCAAACAGAGAGACGAGGGTGACATCTTCCGGCAAAACCAGGTCGCCGGAATAACGGATGATCAATTCCCACGACTGCGTTTCCGGCGAATAGCCGGCTTCCAGCGAGGGACTTTTGGCGCGCACGGAAGACGGAACCGACAGGGCAAGTTCCAATGCGGTTTCAAGTTTTTGATTTATCATTTTCATATGCCTCACGAAGTTTTTCCAATGCCCGTTTTTCAATCCGGCTTACGTAACTGCGGCTGATGCCGTATTTTTTTGCAATTTCGCGCTGCGTGATCTCCGTCCGTTCCTGACTGCGATGATGCGTGGGAAGCCCGTAACGCATACGAATGATATCGCGTTCCCGCTTGGTGAGAACAGTTTCTAAATATTGGTAAATCTTCCTTGCGTTTTCTTCAAATTCAAGCCGCTCTGCGACATCTTCGTCATTGGTTTCCAGAAGATCCAGTAACTGAAGTGTATTTCCCTCGCCGTCTTCGCCGTTGATCGGTTCCGAGAGAGAAATTTCTTTCGCTTGTTTTTTCGCGCTGCGGAAGGTCATAAGAAGTTCATTGTCGATACAGCGTGAGGCGTAGGTTGCAAGGCGGACACCTTTGCCGGATTTGTAACTGTCCACAGCCTTGATCAGACCGATGGTGCCGATGGAGATCAGATCTTCCTGCGGCAGGTCGCTGGTATTGTATTTTTTTACCAGATAAGCCACCAGCCGAAGATTTCGCTCGATCAGGATCCGGCGGGCCTCCTTATCTCCCTGCTCATGAAGCTTGAGATAGTGTTCTTCTTCTTTGGCGGACAAGGGGGTAGGAAAAGATTGCAATGGCGACACCTCAGAAACTAGCGTTATAGATAATGTATGAAAAGAAGGGGAAAATAGTGCCTGACCGGGGGAAAATAGTGGGGAAAGAAAAAGCGATGTGTGCGAAGGTGCGACAGGGGATGCGCACACGCCAAAAAGGAAGAAGAGAGAAATGACGTGTGCGTATCTGTTCCGGAGTTCGTATCAGTGGCGCGGCTCGTTTATTTTGCAAGCCATATTTCAACGCCCTTTTCATCCATTTTCTTTAAATCTTCTTCGGAAGCATCGTCATCGGTAATAAGGACATCCAATGTATCAACAGGACAAAGACTGAGGATGGAGTCCATGCCAATTTTGGCGGATGGATATAGTCCATAGACTTTCCTTGCAGATGAGATGATCGTGTTAAAAATGGACATATTTCGATTGCGCTGAATCGACAAGCCGAATTCTGCACTGACGCAGGCGGAAGTGACAAATACTTTGTCAAAGCGGAGACGGTGTAACATCTCCAAGGCAAAACCGTCATACACTGCACCGTTTTGCTGAAGTTCTCCCCCTAAAAGAAGAATGGTAATATTTGGATATTGACGCAAATTATCGGCAATCGAAATAGAATTTGTTACCACGGTACAGGAGAGATCCTGCGGCAGGTTTTGCGTCATAAGGTATCCAATGCTTGCGGACGTGATATAGATCACATCATTTTTCTCAATGCATGTGGTGGCGCGTTTTGCAATCGCAAGATAATTTGGCAGTACTTTCGGAACTCTTTCCCGGGAAGTTAAATTACCTACCTCAGATTGAAATCCGACATTCCGCAAGGGAATCGCACCGCCGTGAGTCCGCTTCAGCAACCCTTGTTCTTCCAAAAGACGCAGGTCGCGTTTAGCAGAATCGTAGCTGATCCCAAACATTTCCTGAATCTCCTGATTTGTAATACTCTGTTTCTGTTTTAATACTTCGAGGATTTTTTGATGTCTTTCTTCAATAAACATAAAAACGTCTCCTTTCGTTCTTGTTTGTACACATATTATCACGAATATTAACGATTGTCGATATAAAAAAGAAAAAATGAGAATAAGAATGAATAAACAGGAACAAAGACGTGAAAACAGGAAATGATGTGCGGGGAGCGGTTGGTGCTGAAGGGGCATGTACACGCCAAAAAGGAAAAAGCAGGAAATAACGTGTGCGGAGCCGCCC
>FR894083.1:1760-4701 GCA_000434115.1 Roseburia sp. CAG:309 | reverse complement strand
TTGTTATGGATATCATAACGGTATCCGAGCATATGTATTTCGACCGATTGGGAAGAAGAGATTGTATATTTACAGGAAAGTTCCATGCCCGGGATCACCTGAATCTTATTGTCAAATTCTTCCGCTTTTTTTATGGCACGTTCTACGCCGCTTATCGTATCGTGGTCCGTCAACGCAAACGCAACCAGTTCCTGCTTGATGCCAAGCACAACAAGTTCCTCTGGGGAAAAGGTGCCATCGGAACAATTCGAATGCACATGCAGATCAATGTATCTCATAAATCATACCTTCTATTCTTTTATTATAGTATTCCTATTATAGCATAATTGCTGGCATATGTAAAACAGAAAGAGCATATAGATAGTAAAGAATAAATAGAAAAGGACAGGAGAGTAGAATGAGACGTTTGAAAGGGTTTCTTGTTTCGTTTGTGCTGACGGCGCTTCTTTTGGTAGTTGTGGCATTTGTGCTGTATCAGACCAAAGCTTCCGTAGAACATATGGGAGGCGCGATTCTTTTGGTGTATGCGATCGCTTCCTTTGTCGGCGGAATGATTTTTTCCGCACAAAAAGACAGCCGGCATTACCTGATGGGCGGTCTTTTTGGCTTGGCATATTTTATTATTATTTATGGTGTCAGCGCCGTGTGGAACAAAAGTATATCCGCTATGTTCCCGGCGATGCTGACAACTCTTTTGGTCTGCATTCTCGCCGGTATGCTCGGTGGAATGCTGGGGCCAAGAAAAAATGGAGAAAGCAGGAGCTGAGAGGTTATCCCAGCTCCTTAGAATCTTCGCATGTGATTATCTTTTTATAATTGGTTCCCCACTCCTGCATGGCATCTAAGATCGGGCGCATAAGCAGATTTCTTAAAATCAACAGTTTCCATTTACTTCCGATCAATTGCACGGTTGTCGCCACCGGGCATTCCGGTAATTCGTCTTTCGTCAGCATAAGCTATGTCTCCTTTCAATAGTTCGAAATATGATGTAAGTATTAAATGTAATGTAACATGAAAACGCCAGGGGGGCAAATTGCGAGGATTTTTGTAAAGTATATGGGAGGATCCCTTATTTTTACATTACCGGCGGCGCAAAAATTACGTCCGGCTACAACCTCCCTGCAAAATACATCCTTCACACCGTCGGCCCGATCGTCCAATGGACAGTGACCGCCACAGACGAGAAACTGCTGGCGTCCTGCTATTTGGAATGCCTGAAACTGGCGGCAGAGCACGGCGTGGAAAGTGTTGCTTTTTGCTGTATTTCCACGGGGGTATTTCGTTTCCCACAGAGACGGGCGGCGGAGATCGCCGTAGACACGGTCAGGAAATTTTTGGAAAATGACGACCGGGTGAAAAGAGTGGTTTTCAATGTGTTTAAGGACGAGGATCTGAGGATTTATGAGGAAATATTGGGGCGGTAAGGGGGACATTGTCAGACCCGGTTTATCATATAAGAGTTAAAATTATTATCCAAAGTTTGTAAACAACGGCGGCTGACAGGTAATCTCATTCCATTGGTGAGAACGGCTTTTTTCTGAAACGTTCTCTTGTAATGTTTAAGGTTAATAACGCTGTTTCGTGAAATGGAACAAAATCCGAATTCCTTTAATCTTTCTTTCCATGTTGTCAAAGAATCTCTTGAAGAAATGGTGTTTCCATCTGTTGTGTAAAAAACAGTGTATTTGTTTTCTGCGTGCAAATATAGTATGTCCTGACAGAGAACGGAAAAATGTTCATCAATAATGATTGGAAAAAAATCTTTCGTGAGGTAAGCTGCTTTATCTAAACAATGTTTTACGGAACGTTCGGTAAATGGTTTTGTTAGGAAAGAGATAACATTACGTCCAAATGCTTCTGGCATTAACTCGTGGTGTGTTGTCGTAAAAACGATGAAGGTGGACGGATTTGTACGTTCCAAAGTGTTTTTTACTTCGATTCCGTTTACTTTGTTCATTTCAATATCCAGAAAAACAAGATTAACGGTGGAAATTTCCGAACTATTTAAAAAATCTTCTCCACAAGAGTAAAGAGTAAGGTCGGTATATCCGAGATTTTTACAGTAGTTTTGAATTCGTGTCCGTTCTTCCATAATATCATCACAGATTGCAATTTTCATAGTATGTCTCCTTTATAATAACTCTGAATTTAGTATAACATGAAAATATGGAAAAATCACAAAAATGAGATAAATGGTCATTTTTTGCGACGAGCGGTTGCTGTCTATTTTATATTACGTAGATAGCATGTTGCTCGGAAGGTATTGTTTTCATGTTGTAGGTCTAAATAGCCATGATATTTGTTTACAATATTTTTTACGTTTCGCAGACCAAATCCGTGATTAAGTGAATCTGCCTTAGTGGTAGTAAGATTCTGAATTTGTGAATCTAAATGTGTAGAAGTATTTTCTATTAAAATAGAAAGGTATTCTGTATCGGCATATAGCGATATGTAGATTTTAGGACTACGTGAAGAAGTTTCCTTTTCTACTGCTTCGCTTGCATTTTTTAATAAGTTGGAAAGAATAACACATAAATCGCTATCATTTACAAAAATGTTTTCCGGAAATTTACCTTCAAGCTCAAAAAGAACATTTTGAGGTGAATTTTCGTAAAAGTAATTTACAATAGCATCCGAAACGGGATGATTTGTAGATAGATAATATACCTGTTCTTTTATATTGGACAGATCATTCACATAGTTTTTTAGTTTATCTGGGTTTGGGTGTTTCGCTAATTCCTGCATAACCATAATATGAAAGTTGTAATCATGACGAAAGGCTCTTAAATCTTCATTCTTTTTACGAAAATCATTATAGTGTCGTTCTTCTAAAGCTAACATTTTTTGGTTGATACTATTTCGTTCTTTTAATATAACATGATAGTGTTGAAGATAGAAATAAAGTATCAAAAGCAGAATGCTTATGAAAATCGTGATAATG
>FR894083.1:0-1734 GCA_000434115.1 Roseburia sp. CAG:309 | reverse complement strand
CAATGACCAATAAATATTTACCCGTAAGATTCAGCGAATCATAGAATAAAAGACTGGAAACGCCGGACAAGAAAAAGTCAATGACTGCAACGGCAATAATTAACAAATAACCTTTTACGTTAATATTTTGAAATGCTTTTGTATCGGAAGGGATATGTCGCCTGATGATAAAAGACAGTACGCTACTGCCTAAAAGGACAACAACGTCCGAATATATGTAATAATGCATATTATCGATAGAACGGGTCTGGAAAAGCATACAATATAAATAAATATTGATGTTTGATGTAATGTTTACAAGAAGAGAGTATACAAGTACCAGGCATGATTTAAAATACCAGGGTTCTGTATAAAGAAGAAGGATGATCGCTAGAACTGCGAATGTGTTTGGAATCGTAATATTTGAAAAATAAACATAACAGGACCAGCACAGAGTGATCAGAGAAATGCACAGTAAACGCCAGAATGTTTGTGTTCTATCCAGATGAAGTATATTTTTACCAAGACATAAAAGTGTTGTAAGCTCTAACCAAAATAAAATAAGCGTCATTTCGTTCTCCTCCCCTTTTGTGATACGTTGAACCGAACATAAAATATATATTAAGTAGTAACTATTCAGGACACCCCTCCCCGCACATTCGCATTTCGAACACTTCGTGTTCTTTCTCGCCTTTGACAAGGCTAAAAATGCTCATATGGGGAGGGGAGCCCTATTAGGATCTAAATGTATGGAAATCAAAGCCTCTTACGTGCAAGCACGACGATTCATTGATTTCCATACATTGGATCCTGAATAGTTACGTGTTACATTGATCCTGAATAGTTACATTAAGTATAAAAGGTACAATATGAAAAGTCAATACATGAAAAATGTGGAATGACTAAGTTTTTGTAGAAGAAAGTATATAAAATCTGACCGTTCGTCGCACAAAATGACCGTTCGTCGCATTTCGGTTGTATATGCTCCTTTGCTGGTGTTAATATTGAGTTGGAAGATGTTGGATAGCACAAGTAAAAGAAGGGAGTGATTGTATGTTTTTGTCAGCTTATACATGGCTTCAATGGTGGCGAAGATGGTTTAGCTAACCTGCTAAATTTGGAATATAGAGCAATTTAGTAGTGATTGCTCTATATTTACTTGTTAGTTGTATAGTAAAAAAGGAGGAAAAATAATTATGCACAAGAACAAATTTTTATCACTTTTACTGGTGTTTTCGCTAGTAATATGTGGTACAATGGGAACAGGAAAGGGTGCAAAAGCCGAGGAAAACGTTACAACAGAGGAAAGTGGAAAGGTTCCATAGGTAGAAAGTGGTCCGGTTGAAGAGGAATTTGAAGACGATTTAGCGGGTGAAGATGAGGATATTGATGTAACTATGCGTATAACTGCTGAATGGGATCATCATTATAATGCCGAAGTAGAAATCACCAATCTTTCTGAGGATAAGATTGACGACTGGGAAATTTCGTTTGATTTTGAAAACAAAATTGAAAATATATGGAATGCTCAGATTACGGGTTATGATGAAGAACTACAGCTTTATACCATAAAAAATGTGGTGTGGAATCAAGATATCAAACCAGGAGAAAAGGTTTGCTTTGGAATGACGGTAAGTTATGCTGAAAAAAAGGATACGCCGTCTGATTGGTATCTGACCAAAGCATATATGGAAGTGCAAGATGAGTATGACGTAGATTTAAAAGAGTATAATCGTTTAGATGGAAATAAAATCA
>FR894082.1:12964-18172 GCA_000434115.1 Roseburia sp. CAG:309 | reverse complement strand
TCCAGTTCTTTTGTTCCCAGAGCAATCAATGCTTTCGAAATCCGTTCTTTTGAGCAGTTACAGTAAAACTGTGCAGGCATTTCATCCATCAGTTCCGGATTTAATCCATCCAGAATCTGGTTCAGCATAGATTCCGGAGTGTGGCCGCTTGACAAAAGGGACGTAACAGGTTCCATCGTTTTTAACCGTTTTTCCAGAATATCAATAATTTCTTCAGAAGCATCCGGCATCAGCTGGATGATATATCCACCACTTTTCCTGACGGTGTTATTTTTATTCATTAACACCCCGAGAGCTACAGAAGATGGTATTTGTTCAGAAGCCGCAAAATAATAGGTCAGATCTTCTGCAATCTCGCCGGATACAAGATTAATGGTTCCGCTATAAGGTTCTTTTAAGCCGGTGTCACGAATCACGGTCAGTACTCCGAGATCAATAGCTCGTCCGACATCCAGTTTTCCGGCAGGACTTGCAGGAAGAGAAACTTGCGGAACAACAGGAAATCCTTTTACATTGCCCTTGGCATCCGCAGTTACGGTTAATCCTTTGATCGGACCGGAACAGTCTATTTTTAAAGTTAAAAGATCGGAATCCCCTTTCATCATGGCTCCCATCATAGCGGCTCCGGACAATAAACGTCCTAAAGCGGCAGTAACAACCGGACTTGTATTATGATGTTGTCTTGCCTCTTCAACAAGCTGGGTAGATTCTATTGCAAAACAACGGATCTGTCCATCGCCTGCAATGCCCCGTACTATTTTATCCATAGAAAAATAACCTCTTTTCAATTTTGTTCTTTACTTTTTTAGCAAAGTCGTATATAATAACAATTGATGCATCTGTGGCTCAGTGGATAGAGTACCGGCTTCCGAAGCCGTTGGTCGGGGGTTCGAATCCCTCCAGGTGCATTTTTTTATTTCATTTTTTTCAGGTCATGTTGATAATAATAAACCTGATCGGATAATATTTCTTCCGGATCAACGAACTGTTCGTTGACATCACGCACAAGGAATCTGTATTCTCCCAGTTTGGAATCATCTTCTGCGGATACTAAGATCACCTCATGGATACTGCTTGGAATCACATAAAAATCCGTATTGTACTCATTTGCCAGGGAAGCCAGCATATCCGGATATAAGATCACGGCGGCTCCATTTACACCAAGTGTATTCGTGATTACTATCATATCGGTTTTTTCCGTATTTGTCAAATCAAATTCCGGACCTTTTAACGGGAGATTTTGCATAAGCATATCCTGAATATTCACAATTTTTGGCGGCATCAAATGTGGAGTGTTTTCAGAGGCAAGCTGGAACAGCGCCTGAGTTGTGAGCCCCCATTCTTCCTGTAGTTCGTTGGTAATCTTTAAGGAATGAAGCGATGGCGGCTCCATCGATACGATTACATGAAAGGTAATGGCAAGATCCATGAAAGGGATGTAAGGCATTGTTTTCAATAGTTCTTTATTTTGTTTTTGAGAAATAAGCCGGTATACAATTTTGTCTTTGCAGTTTTCAAACATAGTGGCGTTTAATGGAGGCAGTTTTTGGATGGATCTTATACTTTGATGAAATCCTGCTGCGACTTTGGTAACGATTTCATCCATTGAAATTTTGCTGTCTTGATATAAAGTGTAAAAATCATTGAGATAGATTGTCGGGAAAACCGTATCTTTTTCATGCCGTATCTGTACGCCGGATAATTCAATTGAATTATTTTTTAATGTCGTGGCAGTATTTACAATGTAATGTTCCCCCAGATGTTGCTGAAGTGCCTGTGCTACTTCGTTAATGAAATGTTTTAATGTCATATCTTCACTCTCCTTTAATGTTGTTGATGCTTATTCTAACAAAGGAATCCTGGTTCTGCAACTATCAATAAAAGGTGTTTAGAGTCGTAAATGGGATTGTAAGGCGGTAAAAAAGGACGGGAAAAGGGATTGTAAAAAAATGGAAGTTAAGAAAAAAACGAGAAAAAATAGGCAGTGGAAAAATCCAGCTGCCTATTTGTTAGTTCTATATGTTTATTACAAGGATATTTTAGACAATACCCTGAGCCTGCATAGCTTCTGCTACTTTTTCGAAACCAGCAATGTTTGCTCCTACTACATAGTTCTTTTCAAAACCATATTTCTTGGAAGCATCATCACAGGCATGGAAAATGTTAACCATGATGCCCTGAAGTTTGCTGTCAACTTCTTCAAATGTCCAGTGAAGTCTTTCACTGTTCTGTGACATTTCCAAAGCGGATGTTGCAACACCGCCGGCATTGGATGCTTTACCAGGGGCAAACAATACACCATTTGCCTGAAGATATTCTGTAGCTTCGATGGAAGTAGGCATGTTAGCTCCTTCTGCTACAGCAATAACGCCGTTAGCAACAAGTGCTTTTGCATCGTCGATCAAAAGTTCATTCTGTGTAGCACATGGAAGAGCGATGTCAACTTTAACAGTCCATACACCTTTTCCATCATGATACTGTGCGGAAGATCTCTTTTCAGCATACTCTGTCAATCTTGCACGATGTACTTCTTTTACTTCTTTCAGCAATTCAACATCGATTCCTTCTGGATCGTATACCCAGCCGGTAGAATCGGATACAGTAACAACTTTTGCACCAAGCTGCTGAGCTTTCTGTGCAGCATAGATAGCTACGTTTCCGGAACCACTGATTGCAACTGTTTTACCAGCGATGTCGATGCCGTTGCATTTCAACATTTCCTGTGTATAATATAACAAACCATAACCGGTTGCTTCTGTACGAGCTAAAGAACCACCGAAGGTAAGACCTTTACCTGTCAAAACGCCTTCATAGCAGTTACGGATTCTCTTGTACTGACCATACAAGAAACCGATCTCACGTCCACCAACTCCGATATCACCAGCAGGAACGTCAGTGTCTGCTCCGATGTGTCTCTGAAGTTCTGTCATAAAGCTCTGGCAGAATGCCATAACTTCTCTATCTGATTTTCCTTTAGGATCAAAGTCTGAACCACCTTTACCTCCGCCGATAGGAAGGCCAGTCAAAGAGTTTTTGAAAATCTGCTCAAAACCAAGAAATTTAATGATACCAAGATTTACGGATGGATGGAAACGCAAACCACCTTTGTAAGGTCCGATTGCACTATTGAACTGTACACGGTATCCGGTATTAACCTGTACATTACCATTGTCATCTACCCAAGGTACACGGAATTTAATCTGTCTTTCTGGGTTTGTCAAACGCTCCAACAAAGCGTCTTTACGGAATTTTTCTTCGTTTTTCTCAACAACAGGTCTAAGGGATTCCAAAACTTCCTTAGCAGCCTGATGGAATTCTGGCTCTGCAGGATTTTTTTCAATCAACTGCGCCAATACCTCATCTACATATGACATGGGTCATACCTCCTTATAATAATATCAAAAAAATTATATAATATTTTAGGAGTATTTACAAGAGCTTTTTCTTCATTTTTTTAATTTTTTGTTGCCAAATAAGAATTAGAATAATGATAATCGCCACTCACGTTTTCTCCAAACCAAGATGGCGGACAGAAATGGACTGCTTCTTCTGTAGAGGGAAATTCTACTTCCGCAATTTTTAAGGTTTCATAAGGTGCCTCAAAAAGATCCAGCTCAATGGTATATTTTTGGTAAGGAATGCAGTATCTTGTTTTGCAGACAAGAATTCCATCCGTCTTTTCCCGCAGATGTTCATAAGCCTCTTGGGAAAGTGGAAATTCTTCTTCGATATTAACGCAGGTGTCGACCGCCGGTGATACATTCTGCCTGGATTTATAAGTCAGAATATAGTCATTATTTTTCCGGCGGATCCGAATGGTTGGTTCCGTACATAAATACCCCTGTTCAATGACAAAATGCGGATATTTCCCCAAGTTTTCCGGTAATTGTTTTACTAAATATTTGCGTTCAATTTCCATGTTATTTGCGTCCTTTTTATTCTAATTTTCCAAAGTTGTCAAAGGGAAGAACCCGCAGCCATGCTTTTCCGATGATCTGGTCACGTTTGATGACACCAACGGCTTTGTCACGACTGTCTTTGCTGGCATTGCGGTTATCACCCAGGACAAAATATTCATCTTGACCAAGTTTGATTGGTTTTTCGGCGATTCCACCATCTTCCATTTTGGCATTTCCATAGGCATCAAATATGGCCCGTTCATTGATATAAATTTTACCTTCTGTGATCTGAATCGTTTCCCCCGGTAATGCGATTACACGCTTGATGTAATTAACGGATTCACTTTCACGGAACACAATGATATCATAACGTTCCGGATTGTTTGTCAAATAGGAGAATTTTTCCACAATAATATCATCGCCATTTTCCAGAGTAGATTCCATGGAATTTCCCTCCACTTTGGTATGACTGGCGACAAAATTTGTGACAAAAAGTGCGATTCCAATGGCAACCACAATGCAGATTCCCAAGGCAATCAAATTTTTCTTTATATTTGGTTTGGATTTTTCTTCTTTGGAATCCGGTTTTTCTTCCGGTACCGGTTTCGTTACGGGCACTGGCTTGATTGCAGGCTCTGCCGGCATCACAGATTCCTCGGCTGGTTCCTTTTGAGGCTCTTCTGTTTTTGGTGCCGGGGCAGCAACGGATTTTTCCTGCATGCCGGAATTGACATTTTTTGCCAGCTCCAATGCTTCCAGCGGTCTCGGCGCTCTTCTGTTAAAATCCGGATTATTTTGAAAAAGTTCTTCACAGATACGAAGACTTTCTTCAATTTCATTAGTGTCAAATTTGTTTTCCATCGTAAACCTCTCTTCTGTCCGTTTATTTCTCTGTTTCGGAAGGGGTCTCTAAGGAGATCGGTCCCAGTTTGCCGCTGCGAAAATCGTCGAGGATAAGGGCGGCAGTTTTTTCGTAGTCAATTTCAGTTCCTTTTTTTATGCATTTCCGGACATTTCCGATTTTTTCCAGTATTGTAGAGGAGTCCTTTGATTCTTCAATACCATACTGCGCTGTCAGTGTTCCCGGATAGGCCTCTTTCAGGTATTCGATCAGGTCCAGAGAAATTTCTACGCGCTGTAATATTTCGTCTTTAATCGAGCCGATAAAGGCAAGCCGCAGACCGACGGTCTGATCTTCAAATTTCGGCCAGAGAATTCCCGGGGTATCCAGTAATTCTACCTGCTTATTGATACGGATCCATTGTTTTCCCTTGGTTACACCGGGCTTATTTCCTGTTTTTGTACAGGC
>FR894082.1:11896-12871 GCA_000434115.1 Roseburia sp. CAG:309 | reverse complement strand
GCGGATCGGACGATTTAAAATCCCTCGCTTGCGGTCTCTCTCGATTTTCTCTTTGCACGCCTTTTGAATCAGCTGATTGACGGCTTTTAATTCACTGCGTCTGGTGGAATTGACAGCAAGCACAAAAAAGCCCTGCTGTTCATAATAGGCTTTCCACCGGGCAGTCTGTACCGGATCTGCCATGTCACTTTTATTTAACAGCAAAATGCGGGATTTACCATTTGCCAAAGCATCAATATCTGGATTTTTGCTGCTCCTTGGAATACGTGCATCTACAAGTTCCACGATAACATCAATTAATTTGATGTCTTCCTGCATGGCACGTTTTGCCTTTGTCATATGTCCCGGATACCACTGAAAATGCATGATCAATTCTCCTCTTCTTGTATTTGTGTTGTTTTTTGTTCAGGTCTTGTGACTCTGGAAAATGGTTTTAAACGGAAAGAAACTTTTCCGATAATCTGTGATTTTTTTACCATTCCAAAGGCAGAATTTCGGCTGTCATCGGTATTGGCACGGGAATCACAAAGCACAAAATATTCATCGTCCCCCAGTGTTTGTTCCTGTTCGGCAATGCCTCCGGTTGTCATAGCGGAATACGTATATTTGGATTGATATTCTTCTCCATTGATTCGGATTTTTCCATCGGAAATCTGGATTTTTTCACCGGGAAGACCAATTACACGGCGAATGCTGATCAATGGTTCCTCTTCTCCTTCTTGTTTTTCCTTTTCATAAAAAGCGATCACGGCTTCGCGTTTGGGAGAAGCAAGGAGATATGCTTTGGTGTTAATAAATACTTCCTGTCCGTTGTAAAGGGTCGGTTCCATTGCAGATCCGATCGTGCTTGTACGGCGGTAACAAAAGTGTACCAGAAAATAGGCGGCAGCAATTACGACCACAATTTCTATCAGCCAGATCAAAGACGTTTTGATCAATTTTTTCCGTTTTTGTTTTTTGATCTCTTCATCAAAA
>FR894082.1:9742-11812 GCA_000434115.1 Roseburia sp. CAG:309 | reverse complement strand
ACATTCTATATAGAAACATAGTGTATGCTACGGCAGAAGCTATAACATACACTATTAACAATAAACATGTTTGTAATTCTTAGCGAACTAATTCTTTTACCTTAGCAGCTTTTCCGACACGATCACGAAGGTAATTCAATTTTGCACGTCTAACTTTACCAAGACGAACAATCTCGATCTTCTCAACGATTGGAGAATGAAGCGGCCAAGTCTTTTCAACACCGATACCATTGGAGTTCTTACGAACCGTAAATGTCTCACGGTTGCTTCCGCCCTGTCTCTTCAATACAACACCTTCGAAAACCTGTGTTCTTTCACGGCTTCCCTCGATAACTTTTGCGTATACTTTTACCGTATCGCCAACGTGAAATTCAGGAATTTCACTTTTCATCTGTTCTGCTTCGATTTTCTTAATAATTTCGTTCATTGTTGTTCCTCCTACTTGTTTTTGATGTTCTTAATGCCTTTTTTGTTATGCCCTGCATAACACACCAGAGGACCATCTATTTTTTAACAACATGAAAAATATATCATATATTTTGGACTTCGTCAAGTATTTTCTAGTTCTTTTCGGCATTTTTCAGGCACTTAAAATGAGTTTTTCCAATTCTTCCACTGTTTTGACTGTCCAAGCCGGACCGGCAGCTTCAATCTGGTCGTTTTTTCCAAATCCATACAGCACTCCGATGCAGTCAATCCCATTTTCTCTGGCACCATTGATATCATCCGGATGATCGCCGATCATAACAATCTGTTCTTTGGGCAGATCAATCCGGGACAAAAGCCATGAAAGCACTTCGGTCTTTTTGTAGCGTCCTTCTTCCGGAACACTTCCTTCAATTTTGGCAAAATAAGGAAGAAATCCGAAGTGATCCAGTATCTCTGTTGCGGTCACAATCGGTTTCGAAGTGGCAACCATGGCCGGAATGCCGTGTTCTTTCATGTGCACCAATAATTCCCGGATTCCCGGATACGGGGTGTTTTCAAACTTACCGGTTACGTTATAATAGGAACGGTAAATTTCTGTGGCGCGTGCCGCTTCTTCTTCACTGAAGCCATAAAATTTCTGAAAAGATTCCGGCAATGGCGGACCGATGAAACAGCATAACTCCTTTCGGTCCGCGACCTTGATCCCAAAGGCTTCCAAGGCATATGAAACGGCTTTTGTAATTCCTTCGCTGGAATCCGATAACGTGCCATCAAGATCAAACAAAAATAGTTTTTTATTCATTGATTACTCCTGATCCTCAAAACGTACCGCAATGGAATTGGCATGTGCCGTCAGGTGTTCGGCGGTAGCAAATTCGATGATATCTTTGTGAATCGGTTCCAACGCTTCTCTTGAATACGAGATTACACTGGATTTTTTGATAAAATCGTCTACATTGAGCGGGGAAAAGAATTTTGCAGTTCCGTTTGTCGGAAGGACGTGGTTTGGTCCGGCAAAATAATCGCCCAAAGGTTCACTGCTGTATTCGCCTAAGAAAATGGCACCTGCATTTTGGATGCGGGTCATGGTATCAAATGGATCTTTGGTAATAATTTCCAAATGCTCGGACGCAATTTCATTGGCTGTGTGAATCGCGGATTTCATATCCGGCGCAACCAGAAGATATCCATAATTATCCAGTGATTTACGGATAATATCGGCACGGCTCAATGTCTGCAAAAAGCCTTCGATTTCTTTTTCTACCTCTTTGGCAAGATTCTCGCTTGTGGTAACGAGGATAGCAGATGCCAGTTCGTCATGTTCCGCCTGTGACAAAAGATCCGCTGCCACATAACGTGGATTTGCTGTCTCATCAGCCAGCACAAGGATCTCACTTGGTCCCGCGATAGAGTCAATGCTGACATGTCCGTAAACGGCCTTTTTCGCAAGCGCAACGAAAATGTTACCGGGACCGCAGATCTTGCATACTTTTTTGATGGACTCGGTTCCGTAAGCAAGAGCACCGATTGCCTGCGCACCGCCGACTTTGTATACTTCTGTAGCACCGGCAAGATGTGCTGCTACCAGTGTGACAGGGGTTACTTTTCCATCTTTTCCCGGCGGGGTTGTTATAAAAATAC
>FR894082.1:5625-9589 GCA_000434115.1 Roseburia sp. CAG:309 | reverse complement strand
TTCTCTTGTCTCAAACCAGCTGTTGCGGAGCTGCTTTTCGTGAAAATCACGGATGTTCGCCAGCGATTTTTTCATCACTTCGATCAGGGAATCATCGACTTGGTCGTAAGCTTCTTTGATCTCCTCTTCTGTTACTTTGATGGTATCTTTTGTGATCACTGCTTTATCAAATTTCTCGGTATACGCAAAAAGCGCTTTGTCACCGTTTTCTTTTACATCATTTAAAATCTCAGCAACGGTATCCTGATAGGTATCATATTGATTTGGACTGCGTTTTAAGAGATTCTCCAAAATGTTATCAATGGAAGATTCTTCCAACTTCATACATTTCATATCATGTCACCTTTCTTTCTTAGTTTTCCGATGTTGTCAGTGTATTTTTTAAATCTTTTACAATTTTTGTAATTCGTTCACGCTGCATTTTCATACTTGCTTCATTTACAACGACGCGCGCAGAAAGCGGACAGATCTCTTCGAGTACCTCCAATCCGTTTTCACGCAAGGTAGAACCTGTCTCCACAATATCTACGATGACTTCAGAAAGTCCTACAATTGGAGCCAGTTCGACCGATCCGTTTAATTTTACAATTTCTACATTCTGGTGCTTTTTATTGTAAAAATAGTCTTTTGCAATTTTAGGGTATTTGGAAGCCACACGGATGATCTGGTTCGTCTTTAATAACTCTTTGGCACTTGCCGGCCCTGCGACACACATACGGCATTTTCCAAGACCAAGATCAAGCACTTCGAGAATCTTTCGGCCCTCTTCCAAAATGGTATCACTTCCAACAACACCAATGTCTGCGGCACCGTATTCTACATATGTAGGCACATCCGAGGTTTTGGAAAGAAAGAATTTTAATTTCAATTCTTCATTGACAAAGATGAGTTTGCGGGTGTCTTTGTCTTTCATCTCTTCACAGGTAATGCCGGTCTGTTCCAGTAATTGTAACGTCTGTTTTGCCAAACGTCCTTTTGCCAGCGCAATCGTTATATATTTCATTTGGTTTCCCTCCAATTGGTATTTTCGCGTTCAAATTGTGTGCATTTTCCGGCTTCCACATAGAGAATCCGGGAAATCTGATTGCGGGCTGCATAATCTTCATAGAGATCCATCGGAGTGGCAGCATTTTTCCGCATGGTAAGTACACAATGGCCTTTGGCGCGTTCTTCATTTGCCAGCTGTATTGCCTCTTTGCGGTTGGCAGAACGATACAGAACGAGGATACCGGACTGGTCGGTATCAATGTCTACTTCCTGACTGGCAAGGGCATTCATCAACTGATCCAGGACAATCGCCAAACCGACCGCAGAGGCTTTTTTGCCAAACTGTTCAATCAGGTTGTCGTAGCGGCCGCCGGTCACCAGTGCTTCGCCGGTTCCATAGGTATAGGCTTTGAAGATAATGCCGGTATAGTAATCATAATGGCTGAGCATACTTAAGTCGTAAGTGATGTTCTGCTCCAGACCATAGCTGACCAAGATATCATATACGGTGTCCAAGCGGTCAAGTGCTTCAATTGCTTCCTGACGGGTCACACATTTTCTTGCATATTCCAAAACTTCTTTTCCCCCGAAAAGATCTGGAAGACGGATCAGGAATTCTTTTAAATTTGCAGAAATATTCTGGGATTCCATCATTTCTTCTACGGCAAAAATATTTTTATTGGCAACATATTTTTTATATTCTGCAATCTCTTCTTTGTTAAAATGAGCTTCTTCCAAAATTCCCCGAATCAGACCGGCATGCCCGACATCAATCTTAAATTCCTTCAATCCGGATTTTGCCAGACATTCTACGGTAAGTGCGATCATTTCTGCGTCTGCATCGGAGCTTCCGTCATTCATCAATTCGGCACCGATCTGTGAGATCTCAGACATTTTTCCCTGATATCCGCGGCGGTGAATAAACGTGCTTCCGCAATAGGACAGGCGGATCGGCATCGTCTCCTGCTCATAATATTTGGCAACGCAGCGTGCAATGGAAGGCGTGATATCCGGGCGAAGTGCCAGTGTGTTATTGTACTGGTCGAAAAATTTAAACATATCTTTCGAGGCAACGGTTCCACGTTCCCGGTTGAAAATATCGAAAAATTCATAGGTAGGAGTCTGAATGTCCTTAAATCCATAGGATTTCATGATTTTATGGATATCTGCTTCGATCTTTCTTCGTTTTTCGCATTCGATTCCGTAAATATCCCGCACTCCTTCGGGAGTAAATAATAAACTTTGTTCGTAACTCATGATGGTATTCTCCGTTCTTTTATTGATAAATCGCTGTCGGCATCTGGTTTTTTGGACAGTAGCCGGCATCTTTTAATGCCTGAATGATGGATTCTTTATGTTCATGTCCAAACGCTTCCATCGTGATCGTCAGTTCTACCGCAGCATTTCGGTTGATGCTGACAAACTGGTTATGTTCCAGACGAATGATATTTCCCTGCGCTTTGGCGATGACTTCCGCAACATGAAGCAGTTCACCCGGACGATCCGGAAGTTCAACGGATACGGTAAATACACGTCCACGCTGGATCAATCCGTGCTGAACGACCGAAGCAATTGTGATAACATCCATATTTCCACCGCTCAGAATAGAAACAACTTTTTTGCCACGGATATCTAATTTTTTCAACGCAGCCACGGTAAGCAGTCCGGAATTTTCTACGACCATTTTGTGATTTTCCATCATATCCAGAAAGTTTACGATTAAATCATGATCATCTACGGTGATGATATCGTCAATGTTTTTTTGAATGTATGGGAAAATATTGGATCCCGGTGTTTTTACGGCAGTACCGTCGGCAATCGTATTTACACCAGGCAGTGAAGTGACCTCCCCGTTTTTCAGGGATACCTGCATACAGTTTGCACCCGCCGGTTCTACTCCGATCACGGTAATGTTTGGATTCAATAACTTTGTCAGTGTGGAAACTCCGCAGGCAAGTCCGCCGCCGCCGATCGGTACGAGAATGATATCGACGGTAGGAAGTTCCTTGAAGATTTCCATTGCGATTGATCCCTGTCCGGTAGCAACGACTTCGTCATCAAATGGATGGACAAACGTATAGCCGTTTTCTTCTGCCAGTTTCATGGCATAGGCACAGGCATCATCGTACACATCTCCGTGCAAAACGACTTCAGCGCCGTAACTTTTGGTACGGTTTACTTTAATCAATGGGGTTGTCGTAGGCATTACGATCACGGCTTTTACACCAAAGATTTTGGCAGCGTAAGCAACTCCCTGTGCATGGTTTCCGGCAGAGGCAGTGATCAGTCCTTTGGCGCGCTCTTCTTCGGAAAGGGTGCTGATCTTGTAATAGGCACCACGTACTTTGTAGGCACCGGTGTACTGCATGTTTTCGGGTTTAAAGTAAACTTTTGCCCCTGTCTGGGCACTGTAATATTCGCTGTAGATCAAGTTCGTAGGAAGAATGACTTCCTTTACACGTTCGCTTGCTTCTTCAAATTTATCTAATGTCATCATGGTTGTTGTGTCCTCCATTTTATTCAAATAATGCATCGACAAAAGCGTCGGCATCAAATTTTTGTAAATCTTCGATTCCTTCCCCAATACCAATGTATTTGACAGGAATTCCCAGTTCGGACTGAATGGCGATCGCAATACCGCCCTTTGCAGTTCCGTCGAGTTTAGTTAAGATAACGCCGGTGATGTCGGTTACTTCACTAAACTGTCTGGCTTGCACCAAAGCATTTTGTCCGGTCGTTCCGTCTACAACAATAAATGTTTCAAGATGGGCATCGGCGTATTCATTTTCAATGATCTTATATATTTTATGAAGTTCTGCCATCAGGTTCTTTTTGTTATGAAGACGTCCGGCAGTATCACACAAAAGTAAGTCGGTTTTTCTGGCTTTTGCTGCTGCAACCGCATCGTAAACGATGGAAGCGGGATCGGCCCCTTCCTGTCCGGCGATGATTTCCACTCCGGCGCGATTGGACCATT
>FR894082.1:3369-5620 GCA_000434115.1 Roseburia sp. CAG:309 | reverse complement strand
GCGATTGGACCATTCTTTTAACTGGTCGATCGCCCCGGCACGAAATGTATCGGCGGCGGCTAAAAGAACTTTCTTTCCCGAGTCTTTCAACTGATGGGAAAGTTTTCCCACACTGGTTGTCTTTCCGACACCGTTTACTCCGATAAATAATACAACGGATTTTTTATTTTCAAAATCATAAGCATCTTCATCGACGCGCATCTGTTCTTTGATGGAATCTTTTAACAATTCCCGGCACAGAGAAGCTTCTTTGATCTTCTGTTCTTTTACTTTTTCCTGAAGATCCTCGATGATCCGTGTTGTCGTTTCCATTCCGATATCTGCCATAACGAGCTGCTCTTCCAGCTCTTCATAAAAATCATCATCAATTTCAGAAAAACCGGAAAAAACCGCATTCATACCGGATACAAAAGAATCTCTGGTCTTTGACAGACCACTTTTCAGTCGTCCAAAAAATCCTTTCTTTTCACTCATGCATGCTCTCCTTTTTTATTTTCATTTTTTAACTGCTCTTCGATCAATTTAACGGATACTAATGTCGAAACACCTTTTTCCTGCATCGTAATACCGTATAACGCATCGGCGGCAGACATGGTACCCTGTCGGTGGGTGATAACGATAAACTGGGTGTTTTTCGTTAGCTTATGTAGATATTTAGCATACCTCTTTACGTTCGAATCGTCAAGTGCCGCTTCAATCTCATCAAGCAGACAGAACGGCGATGGTTTCAGATTCTGGATCGCAAATAAAAGTGCGATGGCGGTTAAAGCCTTTTCTCCACCGGATAACTGCATCATATTTTGTAATTTTTTTCCAGGCGGCTGGGCGATGATACGGATGCCGGCAGTCAGGACATCTTCTTCCTCTACCAGTTCCAACGTACCCTTTCCACCACCAAACAATTCGCGGAACACTTTGTCAAACTGGGATTTGATCTCCTGAAATTTCTCGCTGAACTGTTTTCGCATTTCCTCATCTAACTCGGCGATGATCTTTGTCAGTTTTTCTTCGGATTCAATCAGATCATCGTGCTGTGTTTTCAATACCTCATAACGTTCGCTTACACTCTTATAATCTTCGATGGCATTGACATTGACATCTCCGAGGGAACGAATCTGATTTTTGGTATCCGACACCTGACTCTTCATTCGCGTGTAAGTAAGTCCGGTATCTTCCGCATTTTCTTTTGCGTTGTGATATGTGATCTCGTATTCTGCCCACATATAATTAACGCGGGAGTCAAGCTGCTCTTCCAATTTTTCTTTTCTGGATTGAAGTCGGAAACATTCTTTGTCCAAATTTCCAATTTGTTCCATCATGGCATTGCGGCGTTCAAAGAAGTCCCTGCGGGAAACCATCAAACGCTCTTTTTCAGCGGAAGCTTCTTCTACTTCTTTTTCCAGTTTTTCGATTTCATGCTGGCAGAGAATCATACGTTTTTCGAATTCTTCAATCTGTTTTTTCATCTGTGCTTCCTGCTCATCGGAATCGGTCTGGTTATCGGTATGCGTGGCATACTCTTCTTCCAGTTCTTTGATCCTCGCTTCGATTCGAGACAAGTTTTCCGAAGCAAATGTATTTTTCTGCGTGCAGGATGCCATTTCTAATTTCAATTCGGAAAGTTCCGATTGACATTTGTCCAGTGTCTGCTGGCTCTGTTCCAAATCCATTGTGGCAGATTCCACCAGTTTTTTCGCCTGTTCATTCTGCTCTTCGCTGGATCCCAGTTTCTCATCAATCTGTGCGAGCGTTTCTGCCAGCACCTGTTTCTGATTTTCGAGTTCTTTTCCGTCATTGACGATGGAATTGTATTCGGTTTCCTGCTTTTCCTTGATCAAAACGGCTTGTTCATACTTGATTTTTGCCGTATTTTCCTGTAATTCCAGTTCTTTTCTGGTAACGGAGATGTCAGCTGCCTTTTTCTCGGCTTTTGCGACTTCTTCCTGTAACTTTGTGATCTTATCACGGGATTTTGCCATCGTCTGTTTCAGTTTATCAATGGCTTCTTCCAGTTTTTCCATCTCACGGCGGCGGCCAAGCAGCTTACTGTTATTTTTATAAGCACCACCGGACATAGAACCTCCCGGACTGAGGAGTTCTCCTTCGAGTGTAACGATGCGGAGAGAATGTTTGTATTTTCTTCCGAGTGCCATTGCATGGTCGATCGTGTCAGCCAATACAAAGCGGCCAAGGAGATATTCGATCAATCCCTCAAATTTTGCCTCTTTTTCGACCAATTCCGATACTCTTC
>FR894082.1:0-3221 GCA_000434115.1 Roseburia sp. CAG:309 | reverse complement strand
TTGGCGGTGGATTCATCCTCGGTTACGATATTCTGAATGCTCCCTCCAAGTGCGGTTTCTACAGCTGTCTCATACTTTTTGTCCACTTGAATGATATCTGCAACAACGCCGACAATACCGGCATTTTTTTCCTTCTGCTCCATAACGCGGCGGATACTCTGTCCATAACCGTCGTAACGTTCGGCGATATTTTTCAATGTCGCAAGTTCCGAAGTTTTCATATGGAACTCTTTTTGCTGTTCCTGTATCTGAAGTTCGATCCCTTTGATAAATTCGCGGGTTTCAAACGACTTCTTCTGATATTCTTTTTGCTTGATGTATTCGGCATCTAATTTTTCGCGGATTTCTTCCAATGCCTTTTCTTCTTTCTGCATCTCCTCAATGGCAGAGGAAACCTGGCTTTTGTTGGATAAAATACGTTGATTTAACTCGGCTTTGCGGATGGAATTCTGTTCCATCATCGACTGTACTTTTTCCTGCTCACGCCCGATTTCGGATTTCATTTCCATATTGGACATCAGAATCTCGTTCTGGGAAGAAATGGTTTGATTCATCTGCTCGATCGCAGCATTCAGAGAACGGATCTCTTCCTGTTTTTCTGCTTCCTGCTTTTCCATCGTGGAAAGGGTTGTAATCCATTCTTTCTGATTTTTTTCGTACTCTTCTTTTTCTTTTCTGGCTTCTTCGATTTCTGCGGTTACTGCCGCCATACGCTCTTCGTGAAATTCTTTTCCCTGGGATAAGGCGGCAATCTTTTCTTTTGTTACACGAATCTCACTTTCGAGATTTGCCAGATTTACATTGTCACGGTTCTTTTTTTCTTTTTTAAATTCGATATTTTCATCAAATTCACGGATTTGGTTTTCAACGGTTTCGTACTCTTCTTTTGTACTTTCCTGTTTTTGTTTCAGGGATTCCAGTTCTTTTTCCGTATTCGAAATGTTATTTCCAGTTTCTGACAATTCTTCTTTGAAACTATCATAGTCCTGAATAAACAAAGAAATCTCGTATTTTTTCAGTTCCTCTTTTAAACGCAGGTATTCGCGCGCTTTCTCGGACTGCTTTTCCAAAGGTCCGACCTGTTTTTCCAATTCGGTCAAAATGTCGTTGACACGAACCAAATTCTGGCGTTCGACTTCCAGATTTTTTTCAGCTGCCGCTTTCCGCTTTTTGTATTTTACGATTCCGGCAGCTTCATCGAATAATTCACGGCGTTCTTCCGGTTTACCGCTGAGGATTTTATCAATCTGTCCCTGTCCGATGATAGAATATCCTTCTTTTCCGATACCGGTATCAAAAAACAATTCCTGAATATCTTTTAAGCGGCAGGCAGCTCCGTTGATCAGATATTCGCTTTCCCCGGAACGATAGACACGGCGTGCCACTTTGACTTCCTCATACGGAACGTTCAGTTTGTGATCCTCATTGGAAATCGTCAGAGCAACGTAAGCGTAACTTTGTGGTTTGCGAAGTTCTGTTCCGGCAAAAATGACATCCTGCATGCTGGCACCACGAAGCTGTTTTGCACTCTGCTCGCCGAGAACCCAGCGGACGGCATCGGCTACGTTACTTTTTCCACTTCCGTTTGGGCCGACGATTCCGGTGATTCCATTATGAAATTCAAATACTAATTTATTGGCAAAGGATTTAAATCCATGCACTTCAATACTTTTTAAGTACATTCCGTTATACCATTCCTTATTTATTTCTTAATGCTAAGATTGCCCGATACGCTGCTTCCTGTTCTGCCAGTTTTTTACTGCGTCCGGTGCCGATACCGAGCTGACGGTCGCCCAGACAACAGGCGATTACAAATTCCTTGCAGTGATCCGGCCCCTTTTCTTCCAGCAAATGATAGTGCAGTGTATTGGCACCTTGACTCTGTACCATTTCCTGTAAAATGGTCTTGCTGTCATAAAAGAGCGTTTTATGTTCAATGTCCGAAAGGACATATTGGCGAATAAACCGCGACGCCTCTTCCATTCCGGCATCCAGATAAATGGCTCCGATCACGGCTTCAAACGCATCGGACAAAATGGAATCCCGTCCGGCACCCCCTGTCGCAGCTTCGCCCTTTCCTAAAAACAGATAGGAACCAAGGTCGATTTCTCTGGCACTTTGTGCCAGACTTCTCTCACATACAAGGCTGGCGCGGAATTTACTCATTTTTCCCTCCATCGCCGTCGCCTGTTCATGAAAGATGAAATCACTGCTCACAAGTTCCAGTACCGCATCCCCTAAAAACTCAAGACGTTCGTTGTTTTTCTCATAGGGAAGATGCTTTTCATTGGCATAGGAACTGTGGGTCAATGCGTTTTGCAGCAACGTTTTCTCCTGAAATCGGTAACCGATTTTTTCCTCAAATTTTGAGAGATCATTTTTTGTCATTTTAATCACATATACTTTCTTTGATTTTTTCGTTTATTTTCTGCTTTTTAAAGGAGATACACTGCTTTAATGCAATTTCAATTTCCTTGCTGCTGGAATTTCCATGTGCTTTTACGACAAGTCCTTTTAAGCCAAGCAAAGGGGCACCGCCCTGACTGCTTGTATCAAACTGGTTTTTCAATCCCTTTAAAGCTGGTTTTACGAGAAGGGCGCCCAGTTTTGTTCTGGTGCTGGACATTAATCCCTCTTTCAAACTTCCAAATAATGTCAATGCCAATCCTTCAAAGAATTTTAATACAACATTTCCGACAAATGCCTCACAGACGATAACGTCTGCTGCACCACTTACCAGTTCACGCGCTTCCACACTGCCGATATAATTGATGTTTTTACACTCTTTCATCAATGGTTTGGTATCTTTTACAAGCTGATTTCCTTTTTCCTCTTCTGTTCCAATATTTAACAGTGCGACGGTAGGATTTTTTTTGCCCATAACATTCTCATAATAAATGGATCCCATCTGTGCAAACTGAACCAGATGTTCCGGTCGGGCATCCACATTGGCACCACAGTCGATCAAAAGAGAAAATCCTTTTGTGGTAGGAATAAACGGAGCCAGTGGAGGACGTTTGATTCCTTTCAGACGACCGACGACAAGCTGGCCGCCTACCAATACCGCACCAGTGCTTCCGGCAGAAACAAGTGCATCGGCTTTGCCCTCACGTACCAGTCTCATGGCAACAACTAAAGAAGAATCTTTTTTATCTTTGATCGCAACGGTTGGAACATCTCCCATATCAATGATCTCGGAGGCATGTACGACTTCAATATCC
>FR894081.1:35447-44581 GCA_000434115.1 Roseburia sp. CAG:309 | reverse complement strand
ATGGAATACTGCCTTATATAGATTGTGATACGGGAAAGGAAAAAAAGGAGATTTTAAAATAATGAACATTTATGAATTTGGAAACAAAGAGAATCCGATCATTCATGAGCAGGATATGAGATATGAAGAACTGCTCGGAGTTTACCCGGAAGACTGGTGTTCTTTAGTGGAAAAAATATGCTTGTAATATATTGTAGGATTGGTGTCAAAAAGAATTCCGGTCAAGAAAAGTTGGAATTTCATTATATAATGGACTTTTGCATTTTGCCAAGACTGCAGGCATTCAACACATTATATTAGCCCCCCTCCGTAGCGCGTCAATCTCATAAATTTTATGAGAGAGCCGGATCTTATAAGACCAGTAAAGAACAATTGCCGGTCCCATATTCGTTCCCGGATAGAGATAGCATTTTGTATATATTAGATTTGATGTACTGAGAGTTTTAGAAGAGAGGAATGCAAAGCGAATGATTATATTGATCGCGGGTGCGTCCCATACAGGAAAAACCGTGTTGGCGCAAAAATTATTGGAAAAATATAAGTATCCTTATTTATCCATAGACCATTTAAAAATGGGATTGATTCGTAGTGGAAATACAGAACTGACACCGATTAGTGATGAAACAGAATTGACAACCTATTTATGGCCGATTGTCCGGAAGATGATAAAAACGGCAATTGAAAATAAGCAAAATCTTATTGTTGAAGGGTGTTATATTCCGTTTGACTGGGAAAAGTAGTTGTGAGGAAGTGTAAAATGCAAAAATATAACGCCATTGTGGTATTAAATAAACAAGAAGATAAAATGCTGATGTGTAAAAGGAGAAAGAATCCTTATAAGGGATTATTAAACTTTGTTGGTGGCAAAAGGGAGCAAAATGAAAGCGGTTTGGATGCAGCATACCGTGAATTAGAAGAGGAAACTGCCATTACAAAAGAGGATATTAAACTTGTTTATTTAATGGAATTATCGTATCCTTTTGATAATTGCGATCTGGAAATTTATGTGGGAAAATTAAATAACGAAGTAGCGGTTGACGGGGATGAAAACGAACTGGTCTGGACTGAACTGGATCAGAATTTTTTTGACACAACTAAATATGCCGGAGAAGGAAATATCGGTCATATTATGCTGCATGTGAAACGACACAAAAAGGAGTTGACGGAATCCGAAGAAAAGAAGGTTCCTATACAAATGGAAACCAGTCGTTTGATCTTACGGGAGATGAATATGTCGGATTACGATGCGTTGTATGCTGTGCTGGCAGATTCTGACATTATGCAGCATTATCCCTATACGTTTGATGAAAAGAGAGTTCGTGGATGGATCGATAAAAATAGGGAAAGATATCGGATCTTTGGATTTGGATTGTGGGCGGTGTGCCTGAAAGAAACCGGTGAAATGATTGGAGATTGCGGGCTGACAATGCAAAATATCAATGGAGCTATCAAGCCGGAAATCGGGTATCATATTCGTGCTGACAGACAACGTAACGGATATGCAAAAGAAGCAGCCATTGCGGTGAGAGACTGGGCGTTTGAACATACGCCATTTTCTGAAATTTATTCCTATATGAATGCGGCGAATGTACCATCTGCAAAAACAGCCGCAGCGTACGGCGGACATGAAGTGGAGCAATTTGAAGATGAAAAAGACGGCAGCATAAAAGTGTTTCGAATGACACGCGAAGAATGGAAGATGAAAGCGGGAAGGGGCTAAATTATGTTAAAACTAGTAAAACTTGAACCAAAATACCGGCATCAATTAAATGAAATGATGGATGAATGGACGGCGGCAAATGAAAAAATCATTCCGTGGTCAATTCGAAAGTGTGATTATCATAATTTTGAAACGTATCTGGATGCTTTAGAAGAAAAAGAAGAAAGTGGAGAAAAGGTTCCGGATTCAACAATTAGTAAGGAACCGGATGGAGAATTTAACGAATCCTATTGTAAATGGTGCTATACAGACGGAGAATTCAAGTATTCCAGCATGGAAGAATTGATTGATTTCTGTGTAGAGCATATGTCAAACGAAAACTGGCCGCCGGAGCAGGTAAGGGCACATATGTTAGCCGTAGTACCGCAGTTAAAACACTGGAACCAAGGCGAAAATTGAGCAAAAAAAGAAAAACAAACAAATGTTTATGTTTATCAAAAAATAAATAGGAGATGAAAAAATATGAACCGAAAAAAAAGAGTAGTTATAATCTTGATGCTGATAAGCAGTTTGACATGTGTAAGCATAGTTCAAGTGTCGGCGGAGAGTAAAAAGCGTTGTCTGACGGAAAGGGATGCATTTAACTGTAAAATAACAGCGGATGAATATATGGATTATTACGATTATGAGCGTCAGTGGAATGTTTATCGGACGAATTGGGGGCTGGTCGCCAAAGACGTGACAAAGGTCTGGACAGATGATGTGGATGACAAAATATTTATATTGCGCAAAAATGATGGGATTCGGGAAATTGATTTTTCACATTGGACAGGAAATAAGAATATATGTTATAAGAGCAGCCTGATTAGTAAAAAAGCGGAGGAACTATTTCCTAATTATTGTCAGGAGATATTTCTGAAAGATGCAAGTGGGAATGTTTTTTACACGGGTTATGGAAAATGTGATACATTTTGGAAACATCATTCACAAAAGGAATGTCGTGCAGACGAGAAAGTTTGGAAAAATGAGAAGGTTTTGGAGGGGGTAAAAAAATGTTGGAGCAGTAATGGGGTGTTCGCATATGTGAAAGATAATGCGTTGTATATGACCGGTTGGGATGGGAAACAATCTATGCAATGTTGGGAACGCAGTGAGCAGGTAAAAACATTTATGCAGGGAAAAGGAAACCAGATAAAAGAGGTAGTTGTTTCTGAGGCGGAAAAGGGAACGGACTATTGTATGTTTGCACTGTTAAAGGATGGAAGTGTCTGGGGAATGGGAAAAAATAAACATAAGATGCTCTTAAAACCAAAAACAGATTATGTGGAAAATTTTGTGCAGATAATTCCCGGAAACGTAGAAAGAATAGGCGTGTGTGAAGACAGGGTAGCAATCTTAAAAAAAGACAAGTCTCTTTGGATATGGGGAAGGGAGATGGAAAAAGGAACAGGAAAATGTTCAGCAAAGCCGACTAAAATAACTGGAAGTGTAAAGGAATTTACGATAAATGGAAGTAAAGATTACTGTCATATGTTAATATTGAAGGCGGATCACACCGCGTATGGTCTTGGCGGGAAAAACTATGTAAAAGTATTTTCAGAAAAGAATGCAAAGTTATGGTATACAAAACCTGTTAAGTTAATGAAGAATATAAAACATGTATATTCAGGTGGCGCAATAGATGCAGGCGGAGGAGCAAACACATATCTGTTGACGAGAAAAAATAAATTGTATTGGAGCGGTAAAGTGTCGTGTTATCGTCCATTCTACCAGTGGGCAAATGGAAAAACATGGACCTTACGATTAAACCGTACTCCAATGAAGTGGTCTGCAGCATTTGAAAAAAAAATCGGAGGGGAGTAAAAAGAAAGACTACCTATACATATAATTATTTTGATTTTAGCAAAATTACGCTTATGAATGAGATTACAAGGGGAGTTTTGGGAGACAGTTCAAGGAAAAACGAACAAATGTTCATATTTTTGTTGCATTATAAAACTCATTGTGTTATACTAAGCACACGATGAGTTTTATTTTTTTGAGTATATTTTGTGATTAATCGTGTGAAGATAAGCATAGATGGAGGTGTTTCGATAATTATGGATCATTTTGTTTTACATTCTGAATATGAACCGACCGGCGACCAGCCGGAAGCCATAAAAGCGCTTGTGGACGGTTTTAAGGAAGGAAATCAGTTTCAGACACTTCTTGGAGTGACCGGCTCCGGAAAGACATTTACAATGGCAAATGTGATCGAGCAGATGAACAAGCCTACTTTGGTTATTGCCCATAATAAGACCCTGGCGGCTCAGTTATATGGTGAGTTTAAAGAGTTTTTCCCGGAAAACGCAGTAGAATATTTTGTTTCCTATTATGATTATTATCAGCCGGAAGCGTATGTGCCATCAACGGATACGTATATCGAAAAGGACTCCGCCATCAATGATGAAATTGACAAACTGCGTCATTCCGCGACGGCAGCATTGACCGAGCGCAGAGATGTCATTATTATTGCCAGTGTTTCCTGTATCTATGGATTGGGAAGTCCGATTGATTACCAAAATATGACAGTATCGCTTCGCCCCGGTATGATCCGTGAACGGGATGAAGTGATCGAGCGGCTGGTTGAGATACAGTATACACGGAATGATATGGATTTTCACCGTGGCACATTCCGGGTACGTGGCGATGTGCTTGAGATTTTCCCGGCATCAGCGACGGACCGGGCGATCCGGGTAGAATTTTTTGGAGATGAAGTAGACCGCATTCAGGAAATTGATGTGCTGACAGGAACCCCGTTGAATAATTTAGAGCATATGGTTGTATTTCCGGCTTCCCACTATGTTGTTTCTCCGGATAAAATGGAAAAGGCGATAACGGGGATAGAGAAGGAATTGAAAGAACGTGTGAAATATTTTAAAAGTGAAGATAAATTGATTGAAGCCCAGCGAATCTCAGAACGAACCCATTTTGATATTGAGATGCTGCGTGAGACGGGATTTTGTTCCGGTATCGAAAATTATTCGATGCACTTAAATGGTATGCAGGAGGGAGAGATGCCACATACACTTTTGGACTATTTTCCGGATGATTTTCTGATCATGGTAGATGAGTCTCATATTACGATCCCACAGATACGGGGAATGTATGCCGGCGATCAGTCTCGTAAAACAACGCTTGTGGATTATGGATTCCGCCTGCCATCGGCGAAGAGTAACCGCCCATTGAATTTTGAAGAGTTTGAGAGTCATATCAATCAGATGATGTTTGTTTCAGCTACGCCATCCGAATATGAAGAAAGCCATGAGTTGATGCGTACGGAGCAGATTCTCCGGCCTACCGGTCTTCTGGATCCGGAAGTTATCGTTCGGCCCGTAGCGGGACAGGTAGACGATCTGCTGAAAGAAATCAAGGCGGTAACGAAGAAAAAGGGAAAAGTTTTGGTGACGACACTTACAAAACGTATGGCGGAAGATCTGACAGATTATTACAAAGAGGTTGGTGTCCGGGTAAAATATCTGCATTCTGATATTGATACGCTGGAAAGAAGTGAGATTATCCGTGATATGCGGCTGGATGTGTTTGATGTACTGGTAGGGATTAACCTGCTGAGGGAAGGACTGGATATACCGGAAGTAAGTCTTGTGGCGATCCTTGATGCTGACAAAGAAGGATTCCTTCGTTCCGAAACTTCTTTGATACAGACGATTGGGCGTGCAGCCAGAAATGCCGAGGGCAGGGTGATCATGTACGCAGACAAGCGGACGGAATCAATGGATAAGGCTATCACGGAGACGGAACGCCGTCGTAAAATTCAGGATGCCTATAATAAAGAACATGGTATCACACCGCAGACGATTAAGAAGGCGGTCAGAGAACTGATCCGTATTTCTTCCAAAGCAGATGCCGGAATGGAAGAATTGCAGAAAGATCCGGAATACATGTCAGAGGAAGAATTGCAGAAGCAGATTGCGAAGATCATGAAGAAAATGAATCAGGCGGCGGCAGAGCTTAATTTTGAGCTGGCGGCATCGCTTCGTGACCAGATGATAAAAATGAAAAAGATATTGCAGGAGATGGAATAAAATGGAAAAGAAAAGAATCATACAGATACGAGGTGCAAAAGAGCATAATTTAAAAGGCATTGACCTGGATATTCCTCGCGATGAGTTTGTGGTATTGACGGGATTAAGCGGCTCCGGAAAATCATCGCTTGCATTTGATACGATTTATGCAGAAGGGCAGCGCCGTTATATGGAATCTTTGTCCTCGTATGCGAGAATGTTTTTGGGACAGATGGAGAAACCAAATGTAGAGAGCATTTCAGGACTTCCTCCTGCGATATCGATCGATCAGAAAACGACAAACCGCAACCCACGATCTACCGTAGGAACCGTAACCGAGATTTATGATTATTTTCGTTTATTATATGCGCGTATCGGCATACCACATTGTCCAAAATGTGGAAAAGAAATTAAGCGGCAGACGGTAGACCAGATGGTCGATGAGATCATGAGTTTGCCGGAACGTACAAAAATACAGCTTTTGGCACCGGTTGTCCGCGGACGAAAGGGAGAGCATGCCAAAGTGTTCGAACGTGCAAAAAAGAGTGGATATGTACGTGTTATCGTAGATGGAAATATGTACGATCTGTCGGAAGAAATTTCGCTTGAAAAGAATAAAAAGCACAATATTGAGATTGTGGTAGACCGTCTTGCCATTCGTGAGGGAATTGAGAAACGTATGGCAGAATCCATTGAAAGCGTGATGCAGCTTTCAGGGGGGCTGCTTGTGGTAGATGTGATCGATGGAGAACCGATTAATTTCAGCCAGAGTTTTTCCTGCCCGGACTGTGGGATCAGTATTGATGAGATTGAACCGAGAAGTTTTTCCTTTAACAATCCGTTTGGAGCCTGCCCGGTCTGTCACGGAATCGGCTATAAGATGGAGTTTGCGCCGGAACTTATGATTCCGGATCCGTCGCTGAGCATTGATGATGGAGCCATTGCGGTGATGGGTTGGCAGTCTGTGACAAATGAGGGAAGTTTTACCAGAGCGACGATGGAAGCATTGGCAAAAAAATACAAATTTGATCTTTCTACACCATTTCAGGATTATCCGCAGAAAATCCGGGATATCATTCTTTATGGAACAAAGGGAGAAAAGGTAGATGTTCACTATGTGGGACAGCGTGGACGTGGTGTATACAGTATTGAATTCGAAGGTTTAATAAAAAATGTTGAGCGGCGCTACCGTGAGACAGCATCCGATACGACAAAGCAGGAATATGAGACATTTATGCGCATTACCCCATGTTCGGAGTGTGGAGGAAGAAGGCTGAAAAAAGAATCGCTTGCGGTAACGGTAGGAGATCGGAACATTGCGGAGATCTGCGATCTTTCGATCGGGGATTTAAAGAAATTTGTAGATGGTCTGGAGTTGACACCGACGCAGCTTCAGATTGGTAAGCTGATTTTGCGTGAGATCAAATCACGACTTGGCTTCCTTTTGGATGTGGGGCTGGAATACTTATCGTTATCCCGTGCAACGTCATCTCTGTCCGGTGGAGAAGCTCAGCGTATCCGTCTGGCAACCCAGATTGGATCCGGTCTGGTAGGAGTTGCCTATATTCTGGATGAACCAAGTATTGGACTTCATCAGAGGGACAATGATAAACTGATAAAAACGCTGCAGCATTTAAAAGATCTTGGAAATACGTTGATTGTGGTAGAACATGACGAAGATACGATGCTGGCGGCGGATTATGTAGTAGATATCGGTCCGGGAGCAGGAGAACATGGAGGTAAAGTGGTCGCAGCAGGTACTGCAAAAGACATTATGAATTGTGAAGAGTCGGTGACAGGTGCTTATCTCAGTCATCGTATCGTGATCCCTGTGCCTGAGAAGCGGCGTAAGCCAACCGGATATTTAAAGGTGATCGGAGCCAAAGAAAATAATTTAAAAAATGTAAATGTAGATATACCACTTGGTGTATTTACCTGCGTGACCGGTGTGTCAGGATCCGGAAAGAGTTCTCTGGTAAACGAGATCTTATATAAGACTCTGGCAAAGACATTGAACCGTGCTCGGTGTATTCCGGGAAAAGTAAAAGAGATCAAAGGGATGGAGCAGTTAGATAAGGTCATTAATATCGATCAGTCACCGATCGGACGTACGCCGAGATCAAATCCGGCAACGTATACCGGTGTGTTTGACATGATCCGCGATCTGTTTGCTGCGACACCGGATGCCAAAGCTCGTGGTTATAAAAAAGGAAGATTCAGTTTTAATGTCAAGGGCGGTCGGTGCGAAGCATGCCGTGGAGATGGAATCTTAAAGATTGAAATGAACTTTTTGCCGGATGTGTATGTCCCTTGTGAGGTGTGTCACGGCAAACGTTACAATCGAGAAACACTGGATGTATTATACAAAGGAAAAAGTATCTATGATGTGCTGGATATGACCGTTGAAGAAGCACTTGACTTTTTCAAAAATATTCCGTCTATCCATCGCAAGATACAGACCATGTATGATGTCGGATTGTCTTATGTAAAATTAGGACAGCCATCAACAACCTTATCCGGTGGAGAAGCGCAGCGTATCAAACTTGCAACAGAACTTAGCAAACGGAGTACAGGAAAAACCATTTACATTTTAGACGAACCGACAACGGGACTTCATTTTGCAGATGTTCATAAGCTGATCGAGATTTTGCAGCGTCTTACCGATGGAGGAAATACCGTAGTCGTTATTGAGCATAATCTGGATGTGATAAAGACGGCAGATTATATCATTGATATCGGGCCGGAAGGTGGCGAAAAAGGTGGAACCGTGATTGCAAAAGGAACACCGGAGAAAGTAGCAGAGACGGAAGGATCTTATACCGGGGAGTATATCCGTAAGATGCTGCCACAGAAAGGAAAGAAAAAATGAAAGAATACCCTTTTTTTGCTATGATGGCAAGAATGAAATACATTGAGAGATGGGCACTTATGAGAAATTCTGTTAAAGAAAATATTAGTGAACATTCTCTCGAAGTGGCAATGATCGCTCATGCGCTGGGAATCATTGCAAAGGAAAAATTCGGAAAAGACATTGACCTTGGAAAAATCACATTAATGGGGTTATATCATGATGCCAATGAAATCATTACCGGGGACATGCCTACACCGGTAAAATACTATGATGAAGAGATTCAAAAGGCATATAAAAAGGTGGAACGTGTGGCAAGCGTTACCCTGTTAAACCAGCTGCCGGATTATATGCAGCCATATTATCGTGAAATTTTTCTGGAACAATCCGGGGAAGAAGCATTATGGCGGCTTGTGAAGGGAGCGGATAAATTATCTGCGTTGATCAAGTGTATTGAAGAAAAAAAGGCAGGTAATTCGGAGTTTTCCACGGCATATGAAACGATTCTGGAATCGCTGAAACAGATGAAACTTCCGGAAGTTGACGTGTTTATGGAAGTTTT
>FR894081.1:27167-35384 GCA_000434115.1 Roseburia sp. CAG:309 | reverse complement strand
GACGATCTACAAAAAAAGTGAAAAAATTCGTTCTAAGACTAGCGATATTTTTTCAAGTATGTTATACTGGTATTATTATAATGCAGATAGGGAAGAATTTTTGTAAAGGAAGGTATAGAAAATGAGAAGGATATTATGCTTTGGTGATTCAAATACATATGGATATTCTCCGGATGGACAGAGATATGCAGAGGATAGTATATGGCCGGGAATCATGGGAAATTTATTGGGAGAGCGTTTCGAAGTCATTGCGGATGGAAAAAATGGAAGAACAATTGCTTTTGATGATCCGTATATGGAAGGCTGTAATGGTATGCGTGACATTGAGGCAAGTCTGGAAGCCAATGCACCGTTGGATTTAGTTGTATTGATGCTTGGAACCAATGATCTGAAAAAGTATTTTGATGCAACACCTGCACAGATTGCTGAAAATCTGAAGGCAATGTGTGAATTGATCCAACAGAAAACAGAGGCAAAGATTTTGATCGCAAGTCCAATGCTTTTAGGGGATGAAATTGAATTTTCGCCAACATTAAGTTTGGAATTTGGACGTGCTCAGATTGATTATTCTTTTGATTTTGCACCACAGTTTTCCAAAGTAGCAAAGGAAGTTGGCGCAGGATTTATTGATCTTGCTGTTGTGGCTATGTCGAGTGGAGCGGATTGTCTTCATCTTATGCCGGAAGAACATCAGCAGATTGGTGTGGCAATGAAAGATAAGGTGCTGGAAGCATTTGCAGAAGAACTTCGTGCCGAAGAGGAGGAAGAGGCACGCCGTAAGGCAGAGGAAGAAGCACGCCGTAAAGCGGAGGAAGAGGCTCGTCAAAAAGCGGAAGAAGAAGCACGTCGTAAGGCTGAAGAAGAAGAGGCTCGTCGTAAAGCGGAAGAGGAGGCGCGCCGTAAGGCAGAAGAGGAAGAAGCACGCCGTAAAGCGGAGGAAGAGGCTCGTCAAAAAGCGGAAGCAGAGGCAGCCCGTCAAAAAGCGGAAGAGGAAGCTCGTCGTAAAGCCGAGGAAGAAGAGCAACTTCGTCAGGCTGCTGAGGAAGAGGCAAGACGCAAGGCAGAAGAAGAGGCATTATTGAAAGCGCAGGCGGAAGAAAAAGCACGCCGTGAGCAGGAAGAAATAGAGGAAGCTGCCCGGAAAAAACAGAAAGAGATTTTAGAAGAGGCAGCGAAAGAGGCAGAAAAAGAAACCGTTTTTGATCCGATGAATCCAAATCAGGAAGATTTGCCGGTTTGGCAGGTTGGAGATGTTAATGTTGATTTGGCAGCACCTGCACAGGATGAAAATATTATTTTATCCGGTGAGATTACAGCAACTGCTGCGGCATCCGAGAAGGAGGACAACCTTGCAGCTATGCTTCAGGATGAACAGCCGAGTGGACTTGGCAGTGTCGAGTTTGTGACCGGAGGTTCGCTGGATTCCGTAGATGCTTCTGTGAATTCGCAGTCGGATTTTGGTGGATTGACAACACTGGAATTTGGTACGGCAGCATCTTCAGGGCAGAAAGAAAAAATGACAGCCGGAAAAGTATATCGTTTTGATAATGAATTACATGAAGTTATATTTAAGACAAGAAAACTAATCGATGAATTTAATCAGACACGATATGATGATGTAGACGGCAGAGAACGTATCATACGTGATCTATTTGGCGGTGTTGGCGCAAAAGTATGTGTAGAACCACCGTTCCGCTGTGATTATGGATTTAATATTCATGTTGGGGATAATTTCTATGCAAATTATGGCTGTGTTATTTTGGATTCGACCAAAGTTACAATTGGGGATCATGTATTCTTAGGACCAAATGTACAGATTTATACACCATGTCATCCAATCTATGCACCTGCCCGGAATGAAGGCTATGAATATGCAAAAGAAGTGACAATTGGTGACGATGTATGGGTTGGCGGCAATGTTACGATTGTGCCGGGAGCGCATATTGGAAGTAATGTTGTGATCGGAGCCGGATCGGTTGTAACTGGTGATATTCCGGATGGTGTTGTTGCAGCAGGAAATCCATGCCGTATCATTCGAAAAATTACAGATCAGGACAAGCAGAACTGGCTGGATAAAAAAGAAAAGGAATAAATAATTCCGGATTGGAATTAAAATAACCAAAGAACCTTCGAAAACGCAAAGCGTAATCGAAGGTTCTTTGTGATATGGTAAGGATTTATAATTTATGGATACCAAAATTGTTCTGTCCTAGTGAATAGAATCCCGATAATCTCGTGAAGCAGCGAAAAACTGATTGATTTCATTTCCCTGCTCTTGGGCGATGTAGGAACGCATTTTTGTCAGTTCATCAATCATAAGGGAAAGAAAATGGTCGATGCTGTCGGCGTTGGAGAGGCAGATGCTTTCCCACATTTCCGGAGAAGAGGAAGCAATTCGTGTGATATCTTTGAAACCACCGGCAGCAAATGCTTTCATAAGTTCATTGGGGGTATCATTTTCGCGCACCATATTGACGAGGGATGCAGCTACAATATGCGGTACATGGCTGATCGCAGCAGTAATGTCGTCATGAAGAGCGGCATCGACGGTGGCAAAAACGGCACCGGTACCGGAAAGAATTTTTTTCAGAAAAAGAACACTTTCTTCCGGAGTAGTTTTACATGGAGTAAGAAGATAGTAGGAGTTCAGGAGTAATTTTTCGGAAGAGTTTGCAAAGCCGGTTTTTTCAGACCCAGCCATTGGATGTCCACCGATAAATTGAGATTCAAGCCCTAGTTTTTCTACTTCTTTATGGATATTTCCTTTTACGCTTCCAACATCAGTAAGAATACATGTTTGGTTAATAATAGGTTTTAATTGTGATAAAAACTTAATATTTTGCAATACAGGAGCACATAAGAAGATAATATTACATTCAGAAAAATGAGAATCGATATCATAGTAAATTTCGCTAATAATACCGTCTTCTTTTCCCTGTATAAGGTCTTCGTTTTTTCTACGACTGTAGACTATGATGCGGCAGGATGGAAAACTTTTCCGGATGGAGCGGGCAATGGAACCGCCGATCAGGCCGAGCCCTAAAAAACCAATAGTAATCTGCTTCATGATGTCCTCCTTGTGTGTTTGTACATAATTTCCGTTTTTATTTTACATCAAAATGTTGACATTGTAAACAAATGATTGAAAATCCCTTTGAATTTCAGTATACTTTATGGTATGATTTAAGAAGAAAACAAAGGTAGAAAGGAAGCAGATAAAATGAAAGATATAACGATTTCAGATTCTATTTTTTATGTAGGTGCGGACGATACGACGCTGGATCTTTTTGAAAGCCAGTATATTGTTCCGGAAGGCGTGTCTTATAACTCCTATGTGATCATGGACGATAAAATTACGATTATGGACACTGTGGATCAGCGGGCAACAGAAGAGTGGATCGCTAATGTGAAAAATGTCCTTAAAGATAAGACTCCTGCTTATCTTGTGGTATCCCATATGGAACCGGATCACGCAGCCAATATTCAGAAGATTGCGGAAATGTATCCGGAAATGAAAATTATTGGAAATGCAAAAACATTTTCGATGATGCCACAGTTTTTCGACTTTGATCTGAGTGATCGAAGTGTAGTTGTAAAAGAAGGCGATGAGATCTCGCTGGGAGCACATACCCTTCAGTTTTTCATGGCACCAATGGTACATTGGCCGGAAGTTATGGTAACATATGAAAAGAGTGAAAAAATCTTATTTTCAGCAGATGGATTTGGGAAATTCGGTGCATTGTCTGTAGAAGCAGACTGGGCTTGTGAAGCCAGAAGATACTATTTTAACATCGTAGGAAAATATGGTGCGCAGGTACAGGCGTTGTTAAAGAAAGCAGCGACACTGGATATTCAGATGATCTGCCCGCTTCACGGACCGATTTTAAAAGAAAATCTTGGGTATTACATCGATAAGTACAATACCTGGAGCAGTTATGAACCGGAAGATGAGGGTGTGTTGGTAGCCTATGCTTCCATCCATGGAAATACTGCCAAAGCTGCTAAAAAGATGGGCGAGATCCTCAAAGAAAAAGGTGCTAAGAAAGTGGTTGTCAGTGATCTTTCCCGTGAGGATATGGCAGAAGTGATAGAAGATGCATTCCGCTATGATAAGATCGTTGTCGCAGCAGCAACCTATGATGGAGGAATTTTCCCGGTTATGGAAGACTTCCTTCGCCATTTGAAGAGCAAAAATTATCAGAAACGTGTCGTAGGTATCATGGAAAATGGTTCCTGGGCACCAATGGCAGGAAAGCAGATGCGTGCAATTCTGGAGGAGATGAAGAATCTTACCATCTGTGACAGTCAGGTGACGATCCGTTCTACGATGAATGATAAAAATGTAGAAGAAATGAACAAGTTAGCAGAAGAACTTCTGGCAAAATAAGGAAAACAGGAAAAATAAAAGTCCGTCACAGAGAATTTGTTTCCCTGCGGCGGACTTTTTTCTTTCTTTAAATGGACAATTACAGTTTTGAGTATCCGTAACTATTTACAATGGCATCGATTTTCTGTCCTGCATGACAAAGAGGGCAGTCTTTCTGAGCAAATGATTTGTAATCTGAAAAATCATCCGTAGTAAAGATGGAACGAACCGGATATCCGTGAATTTCATCTTTTGCACTAAAAATCGCAGACAATCCCTGAATGATTCCACCATAATATTCCAAACACTCCAGACATTGGTCAATGGTCTTTCCGGTAGTAGCAGAAGCAACAAGCAGGAGAATATTTTTCCCTCTGACCATTGGTTGAATATTGTCACGGAAAAACATCTGTCCGCAGGAATCGAATTCCGGCTCAATGACATAGATGCTTTGGTGTGCGTTCATGGAGATAACGCCGGCATCTGTCAGAATCTCAGCAAGATAAGCACCGATGACATAGGTTCCGTCCATGCAGACGATCGCATCGATCGGAGTATTGTATTTGTAATTGTTTGCCATGGTGGAAGCAACGGCTTTTGCCTCGCGCTGTCCGACTTTCAAACGTGTCATATCCATGTAGTAGTTGATATGTGAGTGGCTGGTAGCAAAATGTCCGGGAACCACTTTCAATAAAATTTTACTGTTAATTTTTGATGGTATTTTAATCGCATTTTCAAACATAGGCAACCTCCTGTATGATTGTATTATTTTGAAACAAAAATTATTTTGCCGGTTTACCGGTGGCGGTTTCTTCGGACGCTTTTTCATCGTTTTCGCCTTCTTCTTTCTTTGACGTCTGCGACAACAGTGTCAGAATGGAGAGAAGAATTGTTAAAACAATAGGTGCTGCGTAGATAATCGTTCGAATATCAGAACGAACCCGGACGCCAGGGGAGTTAAACCAGATAAATAACGTGAGGTAGGTGGTAAATACCAAAGTCCCGAAAATAATGCCCAAAATCTGACCGATGCGTTTTCCCTTTAACCAAGAGGTCCAAAGGCAATACACCAGAAAAAAAGCGAGCGCACTGTCGAAAAGACCAAAAATAAGCATACCAACATTGATTCCCATAGGACTATCCTCCGTTTCAAATTATGTTCTGTTATGTTGCATAAAAACAGTATACTACATTATTTGAAAAATTTCCATGATTTTTTGTTGACAAGTAAAAAAAAATATGATATTGTTATAAAGCACGCAGGAATGGCGGAATTGGCAGACGCGCACGGTTCAGGTCCGTGTGGTAGCAATACCATGAGGGTTCAAGTCCCTTTTCCTGCATCCAAGACTCTGTTCAGAAAATGGACAGAGTTTTTTGGTATCTGGAATTGTTCTGTTTGCGTTCACAAAAAATTCGTAGAGTTTGTTCTTTACAAAAGAAAATAATATGGTAAAATATTATTATATGCTTTGAGCAAAAAAATGTATTTCGGAGGGTAACAATGAACAACTCAAAAAAATTAGCAAAAAACAACGGAGTAAGTAAGAAACAGGGAGGGGGCACCAGTGCCTTGTCCTGTGTTTCTTCTAAAAATAAGGTTTTGGCGATCTTAGGTATTCTTGCCGTTATCGTATTGTGCGCAGGGGTGTGCTATATGCAGCTTCGCCCGCGTGCCGTATTGGTAGTTTCCACGACAGATGAAAATGGAACACAAAAGAAAGACACGGTTTATATGAAAGAAGCCGTTTACAGCATTTATCAGGTAGAAAACCAGTACAATCAATATTCTTCCATTTATCAGCAGCTGTATGGAAAGACATATTGGGAAATGGAAGATGTTGACAGTAAAGGAAGAAATGGTGCTTCCGCTGCGAAAAAGCAGGTGATGGATTCTTTGAAACAGCGTGAGATTCTTTATATGGAGGCTCAGAAGAGAGGATATTCCCTCACGGCAGAAGAAGAGAAAACAGCAGAAAACAATGTCGCAGATACCATGAAAAATTTTACGGATAAGCAGAAAAGCCTGGAGGGTCTGGAAGAAAAGACCTTGAAAAGTGAATTTAAGAAAAATGCACTTGCAGAGAAATTCCGTCAGATTTTGATCAAAGAAAGCGGCGTGGATGAGGAAGCATTGAAAGCGACCGTTAATAAAAAAGATTACAGACAGTACACACTGCAGTATTATAAAGTCAGCAATCAGGAGACAAGCGGAGAAGAAACAAAAGAGGTTTCCGCAGAGCAGAAGCAGACCAATCTTACCAATATGCAGGCTTTGCAGGAAAAGGCAAAGACGGCAGAAGATTTTACAAAACTTCTGGACGACAATGATAAAACCGGAATTCAGTATCAGACAGAAAATCTGATTAAAAAGGATCTGAAAGATTCCACATTCCTCAATGAGAAACAGCGTAAGCAGATCATTAAAATGGAAAATGGACAGATTTCGGATATTATCGAAGGAGAGGATGGCTATTATCTGATCAAGATGGTAAACAATGATGACAGTGAAGCCTATGACAATCAGTGTAATTCTGTTGTACAGGAAGAGGAGACAAAGCAGTTCAATGCAAGATATGCTGAATTTGCACCAAATTATGTTACTGAAGTTCAAAGTTATTGGAAAGGCCGCGTAAAACTTGGCTCTTATACAATATAAGAAAGAACTTGTAGTTATAATGACGGATAAGACAAGATAGGAGAGAAGATCATGGCTAATGTAAAGCGAATTTACGTAGAAAAGAAAGAGGACTATGCCGTAGCTGCAAAGGAACTGAAGAAGGAAGTAAAAGAGTACCTTGGAATTAAGGATCTTGAGCAGGTTCGAGTATTGATTCGCTATGATGTCGAGGGCATTCAGGAAGAAACTTACAAAAAAGCACTGGCAACCGTATTTTCAGAACCACCGGTAGATTATGTCTATGAGGGAAGTTTTGATAAGAAAGCAGGAGACAGGGTGTTTTCCGTTCAATATCTGCCGGGACAGTTTGATCAGCGTGCGGATTCCGCAGAGCAGTGTGTGAAATTATTGAACGAAAGCGAAGAACCGGTTATCCGGTCTGCGACAACCTATGTTTTGTCAGGCAATATTTCAGAAGAGGATTTTGCCCGTATTAAAGAGTACTGCATCAACCCGGTAGATTCGAAAGAGACGGATGAAACTATTCCGGAAACACTGGTAACCAAATTTGAAGAGCCGGCAGATGTGAAAATTTTTGACGGCTTCAAAGACATGCCGGAGGCGGAACTGAATCAATTGTATCAGTCTCTCGGTCTTGCCATGACATTTAAAGACTTTTTACACATTCAGAATTATTTTAAAAATGAAGAAAAACGTGACCCTAGCGTGACAGAGATTCGTGTGTTAGATACATATTGGTCGGATCACTGCCGTCATACCACATTTTTGACAGAATTGAAAAATGTTACATTTGAAGAAGGCGATTATAAAAAGCCAATTCAGGATACATTTGAACAGTATAAAAAAGACCATGAGACGATTTATAAAGGAAGAGACGATAAATTCGTTTCCCTGATGGATATTGCCCTTATGGCAATGAAAAAACTTCGTGCAGAAGGAAAACTGGAGGATATGGAAGTTTCGGATGAAATCAATGCCTGCTCCATTGTGGTTCCGGTTGAGATCGATCACGAAGATGGAAAAGGACCGGTTACCGAAGAGTGGCTTGTGTTCTTTAAAAATGAGACGCATAACCATCCAACAGAAATTGAGCCATTTGGTGGTGCTGCTACCTGCCTTGGTGGTGCAATCCGTGACCCATTGTCAGGACGTGGTTATGTGTATCAGGCAATGCGTGTTACAGGTGCCGCAGATCCGACAAAATCTTTGA
>FR894081.1:5544-27086 GCA_000434115.1 Roseburia sp. CAG:309 | reverse complement strand
AGTTCTTATGGTAACCAGATCGGACTTGCAACAGGACTGGTAGATGAGATCTATCATCCGAATTATGTGGCAAAACGTCTGGAAATCGGTGCTGTTATGGGTGCTGCACCACGTAAAAACGTAATTCGTGAAAATTCAGATCCGGACGATATCATCATTCTTCTTGGAGGAAGAACCGGACGAGACGGCTGTGGTGGAGCGACAGGATCTTCCAAAGCACATAATACAGAGTCTATTGATACCTGTGGTGCAGAAGTACAGAAAGGTAATGCTCCGACAGAGCGTAAGATTCAGAGATTGTTCCGCAGAGAAGAAGTCAGCCGTTTGATCAAAAAATGTAACGACTTTGGTGCCGGCGGTGTATCTGTTGCAATCGGTGAACTGGCAGACGGACTGCGTGTGGATCTTGATAAAGTGCCTAAGAAATATGCCGGTTTGGATGGAACAGAACTTGCTATCTCCGAATCCCAGGAGCGTATGGCAATTGTTGTAGATCCGAAAGATGTAGATAAAATGCTTGGTTACGCAAACGAGGAAAACCTGGAGGCGATTCCGGTAGCTGTAGTTACGGAAACTCCAAGACTTGTTCTTTCCTGGAGAGGCAAAGAAATTGTAAATATTTCCCGCGCATTTCTGGATACCAACGGAGCGCATCAGGAAACAGATGTAACGGTTACGATGCCTTCAAAAGCAGAGAATTATATGGAAAAAGCGGAAGTGAAAGATAACTTTAAAGATACTTTCACAGACACATTAAAAGATTTGAATGTCTGCTCCAAAAAAGGATTGGTGGAAATGTTTGACAGTTCTATCGGAGCGTCAACGGTTACAATGCCATATGGTGGTAAATACCAGCTGACACCTACGCAGACCATGATTGCAAAACTTCCGGTATTGGATGGAAAATGCGATACGGTAACGATGATGAGTTATGGCATGGATCCATATCTTACGAGCTGGAGTCCATATCACGGTGCAGAGTATGCCGTGCTTACTTCGGTAGCAAAGATTGTGGCAGCCGGCGGTGATTACAAGAAGATCCGCTTTACCTTCCAGGAATACTTCAAACGTATGACCGAAGACAGCAAACGCTGGGGAGAACCGATGGCAGCGTTGCTGGGTGCTTACGATGCACAGATGAAATTCGGTCTTCCGTCAATCGGTGGAAAAGACAGTATGTCAGGAACCTTTAATGATATTGACGTACCACCGACATTGTGCTCTTTTGCCGTAGATGTGGCTAAGATTTCCGATGTTGTCACACCGGAATTGAAAAAAGCGGGTGATGTCCTTGTATGTCTGCCAATCCGCAAAGATGCTTATGATCTCCCGGATTACGATTATGTACTTAACATGTACGAGACAGTAACGGCACAGATGAGAGCAGGTCTTGTGAAAGCAGCCTATGCTTTGGAAGGAAAAGGAATTGCTCAGGCAGCTGCCAAGATGGCATTTGGCAATAAACTGGGTGTTGCCTTTGAAGAAAAAGAAGCTGTTTCGACATATTTTGAACCGGCTTATGGCGATCTTCTTCTTGAAGTGGATGCTACAGATGTAGAAAAAGTAGCTTCTCTTGGATTGGATTATAAAGTGGTTGGTACCGTTACGGAGAAAGCGGAATTTACTTATGGGAAGGAAAGTGTATCGATGGAAGAGGCAATTGCTTCCTGGACACAGACATTGGAAAAAGTATTCCCAACCCGCTCCGGAGTAGAAGACAAGAAGATTACTACCGGACTTTATGATGCCAAAGAGATTTATGTGTGCAAGCATAAAGTGGCAAAACCAAAAGTATTTATTCCGGTATTCCCAGGTACAAACTGTGAATACGATACGATGAAATCTTTTGTGGCTGCGGGAGCAGAGACAGAAAGTATTGTATTTAAAAATATGACAGAAGCAGATATTAAAGATAGTGTAGATGCGTTTGAAAAAGCGATTAACGAATCCCAGATTCTGATGTTCTCCGGCGGATTCAGTGCCGGTGATGAACCGGATGGTTCCGCGAAGTTTATCACTTCCGTATTTCGCAATGAGCGCATCAAAGAAGCCGTTCATCGTCTCCTTCAGGAGAGAGATGGTCTGGCACTCGGTATCTGTAATGGTTTCCAGGCATTGGTTAAACTGGGACTGGTTCCTTACGGAGAGATTAAGACACAGAAAGACGATTCGCCGACATTGACAACCAATAGCATTGGCCGTCATATCAGCAAATCAGTTTATACGAAAGTGGTTACCAATAAGTCACCATGGCTTCAGAAAGCGACACTTGGCGGAGTTTATGCTGTGCCTGCTTCTCACGGAGAAGGACGTTTTGTTGCAAGCAAAGAGTGGATTGATAAATTGTTCGAAAATGGACAGGTTGCTACACAGTATGTTGATGTAAACGGCAATCCGACGATGGATGAAGACTTCAATCCGAACGGTTCTTATTATGCAATCGAAGGAATCACAAGTCCGGACGGAAGAGTGTTAGGAAAAATGGCACACTCTGAGCGCCGCGGCGATGGTGTTGCATTGAATATCTGCGGCGACCAGAATCAGCTGATCTTTGAGAGTGGCGTAGAATACTTTAAATAAAATAGAAATGTAGGAAAGTTCTTGATAGTGGCTTACTGCATTGATTTTCGGAAAGCACCAGGGGTAACTCCGGTGCTTTTTTTGAATTGCCGGATAAAATGATATACCTGGCTGTAACCCAGTTCGGAAGCAATATCGGCAACTGACATATCCGTAGAAAGCAGGTATTCTTTCGCCGTCGTAATCTTATTTTCTATAATGTCGGACAAACAGGTCGTTCCAAATGCTTTCTTATATAAAACCTGAAAATAAGCAGGAGACAGTGTAGTTTCTTTGGCGAGATCTTTAATTTTCCAATTTTTTGCCGGGGCAGCTAAAACTTTTTTTCGTATCGCAAGAAGATTATCAAAATAAGGAACTTTAGAATTTTGATAATGCTCGGCGGACCAGGATTCGCCGACACGGGTCATGAGAAGCATCATTTGATGATATTGAATGTCAAGAACATATTCGGTTGCATCATAATATTCACGGCAAATGGCATGAATAATAGGATCAATCAAAGCATGGTTGTTAATTTTTACAGGTTGATTTAAAGGAAAGTGCAATTTGTTTAAAAAGCTATCTATATCCCGAGGAAGAAAATGGATGTAATCGTCGCAGTATGGCTTTGTGACAGAGAGGTATTTGTAAGGGGTATAACCGGAGATGATAACGACCGATGGACCAGTGATCGTATATGTATTTTCGCGTATTTGAAGTAAAGCTGGTGTCTTTATGTATAAGAGCAGAAAGTCGGCGATACCGGAAGGATGGGAAATGGAAAAGCCTTCTTCATGAACAGTATTATAAATGGCGTTATGGATATGCATAAAATCTCTCCTTTTTCGAATTATATGTGTATTTATTGCAATTATACGATATTGAGAAACAAAAAGCAAGGTTGTAAAATAGAATCATAAAAAATATTGTTCTATTTTTTAGAAAGAATGGAGAGGTGAAAATGTTTACGAATAAAACAAAGAAAAGAGTTGCTATACTGCTTGCTGGTGCAATTGTTTTGCCGGGGGTGGTTTCGGAAAGTTTTGTCTTTGCAAAAGCAAAGTGTACAGTAAAGAAAATGACACTTGAGGCAGGACAGAAGAGGACGATCAAAATAAAAAACAAGGTAAAAGGGGCAAAATATATTTTTAAATCTTCCAAACCTTTGGTAGCGAAAGTGAATGCGAAAGGAATGGTAACAGCAAAAAAAGCAGGAAAAGCGGTAATTACAGTTGTTGAAAAGAGAAAAACGAAGAAAAAAACGAAGAAAAAAACGATTGGCAGGGTCAAAGTTATGGTGAAGAATGTAAAAGATGTAACGCAGTCAGCAGAACAGTCAAAGGAACCTGTTGCAACTGCTGCTGTGGCGACAGAGGCGGCAGCAACGGTTACACCGAGCGGGGGGATGGTATCGACGGCAACACCAGCCACTGTCGTTACAGCGAGTGCAACACCAAGCGAAACACCAAGCGAAACTCCAATGGCTACGCCGCTCGAAACGGCGGCATCAAAGCCGAAATCATTTGTTGATGACCGTTTTGAGGTTCCGGGTGAGTTTGATAAAGAGGTTAAGGATTATGAGTATGCAGATCCACAGACAATTACCTATTATTCCAAAGTGTCGGAAGCAAAACGAAAAGCGGTTGTCTATGTTCCAAAGGATTATGATGCAGCCAAAGAATATCCCATCTTATATCTGCTTCATGGGATTGGGGGGGATGAAAATGAGTGGAAACAGGGAAATCCGGAAGTTATTACCGGCAATCTGACGCGGGAGGGAAAACTTCCGGAAACAATCGTTGTATGCCCGAACCAGCTTGTTCAGGTGCCGGGGGAAAAGATGCCGGGGAATTATCTTGATCCGGGAAGATTTGTTATGTTCAATCGTATGATCAAGGAACTGAATACCAGTTTGATCCCGTATATGGAAGAACATTATTCCATTAAAGAAGGAAGAGATAATCATGCAATTGCCGGATTGTCAATGGGAGGAAGAACCAGTTTGTATTGTGGATTTAATATGTTGGATTACTTTAGTTACATCGGAGCTTTTGAACCGGCACCGGGAGTTCTTCCATACAGTGCAGAAGAGGGACTGTTTACGGAAGATACTTTCAAGATACCAGAAGAGTATCAGGACACTACGCTCATTATGATCCAGCAGGGAGATAAGGACAATGTAGTATCTGATAATCCAACAAAGTATCATAAGGCATTAGACAAAAATGGCGTACCTCATTTGTTCAATAATGTGCCATATGGACATGACTGGACTGCATGGAAAGAGGGATTGTACAATTTTGCAAGACGAATCTTTCAATAAATTAAGGAGGACAAATAATATGAGAAAGAAAGCAGTTGCTGTATTGCTTGCCGCTGCGGTATGTTTTACAACATCACTTCCTGCGGGAGCACAGGCAGAGGCAGCGAAAAAACCAAGCTTATCAAAGAAGAGTATTCGGTTAGAAACCGGAAAAAAAGCAATTTTAAAAGTTAAAACGGTTAAGAATGCGAAAGTGACCTGGAAAAGCAGCAAAAAAAGTGTAGCAGCCATTGGAAAAAAATCAAAGAAATCAGCGCAGATCATAGCAAAGAAAAAGGGATCTGCTAAGATTTACTGCAATGTAAAGAAGCAGAAAAAGAAATTCGTGCTTGTTTGTAAGGTTAGAGTGATGAAAGCAAAACCGGCACAGCCTGTAAAAACACCGGTGCCTGTATCGGATGTAACAGCAAGTGGTGCGCCTGCGGCAGTAACTATATTACCAGCGCTGACAACACCTTTGCCGGCATCAACAATGCCTTCCTCCAGTAAGGCACCTGACACTCCAACGTCAACCCCGGCAGTACAGCCAACAGCAACTGTGAAACCGGAACCAACGCTGGCACCGGCAGAAGCGGACAGTATCCGCGGCGTCTATGAGGGGATTTTTGACCATATGGGAACCTGTGCCAATTATGGATCAGGAGGCCAGCTTCAGGATGAGAAAACACTGGCATTTATCAAGAAACATTTTAACAGTATTACAATGGAAAATGAGATGAAACCAGATGCTGTTTTAGGGAATAGTGTAAATGCTATCACAAAAGAGGAAGCAGTAAAACTGGGATACGTGATCCCGGCAGAATATAAAGAAACGACAGTGCCAAAGTTGAATTTTGATAACATTGACAAGATTTTACAAACTGCGTACGACAACGGCCTGGATCTTCGGGCACATACTTTATTATGGCATAGCCAGACGCCATCCTGGTTCTTTGGAAAAAAATATCAGGCAAGGACAGTCGTAGATAAGGATACGATGAATGCAAGGATTGATTTTTATGTATCTACGGTGATGGATCATATCATGAAAAAGGAAAAAGAGATTGCGGGAGAAACCGGTAAGATCGTATATGCATGGGATGTTGTAAATGAATATCTTCATCGGGGAAGAGCATGGTCTCTTAACTGGACGAGTGTTTACGGAGATATGAAAGGAACGCCGTCTTATGTAAAACGTGCCTTTGAACGTGCTTATGAGATGCTGGAAAAATATGATGCAACAGATAAAGTTACATTATTTTACAATGACTATGATACTTATTTTGAAGTAGAGGATCTTCTTGCCCTTGTCAATTTTATAAATGAAGGGGAAAAAGCAAAAATCTGCTCCGGAATCGGTATGCAGAGCCATGTAGATATCAAAAGACCGACGATTGAAGAGTATGGTGCAGCGTTGGAGAAATTTATGGCGGCAGGATATGAGGTTCAGATCACAGAACTTGACTTTACCATTAATTTTGATACCGATGGAACCGATAAAGAAGGTCCTTCGTATTCGTATAAAAATGAAGGGGAAACCATCCAAGAACAAGCTGTCTTTGTAAAAGATTTTATGGAGATGGTGATCGCAAAGCAGAAAAACCGCGATAAGACAGTAAGCCAAAAAGGAATTACCGGACTTACGCTCTGGGGGCTTTACGATAGCATTTCCTGGAGAGGACAGTGCCAGCCACTGCTTTTCGGTAAATCAATAGAGGATCCGAAACCGGCGTTTGATGCTTTTTTGAATGCAGCCAAAACAAAATAAATCAGCGTATACATTATAGAAAGGTATTATGAGATAAAGAGAACCCTCTTTCTGCTTGAAAGTTCTGTCAGATTATATTATAATTTGATGTGAATAGGAGATAGAAAGAGGGTTTTTGCGTGTTTGAACATATTATATTAGCATCCGGTTCACCGAGAAGAAAAGAATTGATGCATTTTATATCCGATGATTTTGAAGTCCATGTTTCGGACTGCGAAGAAACGATTACGAGTGACATACCATCAGAAGTGACAAAGGAACTGGCAAAACAAAAAGCAGAAGCTGTATGTGATGAAATGTCGAAAAAACAGGCGGATGGAAGGAAAGTCTTTGTGATTGGAGCCGATACGGTAGTAAGCCTGAAGGGACAGATTTTTGGAAAACCCAAAGACAGGGAGGAGGCTTTTTCCATGCTTTCCCATTTACAGGGAACAACGCATGAAGTGACGACCGGCGTGGCAGTACTGACAGTGGATCAGGGCAGAATAACGCAGTACGATGTCTTTTCTGAAACAACGGAGGTGGAAGTGGCATCTATGACAGGGAACGAAATAAACGCGTATGTGGAAACAGGAGATTGTTATGATAAAGCGGGTGCCTATGGGATTCAAGGAGTATTTTCCAAACATATCGCCGGCATAAAAGGAGATTATTTTAATGTGGTGGGCTTTCCAATACACCGAGTTTACGAGGCTTTAAGAAAAAACAAAAAATAATTGAAAAAAAATAAAATTTTTCCTTGACTTTTATGTGAACCTTATGTATAATAATGATTGTCGCTGAGAGATACGGCGACAACAAAATGCGCGAGTGGCTCAGTTGGTAGAGCACAACCTTGCCAAGGTTGGGGCCGCGGGTTCGAGTCCCGTCTCGCGCTTCTTTTTTTTATATTTTTTTAGGCTGGCCATCCAGCAGGTTCCCGGTACAGATGAAAAATAAATAGGAGCATCCAAAGGTTGAAAACGGATGAAAATTATTGTATAATAATTTTAACGGAATAGTTGCCAATAAAATAGAATCATATTATAATTTTTGACACAAAATGCCGATAAAATTTATATATAGATTGAGGCTTTCAGCAAAAAAAGCAGAAAGGATAAAAAGTTATGAAAAAAAGTGAAAAAAAGAAAAAACATACAATATGGAAATGGGGCAGCATCTTTCTCGTACTCTGTATTGCAGTGGCGGGACTGTGCTTTTGTCTGGGGGATAAATCGGATGCGGCAGAGGGACTGTATCTGACATGTGATGGATATCAGTTAAATGCCCAGACGGCATATCAGATGAAAAACCGCCAGGCGACGTTGATCCTGGGGTCGGAAGATTCGCCGATCTATGCGGATCCGAATCTGTATGAGATCAAATGGTCGATAGAGACCGGAAAGGATATCGCAGATATCCAACAGGGAAGCAGCCAGATCTATGGTATCGTAACGGCAAAAAATCCGGGTGAAGTAACTGTACTTGCTACGGTTTACAATAAAGTGGCAAGTGGTCTGGGACCGGTTATCGGTAGTGTTACCTGTAAGATTCAGGTCGTATTTGCGGTAGATACTTCACAAAATGATAATGTGTTCAAAAAGCCATATGAGGATTCGCAGGATAAGGCGATTTTCCTTCGTACGACGGACAAACCGGTACCGCTTACATTGAACTATGGTAAATCCAGTGAAGCACAGTGGACGGTGGCAAACTCAGAAGTAGCAGAAGTGTCTGCAACCGGTGTCGTTACGCCAAAGGGAGCCGGTACGACGAAGATCACGGCGACGTATACACCAAAGGACAGTCCGGAGATTACCTATTCGACGACGATAGATGTATACGTTTATCCGAGTATCAGCGAAACGGATTCCAATTACGGAAATCTGAAGACGATAAAAATGGATACCGGTGGAACGATTTATACGGATGCGAACTTTATGAATAATATCGAAGGTATTAAAAATAAGATGGACTGGGTTATCAAGCGGGACAGCGGTGGAAGTGAAGAAGTCATCGCGGATTCGCTTACCAAGAAATCGGATCTGATTGAGATCAGTCCGGAATCCAGCCGTTCCAATCAGCTTCGAGTAACTGCAAAAGCAGGATTGTACCGTGTGTATTTTTATCCGCATGGTGCGTATGAGAGCGAGCAGAAGTACATAGATGAAGATGTGTATGCACCGACGGTATTGAATTTGTATGTGTATGCAAGTCCAAATGATTATAAAGAAACGATTGCCATTCATGATACCTATGATATCGCAAAGGCATTCAACCTTTCAACGGAAGAATTTTTGAAATATTTTGAAGTGCAGCCGAAAGATTTTAAAAAATATGCTTCTTATAAAGATGGTGTGATCACGGCATTGGAAAAGAATAGCAAGGTTACGACAAAGGTAAATGCAGAAGTAACGGTTCGACCGGAGTACGAGTCGTATATCCGATCGCTTCTTCCGGCGAGCAGTACCGTGATGGATAAGGGATATTTTAATATCGAGATCACCATCGCTGATGTATTCAAGTTAAATCAGAACTATATTACGGTATACAAGGGAAGTGAGACGAATTTAAGCGCTTACTTCAATGATACACAGGTTTTGGATGTTGAATGGTCTTCCAGTGATCCGGATTATGCGACAGTTGATGAGACCGGTAAAGTGACGGCGAAAAAAGTAACGACAGATGATGTTGTTATCACGGCAAAATACCAAAATGGACCTGGATCTCCGACAGCCACTTGTATGGTTCGTATCGTAGATACACCAAATAAGTTTGATATCGATCCGGCAAACGCAAAATTAAATGTTGGCGAGAGTATCGTTGTCAAGATCAAAGGAAATCCGGATGTATCACAGGTTCCGACTTCCTGGTGGTCTTACGATAATAGATATGTGAATGTAGAATTCGATAACAATGGTAAGACGGTGACCATTACAGCAAAAGCACCGACGGGGGATGGCTCGACGACAGAGGTCGTATTTAACAATCCGAACACGGATGAGAAAGACGATCCAAGGTGTAAGATCACGATTGTTGTACCATATGAGACGATGAAACTGACAGAAGAAAATCTGACGATGAAAGTCGGTGCGACACACCAGTTAAAATACACGTATACACCGAATAATGTAACGGATAAAACACCGGAGTGGACATCACTGGACACCAATGTCGTAACTGTGGATGAATATGGTTATCTGACTGCGGTAAATCCGGGTACGACGATTGTAATGTTATCGCCAAAATACAATCCAAATAAAGTGTATGCTCAGTGTACGGTTACGGTTGTATCAAAGTGTGAGGAAATTACGCTGACGCCGAATGAAATAACATTGAATGTCGGCGATACACAGTATGTAGATGTCGCGCTGGCACCGGAGGGATGTAATTCTGAGCTGACGATTGAAGTGGGCGACGAGAATATATTGGATTATGAATACAAACCAAATAACCGCATCATTAATATTACCGGTAAAAAAGCAGGTGTAACGACCATCAATGTAGGCGCAGACGATGCGACAAGAAAGTCCATAAAGGTAACAGTGTTGCAGCCGTGTAATGATTTGGCATTCTCGCCAAATGCCTATGAGATGATCGCGGGAGAGACATATACACCAAACTTGGTTAAGACACCGGATGACAGTACCGATGCCATTACCTGGGTATCTTACAATCCGGAAGTTGCGGATGTAGATGAAAAAGGTGTGATCACTGCAAAGAAGACAGGGGTGACCTTTATTCAGGCGACTTCGGCTTCCGGAAGAGTGGCAGTCATTCAGATCACGGTAAAAGAAACATTAACAGCAGTTACCTTAAAACCGGAAAAAGCGACGATTGAAGTAGGAGAAAGCATGACGCTTACGCCGGACTTCCTTCCGGCGGCTGCCTATGATAAATCGATGGAATGGAGCATTGCAGACCCTTCTATTGCAAAATTGGAGAACCAGGGGGAATCCAGTGTCAAAGTAACCGGGTTGAAGGGCGGCATTACGTTGATCAAAGGTGTTGCTAAGAGTGGCGGCTTTGTAGTAAGCTGCTTGTTGACGGTTACAGAGAAGTCTACATCTGTAGAAGTTAATCCGACCTCGAAGTTTTTACAGAAAGGTAAGAGGTTTACGATTAAAGCGACGGTTACTTCTGCGACAGCGACGAATAAGTCCGTAAAATGGAAAAGTTCTAAAAAATCCGTTGCCAGAGTTACTTCGAAGGGAGTTGTAAAAGGAAAGAAAATTGGAACCGCTTACATAACGGCAACTGCCAAAGACGGCTCCGGTGCTTTTGCAAGATGTAAAGTACGAGTAGTACGAAAAGTGACGAAGATTACATTAAATAAATATACAGCAAAATTGCTGGTCGGAAAGACCTTGAAGTTAAAAGCCAAAGTACATCCGAAAAATGCAACGATTAAGAGTGTTGCTTGGAGTTCAAGTGATAATTCCATCGCGACGGTAGATGCTTCCGGGCGAGTGCAGGGTCTGGCAGCCGGAATGGTTAAGATTCGTGCTAAAGCGAAAGACGGTTCCGGAAAGTCAGCAGTATGTCTGATCACGGTTTCAGATCCGATTCCGGCGACCGGAGTCGATGTGACAAACAATGATCTGATCGTGGCAAAAGGACGACAGATTCAGTCCGGTATTACGATTGCACCTGCAAATTCGACCGATAAGATCAAATATTATTCGGATAATAAGGCAGTTGCAAGAATTAATAAACGTGGAAAAATTTATGCAAACCAGGTAGGTCAGGCTACTGTGTATGGAGAAACTTCCAATGGACAGGTCGGATATGCCGATGTTCTTGTTGTTACTTTGAATCGAAGAAGTCTGCCGCTTCGCCTGTATGATACGGAGACACTGCGTGTAAATGAGATTTCCACAGGTGTAACATGGCATTCTCAAAATCCGCTGATCGCTTCGGTAGATTCTACCGGAAAGGTAATCGGAAGACGAAGAGGTGTTACCAGAGTTTACGCGACGGTAAGAGGATTGAAGCTGTCTTGTAAAGTAACGGTATCCGATATCAACGGATAGTGACAGGAGGAGTTGTGTGTTAGTAAATTTACATGTGAAGAATTTTGCAATCATTGACGAAGTGGATGTAGATTTTGGAGAGCATTTGAATATACTGACAGGAGAGACAGGAGCCGGAAAATCAATCTTAGTGGGTTCAATCGGGATTGCACTGGGAGCTCGTGTTTCTCCTGAAATCATTGGGAAACGGGCAGATTATGCGATGGTAGAACTTGTGTTTCAGATAGAAAAGCAGGAAACCATGGATGCACTGCGCGAGATGGACATAGAGCCGGAAGACGGTCAGATCGTCATTTCGCGCAAGATTACGGCCAATCGAAGTATCAATAAAATTAACGGCGAAAGTGTACCGGTAGGCGTGATCCGGAAAGTATCGGCACTCTGTATTGATATTCATGGACAGCATGAACATCAGTCGCTGCTTCACAAAGAGTATCATCGCAGTGTGGTAGACCGTTTTGCCGGGGAAGAGGCACAGGGGTTAAAGCAGAAGATTGCGGGAAAGTACGAAGAATACCGAAAAATATTACAAAAAATGGAAGAAAATGGAGGCTCGGAAAAAGAGCGTGCCAGAGAGCTTTCTTTCTTGGAATATGAACGAAAAGAGATTGAAGAGGCAAAACTTAAAGAAGGCGAAGAAGAGAAGCTGGAGGATGAAGTAAAGAAAATGTCCAATGCTTCGGATATCGTGGAATCAATGGGCAAGGTTTATGAGTGTACCGGTGATTCGTATCAGGGATGCGCCGGTCAGATTTCGCAGGCACTTCGTCATCTCGGGGATGTTGCCGACTTAGATGAAGGACTTCTTTCTTTGCAGGAAGAACTGCAGGATATCGAAAATCTGTTATCGGATTTTAATCGCAGTGTATCGGATTATATGGATGATTTTGTTTTCGACGAAGCGGAATTGCGTCAAAAAGAAGAACGTCTTGACCGTATCCGGAGTATTCAGGCGAAATATGGAAATACTTACGAAGAAGCCATGAAGCATTATGTGGAAGTGATAGAAAAAATTGACCGTTATAAGGATTTTGAAAACTATCATTTGCAGCTGGAGACGGAAAAACAACAGTGTGAAAAATCACTGGAAGAATTGTGTGGGAAATTGACGGTGCTTCGAAAGAAAGCCGCGGAGAAACTTGAAAAGAATATTACAGAGACATTGCAGGAACTGAATTTTGAACATGCCCGTTTCGCCATAAACATAGAGCCATTATCGGAATTTACGGCGAAGGGAAAAGACGATGTGGAATTTCTGATTGCTACCAATCCGGGAGCAGACCTGAATCCTTTGAATAAGGTGGCATCCGGGGGAGAACTATCGCGAATTATGCTGGCAATTAAAACCGTATTTGCCGATGTAGATCAGATTGAATCTCTGATCTTTGATGAAATTGATGTAGGAATCAGCGGAAGAACCGCTCAGATGGTTTCTGAAAAGATGTCAATTCTTGGAAAAAATCATCAGATTATCTGCATTACGCATCTTCCCCAGATTGCGGCGATGGCAGATACGCATTTTGTCATTGAAAAGATTTCTTCTGCAAAAGAAACGGAAACCCGGATACGCCGGCTCTCTGAGGAACAGTCCACCGAAGAACTGGCACGTATGTTAGGCGGCGTTGAAATTACGCAGGCAGTGCTTGCCAATGCAAAAGAAATGAAACAATTAGCAAAAACTCAAAAACAATATTCATAAATTATGAAATAATGGCAATACTTTCCTTATAGGAGTTTTTTTTGTGAGGAGAGGATTGCCATGTTTGTTTCAAAAAGAAAGAAAATCTATCGATATGGATTGGTTGCATTTTTGATCCTGGATCTTGTTGTTCTCGGAATTCTGGCTTGGAACCGGCTGCAAAGCGAGATCCCGGATAAGATCTGGACCTATGTTGGAAGGGAGGAACTGTTGGCAAACAGCAGTTTGATAAAGTATTCAAAAGAGGAAGAAAAGGCGGTAGAAGCACTTCATATTAACCAGACATCCGATAAAACGACGGTTGTTTTGGAAGGCGTGGGAACGTATGAAGTCAAAGCCAGATTATTTGGCTTTCTTCCGGTAAAAGAGATTCAGGTTCAGGCGATGGAACCGATGGAAGTGGCGCCGTCCGGGGAACCGGTTGGAATATATGTAGAGACAAAGGGACTGCTGGTGCTGTCTACGACCAGTGTCGAGGGACAGGATGGCTTGATTCATGAACCGGCGACCAACATCGTAATGACGGGAGATTATATATTAAAAGTTGAGGGAGAATCGGTCAAAACGATACAGGAATTTAATCAGGCAGTGCAGAAAAGAAAAGGGGAAAAAATTGCTCTGCACATACGACGTGGAAAGCAGAATTTGGATGTTGCAGTGCATTCCGTACTGGCAAAAGATGGAAGCAACAAACTGGGAATCTGGGTTCGGGAAGATACACAGGGAATCGGAACGATGACGTATATTACAAAAAATGGAAAATTCGGTGCACTCGGCCACGGAATAACGGATGCGGATACTGGGACATTGATGGATCTGCGCGGTGGCGAATTGTATGAGACAAAAATCTTGGATATTATTAAAGGGCAAAAAGGGGCTCCGGGAGAATTGGAGGGATATATCAATATGGTGGCAAAAGAATGTATTGGAAAGATAGAAAAAAATACACCACTTGGTATATTTGGCACGATTTTTGAGCCTGAAAAACAGCAGAGACGGTATTATGAAGTTGGTTTGAGACAAGATATAAAAACAGGAAAAGCGTGGATTTATTCCAATATGGAAGGAACACCGCGAAAATATGAGATCCAGATTGAAAAGATCAACCGGACGAGCAAAGACAATAAAGGCATGGTAATCCGTGTTACCGATACAAGACTGTTGGAATTGACAGGGGGCATCGTTCAGGGGATGAGTGGCAGTCCGATCTTGCAGGATGACAAGATCATCGGAGCGGTCACGCATGTGTTTGTTGAAGAACCGACAAAAGGGTATGCGGTATTTATGGAAAATATGCTGGATCCATAAAATCATACCATATGCCGATAATAAAACACAGCCAGCTGGGTGCGGTCACGTAAGTTTAATTTTTCCAAAATAGCACTGAGATAATTTCGCACAGTTCCCTCACTCAAATACAGAGCCGAGGCAATTTCTTTGTTGTTAAGGCCGTCTGCGACTTTTACAATGATTTCCCATTCTTTTTCCGTGATATCATAGGATTCAGGGGAAAAAGAGGGGGAATCCTGACTGCGCAAAAGTTCCGGCAGTTTTGTCGTAATGGCATCTCCAAAGACGGTCTGCCCATTGTGGACAGCAGAAAGGGCAGGGACGATACTCTCAAAATTCTGTTTTAAGATGTAGCCTTTTACACCAAGATTCAGGGCTTTGATGATATATTCGTCATCGGAAAAAGTTGTAAGCAGGAGAATTTTTCGGGAAGGATCTTCGGAAAGAAGTTGTTCTGCCGCTTCTAAGCCTGTCATTTCACTCATACGAATGTCCATCAGTAAAACATCCGGCTGATATTGGTGGTAAAGGTCGATCGCATCTTTTCCGTTTTCTCCCAGCCCACAGATCTGAATGTCTGCATTTGCCTCTAAAATTGTTTTTAATGACAGGGCGACCAGTTTGTCGTCGTCTACGATACATATTTTCATGATGTTTCACCTTTCCATAAAATAATCTGGATGCGAAAGCCGTCTGTAGTAACAATGTGAAATTCGCCGCCTAATTGCTTTACCCGCTCCCGCATATTTTCGAGTCCGATCCCGCCGGAAAAATCCTTTGAAATCATAGTGCCATTGTCTTTTAAAATGAGCTGATAAAAGGCAGGATGTTCTGTGAGATGGATGTCAAATCTTTCTGCATTGCTGTGACGTCGTGTATTGGTAAGTGCCTCCTTGGTAATGGCAAGAATGGCATACTTAAATTCTTTGGGTGGTTCGGTCTGCATTTTATAGTGCAGTGAAACGGTGAGATCCGAGGCCTCCTTTTGCAGATCGGATAAGGCGGTCTGCAGATGAATGGATTCGTCATGAAGGTCATGGACACTGTTTCGGATGCTGGTCATAGCAGTATCGAGAGAGTCTTTTAAGGTGCGCAGAGGAACATCCAGCGAAGTATCGTGATTCATAACCTGTAGAGCGCCGGTCTGCAAAAGAGAGCGGCTTAGAAGATGTCCGACATTGTCGTGAATTTCCCGGGCAATGCGGTTACGTTCTTTTAATGTGGCAAGATGAATCTCATAATCCTGATTTTGCCGTAATGCTTTGTTTTTTTCCATTAAATCATAAGAGTGTTCGTAATTCTCATTTCGTGTCTGACGGTATTTCTGTTTCCAGTAGTCCTTCTTTTCGGTAGTGTTCTGCAATTGGAACGCAAGTCCAAACAGAAGAAGGCTGTACAGCCAAAGAGAAACCGGAAAGAGGTACAGGTGAAGGAGTTCACAGAAGGACATAAGGACAAAAATATATTTTTTCTGCGTGGTTTTTCCCTCTATTTCATATATAATAAACGGATAAAAATAAAAGAGATCCGGCAGTGCAAAAGAAAGAGCGACGAATCCTCCAAAAAGTCCAAAACAAAACTTGGAAGAATTTGACAGACTTATCAGGTTTCCACATAACAAAACAGAAAGGAATAAAGTAACGGTTGCAAAAGATACCGATTTGGAAAACCAGAAAGAGGCACACAATAAATAGATTATAATTTGGTCAAATAGTGTAGTCATCGTCAGTTCCTTTCTGTTGTAATTCCTGTTTCTCCTATCATAGTACCATAAAACAGAGGCAGGGTCAAAAGGGAAATCGTAAATAAGAGAGAATGTGACATTTGTCATTTTCAAAGAGGAAGAAATTCACTGGAAGAACCCAAAAAGATATGGTAAGATAGAGAAAATTGAACGAAAAGGGAGAGGAAAACGATGAAAACAGTAATTGAAGTAAAAGATCTGGTAAAACGATATAAAGAATTAGTGGCGTTGGATCATTTTGCATTATCCATCAAAGAGGGGGAGATTTTCGGACTGCTTGGACCAAATGGTTCCGGAAAAACCACAACCATCCATTGTATTTTAGGCCTGCTTTCGTATGATAAAGGAGACATTCAGGTGTTCGGGAAAAAAATGAAAAGCAATGCCTATGATGTCAAACGTGATATCGGAGTCGTAATGCAGAATGTCGCTGTCTTTGATGAACTGACGGTGTATGAAAATATTGATTATTTCTGCGGACTTTATATCAATGATAAACAGACGAGAAAGCAGTATGTGGAAGAAGCGATTGCCTTCGCAGGGCTGGAAGATTATGTGAAATTTTATCCGAAAAAACTTTCCGGAGGTCTGCTTCGCCGCTTGAATATCGCCTGTGGGATTGCGCATAAGCCGAAACTTATCTTTTTCGATGAACCGACAGTCGCGGTAGATCCACAAAGCCGCAATAAGATTTTAGAGGGAATCCGCAAATTAAATGAAGACGGAGCAACGATTGTCTATACTTCCCATTATATGGAAGAAGTTGAGAGCCTGTGTGAGAGGATCGTTATTATGGATCACGGAAAAGCGATTGCCGCCGGAACCCCTAATGAATTAAAGGCAATGATTCAGAACAAAGAGACGGTACAAGTTGAAATCCCGAAGTTAGATGAGGAACAGCGAGGTATTTTGGCGTCGCTGCCACATGTATATGACGACTCGTATGAAGATTCGATTCTTAAATTGTGCTTTGATGGAGGAAATGCAAATTTGATCCATGTATTAAACTGCCTACAGGAAAATCATGTGAAATACGGAAGAATTTACAGTGAACTGCCGACATTAAATGATGTGTTTTTGGAAATTACCGGAAAAGAACTGCGCGATTAGGAGGTGGGGAAATGTTTTTACGTTTATTTACTTATCAATGTAAGATTATCTTCCGCGTGAAGGAACTGGTCTTTTGGACCCTGTTGTTTCCTATTGCTTTGTGTACGTTTATGTATCTGGCATTCAGTAATATTTTTGAGACAACGGAAAAGGCGGGAAATATACCGGTTGCGGTCGTAACGGAACAGGAAAATGCGGCTGCGTCGGTGATGTTTGAGGAATTGTCAAAAGGAGACGAAGCCCTTTTAAACGTTCGGAATATGACGGAAGGAGAAGCAGACAAAGCGTTGGAAAACGGCGATGTGAAGGGGATTTATTACACCGGATCTTCTCTGCGGTTAAAAGTCAAAGAAACCGGGATGGAACAGACGATATTGCAGATGATCTCAAAGCAGTATGAGCAAAATAAAACACTGCTGATGGAGGTGGGAAGCCGCCATCCGGAGAAACTTCAGGAGGTAATACAGACAATTCAAGATCAGCAGAGTGTGGTAAAAGAGGAGGCAATGGGCGGTTCGAATCCGGATAACATTGTAAATTATTTTTATGCCATATTTGCTATGACATGCTTGTTTGCCTCATTTTCAGGATGCAATACGATACATAATATACAACCTTATACTTCCGAACTTGGCAGGCGTAAATCCGTAGCTCCGGTTTCAAAAATAATAGAGGTCATCAGCGAATTTGCGGCGGCGGAATTGATCCAGTTTGCGCTGGCATGCCTTGTTCTTGTGTATCTGACCGGGATTTTGAAGATCAATATCGGTGGACATTATGGATATGTTCTCCTTCTGTTGTTTGTCGGAACCAGCTTTGGAAATATGATGGGATTGTGTATCGGTTCAACGCGGTTATCAATCGAAGCGAAAACGGGTACGCTCGTTGGTGTTTCTCTGGGGCTGTGCTTTTTTGCAGATCTTATGATCAGCGGGATTCGGGCATTTATGCAGCAGCACATTCCGTTTTTTAATGCCATCAGTCCGGCAAGTCTGATCGTCGATTCGTTTTATGCGTTAAATATGAAATTGTTTTCCAGATATTGGCAAAACATAGCAGGCTTGCTGATTTTGACTGTAGTTCTGCTGGGTATCAGTATCTGGCTTGGAAAAGGGGGAAAGAGAAAATGAGAATACTGTCTTGTTTTTTTAAAATTTTAAAAAAGAAACGTGGATATATTATGATGTATCTCGCAATCTTCTTTTCCATTGCAATCGCGATGTCTTTGCAGGGAGGAAATTCAGAAAAGAATTATGAAAATCAGAAAATCGCCTTCTGTGTCTTTGATGAGGACCAATCGGAGATCAGCAAAGGACTTACGGACTATCTGAAAAAGGGAAATGAATGGGTGGAAGTCGAAGACGAAGAGGAGGTTATTCAGGAAAAAATGTATAACCGTAATCTGACTTGTGTGGTGCGCATTCCGAAAGCGTTTGGCGAAACGATGGGGGAGGGAAAGGAACAGATTACAGTAAGAACCATTCCGGGCACGATGTATGGAACCATCATGGAACAGAGTATCCAGGGATTTGTTTCCCTTCTGCGGGGATATCTTACCGGCGGAATGAATGCCTCGGAGGCTTTGCAAAAGACAATGCAGTCGGTGGAAAAAGAACCGGAAGTGGAAATGACAACCCAAAACGGAGGGGTGTCACACGATTCAGCATATTATTTATTTGCCTATGTTCCTTACCTTTTTCTGGCAATTTTTATTAGTACGCTGACACCGATTCTGATTATTTTTCGAAAAAAGGAAATCGCAGAAAGGATGGCGTGTTCTTCCTATCCGAAAATGAAAATATACCGGGAACTGTATTTTTCGTTTATCATCGCCGGACTGGTGATCACTGCACTGCATTTAATCATTGTGTTTGCCATGAAAAGAGAACTGTGGTTTGCCGCAAAAGGCGGATTGTATATTGTCAATGAAATCGCCTTTTTGCTCGTTACACTAAGTCTGGTATTTTTGATCAGCCAGCTGGCAACGAAAATAGAAAGCATCAATATGATCTCTAATGTGGTGTCTCTTGCCATGTCCTTCCTGTGTGGGATATTTGTTCCTCTTTCATTTCTGGGAGATGGAGTTAAAACAGCGGCACATTTTCTTCCGGCATACTGGTATATTCTTGCAGCGGAACGGATTGACGCAGGAATATCGAAAGAAACATGCCCGGATATATGGATGTACTGTGGAATTCAGGTATTGTTCGCGGTTGTATTGCTGACGACGGCGCTTGTTGTAAAGGAAAAGAAGAGTAGAAGATAATAGAAAATCCCACCGCTTGATGTGTGTCCAAAATACTGGGTGTATATCAAGTGGTGGGATTTTTATATGGATAAAATATTTCGTACTACAAACCAAATCACAAGACCAATCAGATAACCTATGGCGGTTATGTTGATAAATTTCTTTCGCCAGTGACTTTTTTTAAATTTGGAAAAGGGAAAATAGTAAATCAGAAGTAACCCGAATAGCAAGGGAGTGGACCAGAACAAATAAAGGTTTTCCTGACTGGCGTGCTTCCAGTCAAGAAAGGTTAAATAATAGAACATTCGAGTGATTCCGCATCCCGGGCAGTTTAATCCGGTTATTTCATGAAAAAAGCACGGTATACGAAAAGACGTATACCGTACAATTACTGCATAAATACATCCAATTGCTGCAATAAGAACAACCGGTTTTATTTTATGCATTTGCAAATTTGTTGATTTCATTCTGGATCAATGCATAGGCGATGATTCCACCAAAAATGAAAAGAATCAGGTAAAGTACGCCGCCATTACTGGATGGCTCGCCATTTTTCTGATGTGCTGCATCAATTTTCTCGCCGCATTTATATGCCCAGTAAAGACCATAAATACCACATGTAACAATGGTAAGAACTAAGGCAAGAACACCAGAAGTTCCCTGATCACCGGAAATTGTATTTGTGTCATCTGTTAAGCAGACAAACCAATACAATCCATAAATACCACATGTGACTATGCTTAAAATGATGCAAAGTGCAATGTTTCTGTTTTTTACCATTCCTCTTCCTCTTTTCTACGATGCGTATTGTAAATACGGTCTGCATCGCATCGCAGATACAGACTAATCATATGAATGCTACAATATAGCATATGCAAAGAATGCTTAATGGATTCTTTATAAAAAATTTACCATACCATAATTGAAAAGTCAAGATATATTGTCGTTTTTTGAGGAAAAAAAGCAGTGAAAATGGGAAAGTGCCTTATTTCCCTAATTCTACAACTTTAGTACGACTACCATATATTGTATTTGACTAAAAAAATGAGAAAAAAATCACAAGATATAGTAGACAGAAAAAAGCGATAGTGATATAATATTTTTCATAGCCGGCTTTTCGGCTTTTATGAACGATGAGAAGGAAGGAGAATTGTTGTGAAGGTAGTAAAACGTGACGGAAGAGTTGTGGATTATGACCGCAATAAAATTTTGATTGCTGTGCGGAAGGCAAATGCGGAAGTCGATCCGTTTGAAAGAGTATCAGAGGATGATATTGATGGGATCATCGCCAGTATTGAGGGGACAAACCGGGAAACCATTCAGGTGGAAGATATTCAGGATATGATCGAACAGAAACTGATGGCAGCGGGAAAATTTATTTTGGCAAAGACGTATATTATTTACCGCTATACCCGTGAACTGGTACGTAAAGCAAATACAACCGACGATTCGATCATGAGTCTGATCTCTAACAGCAATAAGGATGTTATGGAAGAAAATTCCAATAAAAATGCGTATATTGCCTCAACACAGAGAGACCTGATCGCGGGAGAAGTGTCAAAAGACCTGACGAAACGTGTTTTATTACCGGAAAGGATCGTAAAAGCGCATGAAGAGGGTGTGATTCATTTTCATGATATGGATTATTTTATTCAGCCAATCTTTAACTGCTGCCTGATCAACATTGGGGACATGCTGGAAAACGGAACGGTCATGAATGGAAAGCTGATTGAAAGTCCGAAGAGTTTTCAGGTGGCATGTACGGTTGTTACGCAGATCATTTCGGCGGGTGGGCGGCGGCAGAGTG
>FR894081.1:711-5522 GCA_000434115.1 Roseburia sp. CAG:309 | reverse complement strand
TCGGTGGATATCCGTCATCTGGGAAAATATTTGAGAAAGAGTGCCAACAAATACCGTGACCGTTATCTGGCTACCTTTGGTGAAAGCGTCGATCCGGAGATTCTTGACCGCATGGTAGAGGAGCGGGTAAAAGATGAACTCCGTTCGGGGGTACAGACCATTCAGTATCAGATCAATACGTTGATGACGACCAATGGACAGTCGCCATTTGTTACGCTGTTCCTGAATCTGGACAAAGACGATGAGTACATAGAAGAAAATGCACAGATCATTGAAGAGATTCTCCGCCAGCGTCTGGAGGGAATTAAAAATGAAAAGGGTGTGTATGTTACACCGGCATTCCCGAAACTGATCTATGTTCTGGACGATCATAACTGCCTCAAAGGCGGAAAATACGATTACATTACAAAATTAGCGGTACAGTGTTCGGCAAAACGTTTGTACCCGGATTACATATCGGCAAAGAAAATGCGCGAAAATTACGAGGGAAATGTATTTAGCTGCATGGGATGCCGCAGTTTCCTGTCTCCGTGGAAAGATGAAAACGGAAATTACAAATGGGAAGGCAGATTTAATCAGGGTGTTGTCAGCTTAAACCTTCCACAGATTGGTATTTTGGCAAAAGGAAATATGGAATTTTTCTGGCAGTTACTGGAAGAACGTCTGTCGCTCTGCTTTGAAGCTTTGATGTGTCGTCATCATGCTTTGGAAGGCGTAACTTCGGATGTCAGCCCGATCCATTGGCAGTATGGCGCGATTGCACGTCTGAAAAAGGGCGAGAAGATCGACAAACTGCTTCATGACGGTTATTCTACGATTTCATTGGGATATATTGGTTTGTATGAAGTGACGAAACTGATGGTTGGAGAAAGCCATACAACACCAAAAGGCAGTGATTTTGCCAAGAAGGTCATGAATCGTCTGCGTCGTGCGACCGATACGTGGAAAGAAGAAACCGGACTTGGATTTGGTCTGTACGGAACACCGGCAGAATCGTTGTGTTATCGTTTTGCGGAGATTGACAAAGAACGTTTTGGCTCGATCGAAGATGTGACTGACAAAGGATATTATACCAATTCTTATCATGTGGATGTACGTGAGAAGATTGATGCTTTCCATAAATTTGAATTTGAAAGCCAGTTCCAGACGATTTCCTCCGGTGGTGCGATTTCCTACGTGGAAATTCCAAATATGCAGCACAACCTGCCGGCACTGGAAGAAATTGTGAAATTCATCTATGATAATATTCAGTATGCGGAATTTAACACAAAGTCGGATTATTGTCATGTGTGTGGATTTGACGGCGAGATTAAGATCAACAAAGATCTTGAATGGGAATGTCCGAATTGTGGAAATAAAGACCATAACAAGATGAATGTTACGAGAAGAACGTGTGGATATCTGGGAGAGAATTTCTGGAATGTTGGAAAGACAAAAGAAATCAATGCCCGTGTACTCCATATTTAAGTGGTGAGGAATAAAAACTATGAATTATGCAGATATTAAGCAATATGATGTGGCAAATGGCTTGGGAATCCGAGTTTCACTGTTTGTCAGCGGCTGTACACATCATTGTAAAAACTGCTTTAATAAAGAAAACTGGGATTTACAATTTTAAGAAACCTGGGATTTCCATTTTGGAAATCCCTTTACCGAAGCAGAGATTGAAAAAATCTTGGAATATTTGAAACCATCGTATGTATCGGGGTTGTCATTGCTTGGTGGAGAACCGTTTGAACCGGAAAATCAGCCGGGGCTTCTGACGCTGGTAAAAAAAGTAAAAGAAGTGTATCCGGACAAAGATATCTGGTGTTATACCGGATATCTGTTCGATGAGGATATCTGTGGAAAAATGCTGGATCAGGTGCCGGAAACCAGAGAACTTTTGGCCTGTATTGACGTTTTGATCGATGGGCCGTTTATCGAAGAACGCAAAAATTTGAAAATACGTTTTCGTGGTTCCGATAACCAGCGGATCATTGACGTTAAAAAGACGATGGAAGCCGGAGAGATCGTTCTCTGGGAAGAATAAAGAAAAGTGAGGAAAAAAACGTGCAGAAAACAAAAATTGATTTTAAAAAATTACATAAAAATGCGCATATTCCAACGTATGGCACGGAATATGCCGCAGGTGCCGATCTTTATGCGTGTCTCGAACAGCCGGTGTGCGTAGCGGCAGGAAAGACAGAATTTATTCCGACGGGAATCGCGATGTCAATCCCGGAGGGACTTGTGGGACTTATCTATGCAAGAAGCGGCATGGCGTGTAAAAAAGGTCTTGCGCCGGCGAACAAAGTAGGTGTCATTGATTCGGATTACCGTGGAGAAATTATGGTGGCATTACATAATCATTCTACTCAGGATATCGTCGTAGAAAATGAAGAGCGGGTGGCACAAATGGTAATTGCACCGTATCTTTATGCCGTTTATGAAGAAGTAAATGAACTGGATGAAACGGTACGTGGGGAAGGTGGTTTTGGATCTACCGGAAAATAGGAGGTATTGCGTATGCTTGAACAAGTGGATGTAGACAAAAAGATGTCGAAAGATGACTATGAGAAAAAAATGGAGTCTCTTTCTACGAGACTGGGGGAATTACAGCGAAAATGCCGGGAGCAGAAAATTCCGGTTATGGTAACATTTGACGGAGTGGATGCTGCTGGAAAAGGAACGATGATCAATCGTGTGATTCAATTTTTAGATCCCCGAGGCTACCGGGTTTTTACAACCGGTAAAGCAGGAGAGGAAGAGAGAATGCGTCCCTATTTTTGGCGGTTCTTTACAAAAACTCCGGAAAAAGGAAGGATGCATATCTTTGATCAAAGCTGGTATCGTGGTGTGTATGAAGGTGAGATTGGGGAAAAAGATGCCACAGAGTTTGAAAAAATGCTCATACAGGACGGCACATTGATTGTAAAATTTTTCCTTTTGATCTCGGCAAAAGAGCAGAAAAAACGTCTGGAAAAGATGGAAAAAGATGAAGACACCAGATGGCGTGTGTGTAAACAGGAAAAAGAAAATAATAAAAATTATGCGGAGTGCTTGAAAAAGCAGGATTCGATATTGGTACACACCGATATTGCAGAGTCTCCGTGGGTAATTGTAGAAGGCACGGATAAACTGTATGCCGCGTGCAAAATCGTATCCACTCTGGTAAGCCGTATGGAAGAAGCACTACAGGCAAGCCGGACACCTCAAAAAGAAGCTGCCAGACTGCCGGAGACGGAAGAATGTTTTCGCAATGGTGTTCTTCATGGAATTGATCTGTCAAAGTCAATGACAAAAGAAGAGTATCAGGTGGAAAAGAAAAAGTTGCAGAAGAAACTGCGCTCTTTGCACAATCAGATGTATTTAAAACGTCTGCCGGTGGTTCTTGCCTTTGAAGGCTGGGATGCCGGAGGAAAAGGGGGCGCGATCAAGCGTCTTACACAGGCAATGGATCCGCGTGGGTATGAAGTGGTTCCGACCGCATCGCCAAATGATATCGAAAAGGCACATCATTATCTGTGGAGGTTCTGGGAAAAATTTCCAAAAGCCGGTCATATGGCGATTTTTGACCGTACCTGGTATGGAAGAGTGCTGGTCGAACGTGTCGAAGGATTTGCGACGGAGAGTGAGTGGAAACGGGCTTACCGCGAGATCAATGACATGGAAGAACAGATTACGAATGCAGGAGGGATTTTGCTGAAATTCTGGATGCACATTGATAAGGATGAGCAGGAACGGCGGTTCCATGAGAGAGAACAGACTCCGGAAAAGCAGTGGAAGATTACAGACGAGGATTGGAGAAACCGCGCAAGATGGGACGACTATGAAAAAGCCGTAGACGAGATGATCTTACGCACCTCGACAGAGTCTGCACCGTGGATCGTGGTGGAGGGAAACAGTAAGTATTATGCCCGAATCAAGGTGTTGAAAACGGTAGTAGATGCCATTGAACAAAAATTAAAAGAAATGCAGGAATAAAAAAGAAAGGAACTTTTTGCCAACGTGTGACAGAGAGTTCCTTTTTCGGATTATTCCACCGTTACGGATTTTGCCAGATTTCTTGGCTGATCGACATTAAGTCCTTTTTCCACGGCTGCATAATATGCCGGATATTGTAAAATGACAACCGACACAAATGGGTAGAAGCCTATGTGCCATACACCGACTATCGCGGTGCCGGGAAAAACACCGGAGAAAGTCGGTGGATTCCCCTTGATACCGGGATTTCGCAGTATGAGGAAGTGGAAAGTGTTGCTTCTTATCCGGAAGATAAAGACATTACTGTGAATTGGAACACCCTTTTGGAGAACGGAGACAGCGAGACTATCATCGCTCAGATGGAGCAGATGAAAGAGCGAATAGTGGGCGAACAGTCGGAAGGTTCCTCAAATCTATATACCAGAAACCGAATCAAATCCGGTACCACCGTTTCTTATCTGCCTCTCTCTTTACAATACACGGTGCTGACAAAAAAAGAAATCTATGCTACAATAAGAGAAGCCGACAGCGACCGTGTCACTTTTACCATTGATGGGAAGAAACTGGGTACATATAAATACGCGGAATTGGCAGGCAAACGCATTACCATTGATTACGAAGCTGAGACGGAAGATGACAAAAAAGCATTGGAAACCTACGGTTCCGTCTTTGACACCCCGGCATATCTGGTGTCTATGAAGCCGGGGTTGAAATTTGACGGGGAAACCGTTGCGGCTGGTAATGCAGTCATCCTCGGAACTACCCAGACCCTTTCAATGAAGATAACTTCCTGTGGAATGGAAAATGCGGTTAATAACTCTGTTACAGCCGGGTCATTGTATCAG
>FR894081.1:0-632 GCA_000434115.1 Roseburia sp. CAG:309 | reverse complement strand
TGCCATGGCAGAAAGTGCGACTGTGGAAAGCGGCTATTCGGAAGCATATACGGAAATGGCAAAGAAATACGGAGATGCTTACTTTGACTTGGGTAACGAGTGGGGTGTTGTTAAAGAAATCTATGGCATTACCGATAAGGATATGTTTGAGTTATTTAATAAACCAGCATTGGATTATGCGGTAGAAAGTGGGAAGACAATTCGGTTTTCACAAGACTCAAGATTGAAAATGTATGAGGACGATGCGATAGCTGATGAATGGAGGTATTTGACAGAAAAGCATGGTTATATTGAATTGAACAAGAAAGGAGAGTTTTGGTATGCAATTAAATGAAACAGATCAAATGGCATTAGAATTTAATCGACAGGCAAGGGAGCTGCTTGGCAATCGTGTAACAGATTTCGTGATTTCAGATGTGATTGATGACCCAAACCATAGAGCATTTTCGAGTACTTTCAAGGCGTATGATTTCTTTATGGTAAGACTTAATTATGATAGAGGAAACTTTAGTTGCTGTATTTGCACCGGAGAAACTGAATTCGGATTAGATAATTCTCAAAAGTACTGGGATACCGCTGATTTTGATGTGTTTTTTAAAGAGTTAAAACAAGAAATCGAACTGCGAATACCA
>FR894080.1:34242-34770 GCA_000434115.1 Roseburia sp. CAG:309 | reverse complement strand
TCGAAGATTGGCTTTCCGGCATTACGGGAAACATTGTATCCCTCACTGTCTTTGTTACGCTGCTCTTCTGTGTAACCAACTTTCGTAAACATTTCTTCCAACTGTTTTGCCTTGGAATCTGTAATCTTCTCAGACAAGTAGTAAACCGGTTCATCTTTCAGATCAGGGAACTTTTCCAATGCCTGCTGAAGCTCTGTATCGTCACCGGCTTCTTTCAACTCGTCATAGTCATAATGAACATAGTTACGAGTTGCACGGCTCTGATCGGATTTTGGCATTTGATCCAAAAGTTTTTTCATTGCTGATTCTTTGATAACCAATGGACATACATACAGTTTCTCGATATCACCAATGGTATAATGAATGGCTACTGTGTCATCACTTACTTTTTCAATCTTATAGTTGCCATCTGCAACAGACTGATTGTAGTTGTTAATATCCTTCTGAGTATCCGTTTTGTTGGAATACTTTACAAGAAGGGTCGCATTCAACATATCTTTTAACTGTCCTTTGGCATTTGCGTAATTT
>FR894080.1:12326-34174 GCA_000434115.1 Roseburia sp. CAG:309 | reverse complement strand
TATCCTTCAACAAAAATGTTGTATCATCTTTATTTACCGTAAGTTCCAAAGAACTATTGCTAATGGTAACTTCCTGACTGTCTTCATTGGTATAAGCAGTCAACTCCTTATAACCCGAAGATGAATTACCACATCCTACTAATGCGAAGGAAGCCAGCGCAGCAACTAAAAGCAAACCAAATTTCTTTTTCATTCTTAACTTTGCCCTCCTTCCAAATTAATAGAATCTGTAAATGATTTCTTTATAAATCGAATAGAAATATGAGAAACCATCACTTATCAAACTAAAGAAGAGAACCAACAGGAATACGATAACCAACATACCGACTCCTGTGAAAATGAGTGACGCAAATGCTTTTCCTAAAAGGAAATCGTGGATCATCATGACAGATGCCATAATCAGAAGTCCACACCATACCATGGAGAAGTATCCAAAATAGGTATAAAATGCACCCTCTTCTTCTGTTACTACGTTACTTAATAAGATCAAAGGCAGCTGAATGATCACATATGGTGTCATCGCATATGCAGTACCCATATAAATATCTTTCAAAGTACCTTTTCCTTCAAACAAAGTTGTCAGACACCAGTTTGCCACACAATAAACTACAAATGGCAGTAAGAATGTCATAATCTCTAAAAGAAGGTTCACTTCATTCCAGTTGACTGGTTGGAAAATAAAACTGGTAAAACCAAGTTTTAAAAGATTTGTAAGCAGTACCAGAATTACAATCGTATTCGCTGCGCCTACAGATCCTCTCTTTTCATGAGTCAAATCCCAAAAGCCGTCAAAAGGACGAAGACAACAGTGTAATGCATAACGAAGTGATGCAAGATAAGCACTCCAGCTTTCTTTATTGATAACACGTTGTTTTATACTCATCCTTTCTCTACCTCCTTTCTAGCCTTCTTCACAAAGCCAACACCGAAGCAGACAACGATCAATACAGCAAGAGCAATCAAAATGATCGTTATGTTGTTTTCGAACCATTCCTTACGATACAATTTGTATGCTTTGGAATAGTTTGTTGCATCCAGTTTCAATTCAAAGTAATCCATGGCTTCCTGATAACTTTCCTGGCGGAGGAGAGAACGACCAATACCGATATATGCCTGATCGTAGTTACCATTCAGTTTCAATACTTTCTGCCATGTAGCAGCAGAAGCATCATAGTCGCCACGTTTGTACTCACTCAATCCCTGATTGATATATTTACCATATTCCGTCAAAGTAAACTGAGTGATCGTTCCCAGCGTTGAGTCCATAACGAGCAATGTATCGCCCAAATCCTCAATTGCCGTTGGGTTGATAAAATATCCCGCTTTGTATCCATGACCACCAAATGCATAAAGCATGTTACCCTGAAAGTCATAAGCGAACACACGGCCTCTGGTATTATCCAGTGCATAGTAAACATCGTTGTCAAGACAAGCGATATCTACAAATCTGGAAGCACCTTTCATCTCTCCGGACTCTGTCCAGCGAAGATCTCCATAAGGCTCTACATATCCGTTACGAACCAAAATATCGGTTCCTTTTGCATTCAGTTTACGGATTGGCTGTGAATTCTGAGGAGTAACATCTTCACCGGTCTTGCCGATCGTTGCGTAGATGAATCCCTCGGAGTCAAGGCAGAGGTTACTGTACTCTGTTGGAACGAAAAGTTCCATCTGGCTTCTCTGCTCTTTACTGGCTACCATTTTCCATAAATACTGAAGAATATTATATGTTACTTTACTTGCTCCGACGTATCCGGTAAAAGATCCGTCATTGGCAAATTCCATAAATCCTTTGTTTACGTTCTGTACCTGTGTAAAGATACGTTTTGAACTATCTACAACCAGCTTCTGTGGAAGGAAGTCCGTTGTCTGATCGAAAGTTTCGTCATCCGGCTTTGTAATGATCTTAATGACATTATTATCTTTGTCCAGATGAACGATACGTTTATTTCCGGTATCGGCAATATACATATCTCCTTCGTCACTTACGAAGACATCCTGTGGGCCACTCAAAGCATCTTTCTTATCTCCATTGTTAAATTCCGTTACCATTCCTGTCTGAGTAATGGTGTCATTTACATAGGACATTTTTACGATACGATTGTTTCCTGTATCTGCTATGTAAAGGTTCGTACCATTTACATACATTCCCTGTGGTTCTTTGAAGTTACCGCATTCATAATCCGAACCTGTAATGATACGTGTTACAGAATAAGCATCCGGTGACTCACGGTCATAACCCCAGCAGTCATAAATATATGTATAATGATTTCCATCCGAACTTGTCGCAGCACTTGCGCCTGTCGCACCGATAAGGAGAGACAAGATCAGTACAAGAGCAAACATAGATGTTAATTTCTTACATACTTTCATTTTTATCCTCCTTTATCAGTCTTTAATACCTGAACTAGCCATTGTTTCCAAAATGTTACTCTGTGCGGCTACAAATATAATGATCGGAACCATCATAACGACCATCGTTGCAGCGGAACCTACACCTGCACGGGCAACACCGGAAGACATGATCTGCTGCAGTGCATATGGAAGCATTTTGAACTCCTCAGAGTAGATAAAAATCTGACCTTTCATATTCCAAAGAGCCTGCACAGAGAAAATCGTTACAGTCAGCCAAGCCGGTTTTACGTTTGGCATAACGATCTGAAGGAAGATTCTTCCTTCTTTCGCACCGTCAATCTTTGCTGCTTCGATCAGCGCATCCGGAATCTGCTCCATGAACTGCTTCATCAGGAACAATCCCATAGGAAGTGCAAACGCAGGTACGATCAGTGCGGCATAAGTATCTACCCATCCAAGTTTTGACATGATCAAATAGGTAGGAATCTGGAGAACATACGCATTAAACATGATCGCGGTTACACAAAGATCGAAGAATCCCTTGCTTCCCGGAAAATTATATTTAGCCAACACATACGCTGCCATTGATCCAAAGATCAAATGTCCTACTGTACCTACTAACGTGGTAAATACAGTATTGAAAATGTATCTTGTAAAAGGTACGTAAGAACTTGACATAACAACCAGCATATCCTGGAAGTTATTGAATGTCGGGTTCTTTACAAAAAAACTTGGTGGATAAAGATAAATCTCATCCAATGGTTTAAACGCACTACAAATGGTATACACAAGGGGCATAACAAAGAATATACCAAACAGAATCAACATAATGTAAATTCCGATGTCTCCACCAACGGATCGATTTGGTTTTCTCCTTTTGATTTTGATTAATTTCATCGTTGTTATACCTCCTATCAAGTTCCAACTTTGCTAAGCAAGGCTTGAATTGCCTTGTTACACAAAATCATAACTACGAACAATACCGTTGCTATCGCAGATGCGTAACCCATCTCAAATCGCGTGGTACCATAATCGACCAAGTGAGTTACGACGGTTCGCGCCGCGTAATCGGTACTTGGGTATCCACAAAGTGCCATCGTAACGTCAGCCACACCAAAGGACTGTGTGATTGCCATAACGGCACCGAACAAAAGCATTGGTTTCATATTAGGAAGGGTAATGTACCACAATTCCTGCCAACGGTTTCTGACACCGTCCACATATCCTGCTTCAAACTGTGAAGCATCAATACCCTGCAGACCGGCTACGAAGGAAAGGAATCCGGTACCAAGACTCATCCAAAGTACTACTATAATAACTACATTCATCATGTACTTGGTATCCGTCAGCCATAGGATTGGCTCGTTGATAATACCAAATTTCAACAAAAATCCGTTTACATAGCCATAAGCATCTCCACTGAAGAGGATGGACCAGATCAGGTATGCCTGACCGGAAATGGTTGGTGCATAGAATACCATAACGGCAAATGCACGAACGAAACGAGGCAGCTCGTTGATAAACCAGGCAAACAAGAAAGCCATGATGTATCCGAGCGGACCAGTGATCGCTGCCAACAAGAATGTATTCTTAACTGCAATCAGGAACACATCGTCATTGAGGAGCAGATCAATATAGTTTTCAACGCCGATAAATTTCGCTGGTTCCAATACGTTGTAGTATGTAAAACTATAAAATACAGACATACATACAGGCAACACATAGAACACTGTAAACAGAATAAAATATGGCAATAAGAACAGATAACAGGTCTTAGACATCTTTGCCTTTTTCCAGGCAATCCCGATATCACGTTTCTTAATTTGCATATACTTTCCAAGAAACTTCATTCTATACTCTCCTCTCTCGATTATTTCTTAGTGTCTTTTGTTGGCAGACCAAATTCTTCACGTTTATTTGTAAGCTCATCGTTGATCGTGATGACATAGTCAAGAAGTGTCTCTCTTGGGTCTTCATTCTCATTCATAACCTTACGAATTGCGTTTGTGATATGTCTTGCTGTGTAATATCCACCAGCAACTTCCGGAAGTCCAAATGCGGATTGCCACTGTTCTTTCAATGCGGCAGACTCATCGCTGCTCCAAGAAAGAGTTTCAAATGTGTTGCGGTTTGCTGTAGCATAACGAGCAGCAGCACCCATAACAGCTTCCAGTTCACTTGCATAATTACTCTGTACTTCAGAACTTGCCCACCATTTAAGGAACTGCCAGGCAATTTCTTTCTTGCCACGTTCTTCTGCACCACGAAGCATCATAGATGCAGTACCCCATGACTGAACAGAACGGTCAATGCTTCCATCTTCCTTCTGTATACCAGGGATCAGACCAAAGTTCCAAAGACCCTTGATCTCAGGAGCAAATACTGCCAATGTGTTAAAGTTACTATAATCCGCACATCCGATTGGCATCTCACCACTACGGAAACGGTTATTAAAGTCATACTGTTTATCCAATTTATAATTGGTAAAAAGTTTGGTATAGAATTCAAATGCTTCGATACCTTCCGGTGTTGCAATCATTGTCTCCATTGCGTCAGCATCGTACAAAGTACCGCCACGCTGATACAACTGAGCATAATAGTTTGCAAGGTCAGGGTTTGTAACGTTATTGATCTTACGCTCTACAGAAGGGATTGCAAAGGACATGCTGTTCTTCTGCAAAATTGGAAGTGTCTTCAATACACCTTCCCATGTACTTACATCTTTCTCAGCATCAATGCCGAGTTCTTCCATAATATCTGTACGGTAGAACAATACGTTGTAGTTCTGTGTCTCAGGCAATCCGTAAAGACCACCGTTAAATTTGTAAGACTCATACGAACTTGGATAATATTCAGAAAGAACCTCATCCACTTCACTGCCAAATTGCGACAAGTCAACAACCGCACTACGAAGTGCATAGTTAACAGGCTCTGTCTGTGAGATGCAAAGTGCAACGTCAGGTCCGAATCCGGAGATAACGGCCGGGAGCATCGCATTTACGGCACCGTTTGCGGATGTCGCTGTATTGGCGGATGCCGCTGCATCGATCAGTTTGACATTTACTTTAATTCCGGTCTCCGGTGTGAACATCTGGTCTACCATGTTTTTCAAGATAGTACTCTGGTCACGTCCGGCTGTGATCCACACATCCAATACGTCCGGATCATCAGAATCGTATACATTACCAAGAGCAGAAGAGTCACTGCGGAAAGAATTGATAAACAATTTGCACTCATGTGCCATTTTATCAAAACGAGTTTCGTTTACTTCCGGAATGTTTTCTTTTGCATCTGCAAGTACGATGTAATCAATATCCATCGCTGCTGCACTCAGGTTGTTAATCGAAGTTCCGAGGGAACTGATATTTTCTTTGAAGTTGGAAAGAGTACCAGGAATTTTATCCGGACGTTTTACAAACTTCTCCATCTGAGCGGCAAGAGTCTGTGCTACAGAAATCTCTCCACCTTTCTCACCGGTGTATGCAACGACTTCATCTACCAGTTTGTACAGACGCTTGGATTCAAAATCCATCGCTTCAATAACTTCCGGATATACTTTTTCAATCTGATAATCACGGTATTCATCCGGTTCTGTACCTGTCAATACAAGGATCTGACGATACATCTGGTTCATGTTGAATACACTGTTTGACAATTCAGACAAATATTCACCAAGATCACCCAATGTATTTTTCAGACGGATCGTATGCTTTCCTTTTGTCAGATGGAATTTGTAAGCATTTCCATTGGCATCCTGTAAGCATACCATCTGCCATACATTGCTGTAGGTAAACTGAATTTCTTTTACTTCTTCAAACGGAACTTCTCCATCGATGTACAAAGAACGGTTTGCGATATATCCACGGGTATATCCCTGACGTCCCTTGATTCCGATAACGTAGTCACCTTCTGCAGGAACTTCCATATCCCATTCAATCCAATCATTTGGAACTTTCCACTGAGTACCACCGGTCATGTCAAGAACCTGACGGTCGGTAATACCCTGCTCCGTTTTGCCATCTTTGTCTTCATATTCCGTATCACTTGAAGTTCTGTCATATGTAGCATAGAGGGAAGGAGAAGAACGGCGTACTGCCTTTTCGCCCTGAATTTTTTGAACGTATCCCTGCTCCGTGTTGTTCGTCGCATTCGCATTCAATTTGCTATACTCTTCATATGTAGGCGTTGTCTCCTTGTTTTTCACTGCCAATTTACGGATTACAAATTTTTCATTGGCACCCGTCAATCGGATCGTGTTTTCTCCGGCATTTAAATAGAAACGAAGTGGTTCCATTTCATAACCGGTAGAATCTTCAAAGTAAGCAGAGACCCAACCACGGTTTTCATCCTGTACCTGTTTGGCACGGATTTCATTTCCCTGGTTATCCTGCGTCACTTCGCCTGCATCTGTGTAGACACGGCCGAATGCAATCGCATCTGCTCCACTAAATGGAACGGCACCGTTAATCTGAAGTTCAGTTTCGATGTCAATTCCTCGGTCATCCTCATCTGTTGTAGGATAATAATCAGCTAGCAAGTTGTAGTATCCGGCGGTTTTTACATTTACTTTAAATTCTGCATAACCCTTTTCCGGAATCTGCAATGCCGTTGATTTGTCGTTGGAAGGACCCACATCTGTACGGATGGAAGTTCCCTGGCTGTCTGTAGGTTTCAGCACATCCAGTTCATAGGTGTTTTCCTCGCCTTCAGGTCTCGTGTCTTCGTGTTGTGTTACATATTTTGCATATGTATCTCCACGACCATACGAGTCACTGGTTGCGGTCAGATCCACGTCCTTATACTTGTCGGAGTTGTCGCTTGTAGAAGTTCCTTTGATCTTAAAAAATACTACTATTGCTGCCAATACTAATACTACGACCAGAAACTTAACCAAGCCTTTTTTCTTCATCAACTTTGACATGGCTGTTGCAATCTCCTTTCGCCCTTTCTCTTTTTTATGCGTTTCGCACAAAAAAAACTGCGGCTGCGAAACGCATTTTTGAATTCTTTGTATATTTTGCATACAGTTTGTATTTAAGTATATCATCAAATTTGTGACATGTCTATAGTTTTGAACATTTTTTTTATGAATTTTTACTAAATTTTAAACAATTTTTGATAATTTTATGTTTTCTATTTACTTTATTTCTATCCTATATTAAAATGAATTTGAAGATTTTTACTACAATTCAGCCAATATAAGGAGACAAATTATGAACAAAAATGTAACATATTCCAACCCGATCCTTCCGGGATTTTACCCGGATCCGTCGATTTGCCGGGTTGATGATGACTATTATCTCGTAACATCCACATTTGCCTATTTTCCCGGCGTTCCTATCTTTCACAGCAAAGACCTGATCCACTGGGAACAGATTGGCAACATTCTTGACCGCGAAAGCCAGCTTCCTCTTGGCAGCTCCGGAGTCAGTGAAGGGATCTTCGCTCCGACGCTCCGCTACCACGATGGTACTTTTTACATGATCACTACACATGTAAGCAATGAATTAGGAAACTTTATCGTTACCGCCAAAGATCCTGCCGGTCCCTGGTCGGATCCGTATCCGCTCGGTTCTTCCGGTATTGACCCTTCTTTATTCTTTGATGATGACGGCAAATGCTACTACTGTGGTACGCAGCCCCGCCGCGAAGGTTCCCGCTATTTTGGTGACAACGAGATCTACATTCAGGAACTTGACCTGAACACAATGAAATTAACCGGTGAAAGTTATCCGGCATGGCACGGTGCTCTTCGTCACGTGGAATGGCCGGAAGGTCCACATATATATAAGAAAGACGGATATTATTATCTGATGATCTCCGAAGCTGGAACCGGACATCACCACGCCATCTCGATTGCGCGGAGCAAAAGCCTGTTTGAGCCTTTTGAGGGCTGTCCTTACAATCCGATCATGACACACCGTCATCTTGGATGGAATTACCCGATCGTCAATGTAGGACATCCGGATATCGTAGAAACCCAAAACGGAGAATGGTGGATGGTTCTTCTCGCCTCCCGCCCTTACGGAGATGGTTATTACCGCAATCTTGGCCGTGAAACGTTCCTCACTCCAATGACTTGGGAAAATGGCTGGCCGATCATCAATCCGGGCAAAGGCATTATTGAAGATCATGTAAAAGCACCGGATCTTCCAACGTTCTTTGCCAAAAAAGAAGCCTGCCGGGAAGATTTTGATCATATTGCACAAAACGGACTGCCAAAACACTTTATGTATCTGAGAAATCCAATCGAAGAAAACTATGATTTCTCGAAAAACGGGATTCTGTCTCTCCGCTGCGGAAAAGATCTTCTTTCCTCCAACGGACGTCCAAGTTATGTATGTATCCGTCAGAAAGACAGTTCTTTTGCTTTTGAAACGGCGCTTCATTTGGAAGGAAAAGAAAACGAACAGGCGGGAATTGCGCTGTTCCAGAGTACAGACTATCAATATCAGTATCTTGCCGGCACAAACGGCAATGCTGCTACACTTCAGATTATTAAAGTAGAAAAGGGTGAATCGACGATTGTATGTGAAAAAGTGCTGGATGCCCGGTATCCGGATCTAATCCTTCGCTTAGAAGCCGATCAGCAGAATCTTCGTTTCGTATATTCTACACCTGAAGAATCATCCTTTATGGAAATCGCTTCCGGTTTATCCGCTCACATTCTCTGTACAGATATCGCCGGCGGTTTTGTCGGAAATACAATGGGTGTGTATGCAACAGCAAACGGCAGCGACAGCGATACATTCGCATCGTTTGATTACATGGAGTACATTCCCTGTGGTGAATTAAATTTAAAATAAGGTCTTTACATAGACAAAAAAGGAATCCGGAAATAAACCGGATTCCTTTTTATTATTAAATAAGAAAAATGCTTGAAAGAAACGTGCATTTCCTGTGTTTACTTTGTGTCCTTGTCCAATTCCTTTTCAAATGTTTTGAAAAAGCGCTGTAATAATTCAAGCATCCGGATCATATCTTCACGCCCCATCGCTTCCATCGTGCGGTCACCGACGCTACGCATACGTTCGGCACACGATTCATACAATGCCTCTCCCTCCGGAGAAAGCGCAACATACGAAATCCTCCTGTCTTTTTCACTTGGACTTTTCACAATGTATTTTTTATCTTCCAGTGTCTTTATCATTCTCGAAACAGCCGGTGATGATACTTCCAAAAAAGATGCCAGTTCACTCAAGGTCAGTTTTCCCATCTCATCCTTTTTGTTATGAATCATATGAAGCATCGCAAATTCACTGCGAGACAATCCTTCAAATTGTATGCGGTCACATACTTTTTGAAACATCGCAACATTTTTCAGAAAGATATCCTGTATCTCTTCTGCTCCTTTTCCTGCTTCTGTCATTTTCTCATCTCCATGCTTTTCCAATTTCTGTATTTTTATGCGTGGCAGCGTTCCAAAAGTTCCTCCCAGCGTCGGTCAACTTCTGCCTGAAATGCTGCGATCAGTTCTTCATTGCCCGGTTTAAACAAGTGTTTAAATCTTCCCTGGCGTTTTAAGAAATCTTCGATTGGAAGTTTTTTCTTTGGCTCATAGTTCAAAATCCATTTTCCGTCGATCACTTCAAAAAGCGGCCAGTAGCACGTCTCTACAGCGGATTTACAAACATCAATGATATCCGGTGCATCGTAACGCCATCCACGCGGGCAAGGTGCCATTACATTCAAAAATGCGGCTCCCTCCGTATAGATTGCGCGCTCGGACTTCGTATACAGATCTTTCATATTGCCGATAAATGTCGTCTGTCCGACATATGGGATATTGTGTGCTGCCAGAATAGCTGCCAGATCTTTTCTCGTCTGCGGCTTACCCTGGGAAACTTTTCCAGCAGGTGTCGTCGTGGTATCGGCATACATCGGAGTTGCCGAAGAACGCTGGATTCCCGTATTCATGTAAGCACCATTATCATAGCAGACATAAACCATGTCATGGCCTCGCTCCATCGCACCGGAAAGAGACTGGAATCCGATATCATACGTTCCACCGTCTCCACCAAAGGTAATAAATTTATAATCTTCTTTTAATTTTCCTTTTTTCTTCATAAAGCGGTATGCTGTCTCAACTCCACTCAGTGTCGCTCCTGCATTTTCGAAAGCATTGTGGATGTAACTGTCTTCATACGCGGTATACGGATACATGAAAGTGGATACTTCCAGACATCCTGTCGCATTACCGATTACGGCTTTATCTCCCGGATGAAGGGCTTTTAAGACGTTTCTTACGGCAATGGTTCCGCCACATCCGGCACACATACGATGTCCCGGTGCCAGGCGGTCTTCTCTTTCCTGTATTTCTTTAAAATCAAATTTTGCTTCCATCTGTTTAATCCTCCATCTTGTCACGAAGTCCGATATAACGATATGTATTTCCTGCCGTTCCTTCTTCTGCTATCTGCATCAGTTCGCCAAATGTTTCCTCTACCTGTTCTACCGTAAGATCACGGCCGGACAATCCATAGATGTAATTTACCGTCTCTGCCTGATCTTTATTGCGATACATTGCCGCCATAAGCTCAGCTCCCAGAGGACCTCCATTGGCACTGTAACTCTCACAACGGTCAAAGATTCCTACTGCTTTGCAGCCTTTCAGGGCTTCTGCCATCTCTTTTCCCGGGAATGGACGGAATACACGTACTTTCAATAAGCCGACTTTTTTGCCCTCACTGCGCATCTTGTCTACTGCATCTTTGATCGTACCGCAAGCAGATCCGATCGCTACGATCGCATATTCTGCATCGTCTAAGCAATATTCCTCAAACAAGCCAAATCCACGGCCGGTCAATTCACGGAATTCATCTGCCACATCTAAAATGACCTGTTTGGCATTCATCATTGCCTGTGCCTGCGCACGTTTTGCTTCCATACAATAATTGGAAACTGCGTATGGGCCGACTGCCATCGGCTCTTCCGGATTCAAAAGGAAATGTTCCGGTTCATAGGTTCCTACAAATTTCTTAACGTCCTCTGTTTCCATCAGGGTAATATTTTCTACTGCATGACTCGTGATAAATCCATCCTGGCAGATCATGATCGGCAGCATAACATCTTTGTGCTCCGAAATACGGTATGCCTGAATAAAGTTATCATAGGCTTCCTGATTATTTTCCGCATAAATCTGAATCCATCCGGAATCTCTTGCTCCCATACTGTCAGAATGCTCACTGTTAATGTTCAGCGGGCCGGACAACGCACGATTGACTACTGCCATACAAAGCGGCAGACGATTGGAAGCCGCCACATAAAGCACTTCCCACATCAATGCCAGTCCACAGGAAGAGGTTGCCGTCAGAGCACGCGCTCCGGCTGCCGAAGCACCAATTGCAGCACTCATCGAACTGTGTTCACTTTCTACCGGAATAAATTCCGTATCAATCTCGCCATTGGCGATAAAGTTCGATACAAACTGTGGAAGTTCCGTTGAAGGAGTGATTGGGAATGCCGGCATGACATCCGGCTCTACCTGTTTAATCGCATGTGCTACGGCTTCATTACCGGACATACGCTCTAAAATACTTTTACCCATTTTATTTGCCCTCCTTCATCGTAATTGCGTCAAACGGGCATGCTTTTACGCAGATTCCGCATCCCTTGCAGTGTTTCAGATCAAATTCGCCACGTTCTCCACCGGAAACCGGAATGGCACTATCCGGGCAGTATGGCACGCACAACAGGCACTGTTTGCATTTTACCGCATCAAATACCGGCGTATTGACTCTCCATTCCCCGGTTTCAAAATCCTTGGATGTTGCAGATTCATAAATCTGAAGTCCCGGGGTAAGATCCTGCCACGCAGCACCTTCATGTATTTCTTTTGCATGTATTATATTACTCATCTCCACGTACCTCCTGCATTGCCAGACGAAGCGCCTGCATATTTCCTTCGAGCACTTCCGGTTTTTTTGCAAATTTATGACTCAGGGAAGCTTCCATCTCTTTGATAAAGTTCTCTTCTTCCATAATCTTGGATATCTTAACAATCGCAGCTAACATCGGGGTATTTGGAAAATATTTTCCAAGCGTTTTCATACATACCTCTCTGGCATCAATCGTATAAACCCGACCTTTGTATCCGCCGAGCAGCGGACGGATCTCATCGCTTGTCTTTGCGGTATTTACTAAAATTGCGCCATCCTCTTTCAATCCTTCTGTTACATGAACGGAATGAAGCAGTGTCTCATCGACAACAACCACATAATCCGGATCATAAATGTTGGAATGTACGCGGATCTCGGTATCGCTGATACGGTCATATGCCGTAATCGGCGCACCCATTCGCTCCGGACCATATTCCGGAAATCCCTGTACATGTTTTCCTGTCTTAAACGCAACATCAGCAAGTAGAAGAGCGGCGGTCTTGGCACCCTGTCCACCTCTTCCATGCCAGCGAAATTCTGTTAGCTCACTCATGGTTAGTTCTCACTTTCTTTTTAATTCTATATGTACGAATGCCATCGGCATCATAAAACAATAGTGCCATCTTATTGATAAAATGACACTAATAAAAATTATAATATGAAATTCTATTCTTGTAAAGTATTTTTTGGAAATACCACGGTAATTGTGGTGCCTTTTCCCAATTCACTGGAAAGATCGATCTTCGCATTGTGATTTGCCACGATGTGTTTTACGATGGCAAGTCCCAGTCCGGTACCGCCCGTCTGTTTCGACCGGCTCTTATCTACGCGGTAAAAACGTTCAAACACTCGCTCCGTGCTTTTCTGCGGAATTCCGATACCGGTATCTTTTACCTGTAATTTCACACCGTCTTCCTCATTTTTCAGAATGACTTTTACGCTGCCGCCTTCTTTATTGTAGCGGATCGCATTGTCACAAAGATTGTACAGCAGTTCTTCCATCATGCCCTTATTGGCATATACATGGCAGGAGCTTCCAAAAAGAGAAAGAAACACCTGATGTTTTTCCGCATTCACTTGAAGCATACTGACACAGCTTTCCGCCAGTTCATACAGATCAACATCTTCAAATTCGATCGTTTTCTCCGTCATATCCAGTTCGGACAGACGTATCGTATCATTGATCAGCGTCAACAGCCGTTTGGAATTGCGGTGGATTTCCTTCGCGAACCGCCTTACATCATCATCCGTCGCCATACCGTTTTCAATCAGTTCCGCATAGCCGGAGATAGAAGTCAGCGGCGTCTTTAATTCATGCGACACATTGGCAGTAAATACCTGCCGCATTTTCGCACTTTTCATAATATCTTCATGCTGCGCCTTGATCTTTCGGATAAATGGTACCAGTTCCCGATAACCATCTTTTTCCTCAATGGAATCCATGTCCTCTGCCATCCGCTGAATCGGCTTAATGATATTTTTTGCAAAAAGAAGTGTCAGGATCCAGCTTACAACAAAAATCAGCGCAATAATGGCAATGATTTCCGGCAGAATCTCCAACAGAATACTGTAAATACTGTCTGATTCTTTTCCCACGCGCAGAACCGTACCATCCGGCCGCCGCAGTGCATAATAAAATGTATTCTTTGCCAGCGTATCGGAATGCCTTACACTTCTTCCCTCTCCCGTTGCAAGCGCCTCATCAATCTCCGGGCGGTCCTTGTGGTTATCCATCTGCTCTGCGTCTGCAAAATTATCAAATATTACCTTTCCGCCCTTATCTACGATCGTAACCCGAAGATTTTCAAAATCCATCTGCTTTACAATCTCAGACTCATTATCCGACGCCTCAAATGCGTTTTCCAGAATGACCGCGTTATTTTGCAGGCTTTCATTTACCTCCTCACATAACAGCTGATAAAAAATGAAACTAAACAGTACAACCATCAATGTGATGATAATTGCCGACACAAGTAAAAAGGTATGGTTTAATCGTTTTTTCATTCGAGAACATACCCCACATTCCGGACAGTCTTGATCCGAGTTCCCTCTTCTCCCAGTTTTTTCCGAAGAGTTTTTATGTGCATATCGAGCGTTCTGGATTCTCCTTCATAATCGGTTCCCCAGACGCGGTCCATAATGCGGTCACGCGTCAGAACGATACCGACATTCTGCATCATCATCTTGAGGAGTTCGAACTCTTTATACGTCAGCTCACATAACCGGTTTCCGACATATACACAGTGCTTTTCATTATCAATCTGAATCTCACCCAGCATCAATGTCTTTTCTTCGCTTGCCGCATTGCTCCTTCGAAGCAGTGCTTTTACACGGGAGATTAACTCCATCACGCCAAACGGTTTGGCAAGATAATCATCTGCTCCCATGTCAAGCCCTTTTACTTTATCAATTTCCGATGTCTTTGCCGACACAAAGATCACAGGTATTTTTTTCGTATCCGGAACGGTCCGCACTTTTTTTAAGATAGACAATCCATCCAGATCCGGAAGCATCACATCAAGAAGGATCAAATCCGGCGTCTTTTCCGACAATTTTGCAAAAAAGTCCTTCGCATTTCCAAATCCTTCCACTATGTATCCGCTGTTTTTAAGCGCAAACATCTCGATTTCCTGAATATTTAAGTCATCTTCCACTACATAGATCAGTGACATCTTTGGTCATCTCCTTTTCCTTGTGTTACTATAGCATTCTTTTGTAAAACAAGTTAAAAACCTATGTAAAATCCATGTAAAATTTTTAAAGAGTAACTCCAAATCCGAGGATAGTAAAGGCTTTTTCCTCATCGCCCGGATGCATCACAATCTTTACAACATGTTTTGCAGACTCCGTCTCATTTAAAATAATCTGCGGATTACAATGATTCCATCCATTCACAAGAGGATCTGCCGTGAGTGCCAGTTTGTCATCCACATAAATATCAGCTTTTCCAAATTTGGGAGTTCCGGAATCTTTCGACACAAGTACAATATTTTTCGCCGTAATCTCCATGACAAATTCCGCTCCTGTCGTCTCATAAGCCTTCGCCCAGCCATTTTCCAGAACCGGAGATGCCTGACTGCTCAAATTTCTTTCTACATATTGGATTTCGGTATCTTTATGATCGAATCCCTTGTGGGAAACCGTTCCATACTGTTCAATATTAGAAGAATCTACCAGTATAATATTTTCAAACTCAGCGCCTTTTACCGGTTTCACCGTGAAATCGCTGTCTTTTTCCGGCATCGGTGCTTTCGCTGCCTGCTCAAGCAGACCGATCAGGCAGTCCGCCATAATACGATGTCCGTCATTGGTCGGATGGAAAATATCATAAAAATACTGTCGTTTCGTCACAACTGTATTTTCGGAAAACTGTGGTACTACCGCTGCTTTTACACTTACCATCGGAAGATCATAGTTTTTTCCGATCGGCACAAGACGGTCTTCCAGATTCCACTCACTCATAAACACCGCAAAATTAAGAATAACCGCCGGTTTATTGTCAGCGTTGGCAATCTTGCGTACAAGACTTTCAAAACTTACGCCCTCGGTCTCATCCCCTTCGTCGTTTACGGCAAATTCCACGATCACAACGTCCGGCTTGATTTTTCCATAATCTGTCACTTCTTTTTCATAACGGATCATACCGAGTTCGGACGGAGTTCCTCCGACACCTGCTTTTACAAAGGTCACATGAGCGCCGTCATCCGGTGTAAAACGCTCACAGAAGCCGCGGTAAGACAGGTACGCATACGATTTGCTCTCGATCGGTTTTGCCCCGGCTCCCTGTGTGATGGAACCGCCAATATACGCGATCGTTACGTCTTCTCCCCGCTGCGCCTTTTCAATGGCTGTTTTCAGCCGTTTTACATTTCCAAGATTTAACAATGATCTGTCAATCATCTTCTGATAGGCTTCCGAAGCAAAATCAATCGGCGGATCCACCTGAATCTCCGGCACCTGATAGCCATCATTCAGATAGAATTTGAGCGTTACACTGGCACTCTTGCAGTCCTTCGGAAAATCAAAATCAAATTCTCCAATAATGTCATCCATCTCATTGACCGGCACCTGCGCAAGTTCGATCAGAACCTCTTCGCCGTTGCATGGGCATTTTGCCGTAATATTGCTTCCGGTAACGTATTTATCCTCTTTTCCATAACAGTTGATCGTAAAATCGATAAAACTGCTTTTTTCTGCTTCTTCATGTGCCGTAATGCTGACACCGATACTATGTACAAGTTTGCGGATTCCCTCAAAAGATTCTAACAGTTTCAGAATATCTTCGTCCACTTCTCCGCAGATTCCTTTTACCTGCTCAACCAGACGCCCTTCCATGTAGTTGGTATCCCGGCAGCTTCCATCCCTTCCCGGCAGGCCCGCAATATCCTTATCTAACATCAAATACAAACTTGGTCTTTTTTTTGTAGGGTCTTTAGGTGCTTTTGGTCCTCTCATATTTTAATCTCCTTTAATTTTCATTACTATTTTTTGCAGTTTCCTGCTTTACTGTCACATCCAATTGATTAAACGGAATCTCAATTCCTTCTTCATCAAATCTGAGTTTGATCTGTTCCAACATCCGCCAGCGCACCGGCCAGTAATTTTCCTTTTTTACCCAGACATGCACTGCCATATCGACAGAACTGCTGTTAAGGGCACCGACAACAACATCGACCGGCTCGCCGGTAAGAATCTCTTCCTGATCTTTGATAATGTCCTGTAACACTCGGCGTACCTGCTGCAAATCTGCATCGTAACTGACTCCGATCTCCAGATCGATCCGTCGTTTATCCTGATTCGTCACATTGATAATGTTCGAATCCGCTAACTTTCCGTTGGGAAGAACTACCGTCTTATTATCGACCATCTGCAATTTGGTATATACGATGTCAATCCCGATCACCGTTCCTTCCAGATCCCCGACAATAATATAATCACCCACCATAAACGGTTTCATCATGAGAATCAATACGCCACCGGCAAAATTTGCCAGGCTTCCCTGAAGAGCAAGTCCTACAGCCAGTCCCGCAGAACCTAACAGCGCAATGATCGAACTTGTCGCAAATCCAAGAAACTGGCACAAGATCAAAATCAGTACCGCATACAACGAAAATTTGATAATGGACAAAAGGAAGTGCGCCACTCCTTCTTCCATACTGCTTTTGTCAAATGAGGCACGAAGCAGTTTCAATAACAGCTTGACGATTTTTTCCCCGATGACAAATAAGATGAGCGCGATAATGATATGCAGTGCCGCATCCACAACGTTCGGTATTTTATCTGTAAAATAAGAAAGTGTCATTTTTCTCCCTCTTTCTATTTGTGATATGGTTCTTTTTTGATAATGCGGTAGGCCCGGTAAATCTGTTCTAATAAAATGACACGCATGAGCTGATGCGGAAATGTCATTTTGGAAAAGCTCAGTTTCCAGTCTGCCCTCTGTAATACTTCTTCCGAAAGTCCCAGCGATCCCCCAATCACAAATACAACATTTCCCTTTCCCATAATGCCATACCGGTCAATCTGCGCGGCTACCTGCTCGGATGTCTTCTGTTCTCCCTCGATAGCAAGTGCAATCACTTCATCCTCCGGTCGTATCTTGTCTAACAGCCTTCTGCCTTCCTTTTCCTTAATCTGTTTTTCCAGTTTTTCCGAAGCACCATCCGGTGTCTTTTCATCCGAAACTTCTATAATCTGTAATTTCACATACCGGCTAAGGCGTTTTTCATATTCTGCCACTGCCTGCTGCATAAATTTCTCTTTGCATTTTCCCACACAAAGTATGGTTATCTTCATAATTCCTGTTCCTTTTCTTTTTCTTTCGGATGATATTGAAATGGTCGTTTATAATCCGGGATCTCGTACAAATACAGGATTCCATTTTTAACTCTGCGTACTTCTTTTCCAACAAATCCCAGACGGAACAGTTCATAGATAAAGTTAAAAATCAAAAAACCATGTGACACAATCAAAATATTATCCTGCGACCAGTCAATCTGCCGGAAAAATTTGCGTACTCTTCGCCTGGTGCCTTTGATGTCCTCCGGCTGGCTCTTGGATTTAAAAAACCACGCAAGCCTTCCGCAAAAATGCCAGATTGGAAATGGCAGTTTCAAATGATCGGTATCAATAAATGGAGCATTGTCTACTTCACGCAGGAGTTTATCCACATAAATATTCCCACTGTACACTTCTTTTGCCGTCTCGACAGCACGTTCCAGATCACTGCAATAACAAATGTCCCAATGAATCCCTGACATATTTACTTTTTTCTTCAATATCCTTGCATGTTCATATTTTTCTGACCACTCTCTAAATTCTTTGGATGTCATCATCACTTTATGAGGGCAGTCTACTTTAAAATGTCGTACTAATCCAATCTTCATTGGTTTCCTCCAAATCCTCCAAATTGATTTTGTCTTTTCTACTAATAGTATAACAACAAGGACCCTGTCAATGCAATAGCAATTTAGAAAAAAATCATTTTGAAAAAAATTTGAACTTTTTTACAAAAAAATATATTATGACATATTTTTGACACATCTGTTTAGTATCTTAATACTCGGAAAGTATAAACTTTCTACTCCCACCCTATTATACGCTTAGGTACCATATGGTACCACAAAAAACACCTCCTCCCAGAGGTGTTTTTTGTTTGTTCTTTTTCTTGACTGTCAACACCCTGATTCCGGGCGTTTTTCTTATGTACGCAATGCCAGACTCACTTCCAGCCCCTGATTGATCCGTCTCATCACCGTCTCATCCAGATGACAGACTTTCTCCCGCAATCGTGATTTGTCTATCGTCCGCACCTGTTCCAGCAAAATAACAGAATCTTTTACAATTCCATAATCTTCTGAGTTTAACGCAATATGCGTCGGAAGTTTTGCCTTATTCATTTTGGATGTGATTGCCGCACAGATCACCGTCGGACTATATCGGTTTCCCATATCATTTTGTATAATTAAAACCGGTCGTACGCCACCTTGTTCGGAGCCCACAACCGGTCTTAAGTCTGCATAATAAATGTCGCCTCGTTTAACCACCATGGTACATACCCCTCGTTATTTTACTTCCCTATGTAATACAGGATAAGATTTAACTTTCATACCACGAACGGCTTTACTGCTGTCGTGGTATACTCCTATTATTACCAATATACGTGAGTTTATACCGTGTGTTAGTTATTTACACGTTTTTTCTCTCCCTTTTCTATCTTCCAAGGTAACTATTCAGGATCAATGTATGGAAATCAATGAATCGTCGTGCTTGCACGTAAGAGACTTTGATTTCCATACATTGAGATCCTAATAGGGCTCCCCTCCACATATGAGCATTTTTAGCCTTGTCAAAGGCGAGAAAAGAACACGAAGTGTTCGAAATGCGAATGTGGGGGAGGGGCGTCCTGAATAGTTACGTAGTAACTATTATATATACCTTCTCGGTACACGATCTGTAATGCTGCATATATATTCATAATTGAAGGAATGTGCCAGATCTGCCACTTCTTCCACGCTGATACGCCGGGAACCGTCCTGACCAATGAGTGTCACCACATCACCTACTTTGACCTCCGGAATGTCTGTCACATCAATCATAAACTGATCCATGCAGATTCGTCCGATAATCGGTGCATAACAGCCTCTGACAAGCACTCTGCCCTTTCCTGACAAGTCTCTCTTAACGCCATCGGCATAGCCTACCGGAATTGTAGCGATCACACTTTCCCGTTCTGCTGTAAACGTACCGCCATAACTGACACTGGTTCCCGCGTGAACCGTTTTAACATGAACCACTTCCGTTTTCCAGGAAAGTGCCGGGCGAAGCAGCACATTTTTCTCCATTTCATTGGAAGGGAATAACCCATACGTCGTTATGCCGGAACGCACCATATCCAGATATGTAGATGGCAGTCTCAGAATAGAAGCACTATTTGCCGCATGCGCAATGGGAATCTCGACTCCCCTTTTTTGAAGTTCATGACGGAAAATCTGAAATTTTTCAAATGGCTCTTTCGTCCATTCCGTCGATGCCTCATCCGCTCTGGCAAAATGAGTAAAAATTCCTTCCATCTCAATGCCCGGAAGTCTGGATATCGCATAAATGACCTCAATATTATCTTTGACCGGCTGAAATCCAATGCGGCTCATTCCGGTATCGACTTTTATATGAATCTTCGCTTTCTTTCCAAGACGAACTGCCTCTTCACTCAGTGCCTTTGCCATTTCATAACTGTATACCGCCTGAGAAATATCATTTTCAATCAGATCTTCATACCAGATTTTTCCGGTGTGTCCCAGAATCAAAATCATCTTGGTAACCCCTGCTTTTCGCAGTTTCAGCGCCTCTTCAATGATTGCAACGCCATACGCGTCCACTTCATTTTTTAACGCCTCGGCAACTTCAATATCACCATGACCGTAAGCGTTTGCTTTTATGATTGCCATAATCTTTACTTTATTTCCGACCTTTTCCCGTTCGCAGCGGATATTATGCCTGATTGCTTCAAGATCAATCTCTACATAAGTTCTGTCATATTTTTTCTTTTCCAACAATTCGTCCATGTCATTCTCCATTCTGGTGAATTTTTTGAAGGGAATCAATCAGATCACGCGCCATCATCCCGTGTTCACCATATTTCTCTTTGTATCTGTCGCCTGCCAGTCCATGCAGATAAACGGCTGCTTTCGCCGCTTCAAAGCAGGACATCCCCTGCGCGGCAAGTCCGCCGATCGCTCCGGCAAGCACATCGCCGCTTCCTCCGGTCGCCATACCGCTGTTTCCGGAAATATTGACATAACACTCATTTCCATCACTCACGCATGTTCTGGCATCCTTTCCTACGACAATGCCGCCTTGTTCCTCTGCAAACTGCTTTACCTTTTGTAAAAACTCTTCTTTTAACTCCGCCATCGTCCATCCGGAGATCGTGCAGAACTCCTTTGGATGCGGTGTCAGGATCCACGGTGCCTTTGTCTTTTGCAGCAGCCCGCGGGTACACATCGTAATCCCATCGCCATCCAGCACAATAGGTTTGGAAGAATTTTCCATCACATAGTGAATGATCTTTTTTGTACTCTCACCGGTTCCAAGTCCCGGTCCAAGTACGATCACATCCGCAAATGACAGCCCTTCAACAAGTGCCGCTTCATTTTCATACGAATCTGCCAGTGCTTCCGGAAGCATCGTCAAGATCATCTTGCGGTTCTCCTCTGCGGACAGCACCTTTACCAGTCCTGCCCCCATCCGGTATGCCGTTTTTGCTGCAAAAACAGCTGCGCCACACATGTTTTTACTGCCGCCTATCACAAGAACATGCCCAAATGTTCCTTTATGCCCATCCGGCTTTCTTGCCGGCAGACAACTTTCTATGTCGTTTCGATCATAATAATACGCCGGATTCTTTATTGCCTCATAACTACAGGCTGGATACCCAATATCGCCGATCACAACATTTCCGGCATATTCGCATCCCGGATAAAGAACCAGGCCCAGTTTATTGACCCCAAAGGTAACGGTCGTTTCCGCTTTTACCGCGGTTCCCAGAACCTTTCCGGTATCTCCGTGGATGCCCGACGGAATGTCAATGGAAAAAATGCGTTTGCGTGAGCGGTT
>FR894080.1:10716-12296 GCA_000434115.1 Roseburia sp. CAG:309 | reverse complement strand
ATCATTGCCTGATATACACCCTCAACCGGCCGGTTTAATCCCACTCCAAAAAGTCCGTCTACAAGAATCGGATATTCTGCGGAATCAACTTCTGCTGCCGAAACCGCCTCAACATCGCACGCAGCCGCCAGCCGCAATTGTAAAAACAGATCTTCCGACATCCGGGATGTCTCACCCACAAGCACAATTGCCGTATGATATCCCTGCTGTTTCAATATTCTTGCCGATGCAACAGCGTCTCCGCCATTATTTCCGCATCCGCAGACAAATAAAATGCCCTCGTCTTTACGGATTGACTGGCTGATCACCGAACTTAATACGGTTGCTGCTTTTTCCATCAGAACCGTACCGGGAAAACCGACTTCCTGTATGGCATGTTCGTCCAGCTGTTTTGCTTGTTTTGCCGTAAATAAATATTGCATATGCCACCTCACTTATTCATCATAAAGGGGCTGTAATGCTGCCTCTTTTTCATCTGTCGCCACGACAAACGCCGTAACTTCGTCCTTTGTATTGGTAATACTGATATGTATCTGAGTAATTCCCAGTCGTTTTGCTATCTTTTTTGCCTTTCCATACAGCCGCACATACGGTTCCTCCAGTTCTCCCCGGAGCACCTCGATCTCTCTCGGCTCACATTGGTAAAACCCGGTACGAAAGGCTTTCGCCACCGCTTCTTTGGCAGCAAAATCCGAGGCTTTCCGCACTTTATGTCCTTCAAATTGTGCAATTTCTTCCGGCGTATAGGTTCTTTCCACAAAATGGCTGCTCCGCTCACACGCACGCAGCACCCTCGCGATCTCTATTGTATCGATTCCAATCCCCAGAATCATAACATACCTCTTTTCTATCACTTATAATGATCAAATACATTCATTACTTCTCGCCCAAGCAATGCATGCATCAATCCATACGTCTGATCCACACTCTCTTCTAATTCCACTTTATCCGCCACTTTCTGCTTGATCTCCGCACGCTGTACCTCGATGTCCTGTGTCAATTCCCTCAGGTATTCTTCCCTCTCTTTGAGTTTGTCATAACAATACGTAATGGACACAACGAGAAGCTCCTCATTGGTTTTCCGGATTTCATAAGGCACTTCCATAAGACGATCACTTTCTTCTTCAATCTTCTGCTTTGTCTCAATCAGCAGTTTTTTCTGTTTCTCTTTTTTTCGGTCATTTTCCCCCTCATTCATCCCGGACACGATCGCGTCCATCAGTTTTTTCTTGCCTCTTCGCAGATCCTTGATCTCATTGACCAGTTTTCCTTGTTCTTTCAGGAGTTCATTGCACTTTTTTTCCAAAGTTTTCACTTCTTCCGGTTTCACTCCACCGGGAAATAATTTGTGCCAGCGCTCATCCAAGACAAGGATGGGAAGTTTTTTCCCATGCACCAGCTGCTGCAATGGCGGCAATTGGTCTCTAGTTCCTTTTGGCATACACACCGCCCCTTTCCTTTTACTTATCTTTTTCTGACAGACGATAAGAAAGACGCATCAAACTCTCTGCCAGATGAACATTTTCTACCACAACATGTGAGGGCACTTTCAGATCGGTAGACGCAAAATTACAAAACGC
>FR894080.1:7586-10703 GCA_000434115.1 Roseburia sp. CAG:309 | reverse complement strand
TCCAAAACGCCTCCACTCCGACTTCCGCCAGTCTCCCGGCAATTCTTGATGCCTGATCCTTGGGAACCGTGAGTGCCGCAATATGAACCGGATGCTCTTTTACAAATGTCTCTATTTCATCAATGGAATAAACCGGAATATCATTAATCTTTTTTCCGATTTTTTCCGGGTCAATATCAAAAATTCCAGCCATCTGAAATCCACGCTTTGTAAATCCTCCATAGTTTGCCAATGCCTGCCCCAGATTTCCGGCTCCGATAATAATTACATTATAATTATGTTCCAATCCTAATATTTTTCCAATTTCATCATGAAGATAACTTACATTATATCCATATCCCTGCTGCCCAAATCCGCCAAAATTATTAAAATCCTGCCGAATCTGAGAAGCCGTTACATTCATTTTTTTGCTCAACTCATGCGACGAAATCCGATCAATCCCTTTTTCGAGCAATTCACTCAGATATCTATAATATCTTGGAAGACGCTTGATTACTGCAGATGATATTTTCTTTTCTTCCAATGTGCCAACCTCCGTTACGTCCGTAACGATTCAGGGTCCCACCCAATATTCGCATTTTCGAACACTTCGTGTTCTTTGCAGACATTGCCCCTAAATAGTTACGTTTTTATATATTATACTACATTTTCTTTTATAAAAAAAGATGTAAAAATCAACTTTTTATGCTATACTGTCTTTAGCAAATATTTTGATTGGAGAATGTTATGATATTAGCTTGTAACCATATAGAAAAAAAGTTTAATGACGAAGCGCTCTTTTCCGACGTTTCTTTTCATGTCAATGAACACGAATGTACTGCTCTTGTGGGCGTAAACGGCACCGGAAAAACCACACTCCTGCGGATTATCGTCGGAGAACTTCCGGCAGATAACGGCGATGTCATTCTGGCAAAGGATACTTCTGTCGGCTATCTTCCGCAGCAGCAGGGATATCATTCGGACAAAAGTATTTACGATGAATTATGGGAAGTGAAAAAGGACATTGTCGCTCTCGAACGCGAGATCCGTATGATGGAAGAAACCATGCAGACCGCTTCCGGGGAAGAATTAAATCCCCTTTTGGAACGCTATCACCGCATGCAGACTGAATTTGAGGCAAAAGACGGCTACGCCTGCAAAAGCCAGATTATGGGAATCATCAACGGACTTGGATTTGTCGGAAATGATATTGACAAATCGATCAATACTCTTTCCGGCGGACAGAAAACCCGTGTGGCACTCGGAAAACTCCTTCTCCTTGAGCCGGATCTACTGATCCTCGACGAGCCGACCAACCACCTTGACCTCGCTTCAATCCAATGGCTGGAAACGTATCTTTCCAACTACAAGGGAAGTGTCCTGATCGTATCGCATGACCGCTATTTTCTTGACCGTATCGCCGACAAAGTGGTCGAACTTGACCACGGAAAAGCAACTGTTTTCAAAGGAAATTACAGCGATTATGCGCAGAAAAAAGAACTTTTACGCCGGGATGCGATCAAACAATATGAAAATTATCAGCAGACCGTGCGCCATCAGGAACAGGTCATTGAAAAACTGCGTTCTTTCAACCGTGAAAAATCAATCAAACGGGCAGAAAGCCGCGAAAAAATGTTGGAAAAAATGACACCTGTGGACAAGCCGGTAACAGAACAGAAATCAATGCACTTTTCCCTTGTTCCGGAAAAAGAAAGCGGAAAAGATGTTTTGCGTGTGGAAAATTTCGGAAAATCTTTTGGTGACTTACACCTTTTTCAGGGTGTTTCCTTTGAATTGTTCCGCGGAGAACGTGTTGCTTTGATCGGGAAAAACGGAACCGGAAAAACCACTCTTCTCAAAATGCTCTGCGAATTGGAATCTCCGGATCAGGGTACGGCTGTTTTTGGCACAAACGTGGAACTTGGCTATTATGATCAGGAACACAATGTGCTGCACGAAGAAAAAACGATTTTTGATGAGATCCACGATGACTACCCGGATCTTAACAATACGAAGATCCGCAATGTCCTCGCTGCTTTTCTCTTTACCGGGGAGGATGTCTATAAAAAGATTTCACTTCTTTCCGGTGGAGAAAAGGGACGTGTCTCCCTGGCAAAACTTATGCTCTCCAAAGCCAATCTCCTGCTTCTCGACGAGCCGACCAACCACCTGGATATTGACTCCAAAGAGATTCTGGAAGATGCTTTGAATCATTATACCGGAACGGTCTTATACGTATCGCACGACCGCTATTTTATCCAGAAAACCGCTACCCGGATCCTGGATCTGACCAATGAACATATCCTTTCATACGATGGAAATTATGACTATTATCTGGCGAAGAAGGATCTTGTCGAAAGCCGCTATCTCGGCAACACGACAGAGTCCACGCCAAAAACCGAGACTCCGTCTACTGCCAAACTCGACTGGAAGGAGCAGAAAGAACGGGAAGCCAAAAAAAGAAAGATTGAAACTGCGTATGAAAAAGCAGAAAACGAAATCCAAAAACTGGAAGAACTTATCGAAGAAACCGATGCGCAGATCGCCCTTCCGGAGTATGCATCCAACGTTGCCAAATTGACCGAATTGTCAAAGCAGAAGGAACAATATGAGGCAGAATTGGAAACCGCGATGGAGGAATGGGAAAAAGCAGCGCAGGCGTTGGAAGAATTGGAATAAGACAAGAAATCCCCCGAGTAAAAAGCAGACAAGCTTCACCCGGGGGAATTGTTTTTTGTTTCTATTTTGTCACTTTTATCTTTATCTTATTCATTACACCATTTTGTGCAACAGCATACACCGTCGCTTTTCCCGCTTTTTTTGCCGTAATCTTTCCTTTTTTAGATACAGACAAAACCTCTGGATTCGACACAACGTAGCGTATCTTATCGATATGCCATTTGCATTTTTTGCCATTCGGAAGGACTACCTTTGCTTTCATTTTACTTGTCTCACCGAGTTTCAGCATACGTTTTTTCTTTCCCGTAATACGCACTTTCAATGGATTGGCATATTTTTTACTTCCCTTAGTCAAAGCATGAAGCTGCAAAGAACGTCCATATGCTGTTTTTTTACCATTTACAATACGATATGCCTGAATTTCATACTTATACCAGGTGTCTTCTTTCAGTTTTTTAT
>FR894080.1:0-7531 GCA_000434115.1 Roseburia sp. CAG:309 | reverse complement strand
AAGTAATCGTACAAACAAGTTTCAAATTGCGGATATCTTCTCCCTCGCTGCATCGGGAAGCATAGATAAAATAACCATCGGCTCCTTTCACTTTGGTCCATCTTAGTTTCTGCCAAACGTTCTTTGATATCACCGGCTGAATCAAATCCATCATTACAGGCAGTACTTCGTTTTTCACAGATGGGCTTATCGTCGTCTGTCCCGATGTTTCTGTCGGAGCCACCGTTGGCGATGTCGTCGGCTGTGGAGACAATTTAGGAATCACCATACTTTCTTTGGTAACTTCTTTCGTTCCCTGAGCATCTTCAAAATATTTTCCACAGTCTTTACATTCATAATATTCTTTATTTCCTTCTGTCTTTTCCGTCGCTGCCACTGCTTCAATCTTATCCAGATTGTGCGTGCATACAAGGCGCTCTACCACAATCTCTACCGTTGTATTTTCATAGTTTTCTTTATCCGCTCCTATATACTCTGCGGATACTGTTATACCTCCTGTCTCCGGTATGGTCTTTCCAATGAATTCTTCCTTTATTTCCCAATCACTGTCATTTTTTAACATATCCTTTGTGATCGTCTTTTGTGAAAATGATACAGAAAGATTCTGTGCCGGTGTCTGCATTGGTTTTGCTGCTTTGAATATGGTATATTCCTTGGTCACCTGAGCATCTTCTATCTTCATAACAGCGGTGAGCGTCCCTGCCGACTTAAGATCAGTCGTTGCTTTTCCATCTCGCAGGTATGTGATTTTACATTTTTTCAACCCTTCATACTGTCCCCAGGTATCTGCATAATCCTCTACTGCCGGATGGTCTTTTTTATCATATTGCGCATTTTCTGCCGTAAGCATCACATTCGTCTGATGCGCCGGATTCACTTGACATTTTGCAACAATTCTATCTCCATCCGTCGTATAATCAAAAGAATGGGTCAATTTACTATTCGGTGTATTGGTGTATACTTTTTCGCACATATCATACCCATCATATACCGTATTTGCTGCATTCTTTTTTAACGTCGGATAGGTATCTGCCTTTTCTCCCAAAAGGTTCTGATACCACGCCTGCGTTCCATCGGATATTTCATTATTTAAGTGATAACAAACCTCTCCCGATTTCATTCTCTCTTTGGTTCTTCCGATGCCGGCACGTATATCAGATTCTTGCTTTTCTTCATCCACGTCGGAGTCATAATAACAATTTACAACCGTTCCAAAGTTTGCAGCAAGCGGGAAAATAATCTCATCTTGACTCGCACCTTCCAAAATCTGTGTTGTATCAAATTCATTGTCCACTGCCAGACAGTTTTTTATCTCTCCCATATTCACACCGGTTACCGTCCCCACCGGATCATACTCATAAATTCCACCACTGCTTCTTTTTATCGAAATCGAACTTCTATCCACCTCGCAATTCTCAATCACACCACGGTTAACACCACAGACTGCTCCCATGGACCCTTTGTTTTTACCATATCCACCCGGCAGCAAAACCTTCTCAAGACAAAGATTTCGAATCGTCCCTTTCAATGTACGACAGATGGCACCGGTCGTTATTTCACCCCCCTGCATATTTTTGATGGAATGTCCGTTTCCATCAAAGATTCCTATATAATTTTCAACATCTGCCCTTAACCCGGCACCTTTCATATCAATATCTGCCTCCAATCCGGCATTGATACGATCATCTGCATCTGCCATCATAGAAAAGCGATTTAACTCTTCTTTATTGGATATCCGCACATAGTCTACCCCTTTTTCTGTAACAACATCCAGGCTTTCCAGTGTCATATCCTGTATCACACGGCTTCCTCCATAATAACAGCTGCCAAAAGCCCCCCACTCATCCGGCGGATCCAAATATATTTTACCGGCCGGCAATGTACTCATCGACTTGGTAACTCCGTCAATTGTCACATTGTACTCGCGGACAGATGATGTCATCGTAACTTTCATATCCGAGCTAACCTCTGTATCTTCGGTAAATTGCGCACCATCTTCCGTCTGATATGTATAAGTATATTGATCATCATCAAACAATTTTCCAAATTTTGTGTTTTTTTCTACTTTTACCGTACAATATGCATTTTTATTGCCGGCAAGAGCAAATTGAACTGTACACAATGCCGGACTGGTTTGTTTTTTCAATTGCGATGTACCGTCATCCCATTTATAAAGATAGGATTCACCGTTAATTTCAATGACGTTACTTCCCTTTCGCAGATAGGCTTCTAACTTTCCCTCTTCTGACGTTTCTAATGTACTTGCCGGATATCCGTTAACAGCAGTTACTTTCTGATTCGGCGGCAAATCAGAAACCGTCATTTTTTGCAATGCATAGCCATTTCTATCTTCCGGCTGACCAATATTTGTCGATCCAAACAATCGTGCCGTTCCCATCTTTGCTGTATCTGTCGATCCAAGATAAGCAGACGTTATATCTCCATCCAAAAACCGGTAAACACCTTTATCATTTAGGTTAGCCTGACCACATATGATGGACCCTCCCATCATATACCATTGTGCCAAATTGTTTATCTCTGCCCCTTCTGCTTTTACCGTTCCGGATTTCATGATAAAACTTCCTCCGGTATTATCATGAGAACCACCTCCATGCATCAAATAGCCTGCATTATTTAATTGCAAAGAAGAATTTGGTGTAGCAGCATCTTCACTGATCGTCAACTGTCCATACAATTTAAAAATCATTGAAGTATTTATGCACCCATTTGTTTCGTCTAATTTTGCCATACTAACCGTATTTTTCCCTTTAAGATATAAGTTCGCCGTCCCCATGATTTCCATAAACGGAAACAATTGATCCCTCTCATCAGACGATGCGCAGTTTCGAATATCAAGATCATACAAATCATCATTTTTGATCGTTACATTGTCTAAGATCACATTGGCCTTTACTCCATCTGCTACTGTAATATGTACATCAATATAAGCACCATTGATCTCATTGTCTCCTGTGATTGTATAGGTGCCGTCTTCCGTGATATTAATCTCTATGATTGTTACATCATGCTTCGTCCCTCCATAACTCGTAATGGTCTTTTCGACAAATAATTTCGGATCATCAAGATTATATGTTACATTCTTTGCTGACAAAACACTTGCTTCCTGTGCATAGGCATTGGTCGGCGGAATCACTGGGATTCCTGTCAGTACTGTCGCCGAAAGTGTCCCTATGCAAACGACTTTGGTCCATTTTTGTTTTAAATTTTTTCTAATCTTTTTCCCCTGCAACTGATTGTTATTATAAAAAAACTGTTTACGCATATACTGCCCCCATTTCATTTCGATATTTCCAATATCTGTCTCCTAAAACTTTTGTTTCCGTATTCCATGGTTTTTCCGCACTCGTATAATGAATGATACATGGTTTTTCCCGATAAAGATCTTCATATAATTTTCGGTTATTCACATTTTCTTTTGCTATCTGTTCCGGAATATATGTCATATAATTCCATCTACAGTCCATCACTTTTACTCTTCCATCAAATAAAATATTTAACACATCTTGATCGTTATATTTATAATTATGACGATGAAGGATTTCAAACACCTGTTCCTGATTGATTCTTTGTCTGGTTTTTTTCAGATCTATCACAAGCACACCGGCATTAAAATAATTCTCAGGCACTTGCATGCCAAGAGCTTCCGTCCGATAATTGTCAACATTGTAAGGGTATCCCTCCAGAAAAATCGGACTCTTTGTCTTCGATAAAAGCCGAAAATCTTCTGATCGAACGGCTGCCACTTCGCAGTTTCCCAGTTCAATATCATACAATTTGCTGATATCTCCCTCTACAATAAGATCACAATCCAGATAAAGTATCTTATCATACTTGGCAAACATTTCTCCAAAAAGAAATAAACGATAGTTTGTTTCAATCGAATAATAAACTCCGACATCATATTCTACTTTCTTTTCATATTGTGCCATCGAAATAAATCGAACGGATACATTCCCTTCTTTTTCCATATTTTTTATTTTTTCCTGCTGCTCGCTGCAGATATCCTTATGCAGGATAATTATATCATACATTCGCTTTGTATCACAGTTTTTCAACAGCGAGTAAAGAACTGTTGCCAGATGCGGAGCATATTTTTCATTGCTGGCAAAGCAAAGATTTACAGATTGATATGCTGGTTCAATTATTTTCATATATTTCTTTCCTTTTTTATTATGCTTATTTCCTTTATTTCTTTTTCACTGTTACCTTGATCTTCACCACTTCCGTTCCACTCTTAACCGTGATAACGGTCTTTCCGGCTTTTAAGGCTTTGATCTTTCCATTTTTACTCACCTTTGCCACCTCTTTGTCTGAAGATTTGAATGTTATCTTCTCCTGCGAAGTCAATGGTGTCCGTTCCGTCTTTATCTTAAAGGTCTTTCCTTTTTTCAATGTCAGTTTCTGCTTTTTGACATTGGTTACGGTCAGTTTCTGTGTCTTAACTTTTTTCTTCTGGACTTTTACCTCTACCGAAGCAGATGCACCTCTTTTGGTGGTAACAGTTATGACAGCCGTACCCACCTTTTTGGCTTTTATTTTTCCCTTTTTGGTTACGGTCGCTACCTTAGTATCGGAAGATTTCCACTTTTCAATGGAATCGCCGTTGCCAAGTGTCGCTTTTACCGCCGTTGTGCTTTTCCCTTTCTGCAGGACAATAGCAGAAACATTTAATGTTACTGTTGCCGCCGTTGGCTGCGAAGTTCCCGTTGGCTGCGGAGTTCCTGTTGGCTGCGAAGTTCCCGTTGGCTGCAGAGTTCCTGTTGGCTGTGGAATTCCTGTTGGCTGCGGAGTTCCCGTAGCCTGTGGAGTTCCTGTTGGCTGTGGAGTTCCTGTTGGCTGTAACACCGGGGTCGCCGTTGGCTGTGGTGTTGCCGTTGGTCTGGGAATTTCATTCCACTTTGCATAAAGTATCCTGTCTCCGGTCACCGGTGCGGCAAAGTCATAAGCCTTTGTGCAGGCTTCATCCGTATACCAGCCTCCAAAGGTATATCCCGTTTTCGTTGGATCATCCGGTTTAGTAACCGGTGTTTCATAATCCGCTGTTTCCACATCGACAGAAGATCCTCCTACGGAATCAAACGATACCGTATATGTATTGATCGTCCACTTTGCATATAAGATCATATCTTTTGTCACCAGCTGACTAAAATCGTAAGCGTTTGTACAGGCTTCATCCGTATACCAGCCTCCAAAGGTATATCCTCTTCTCGTTGGATCCTTCGGTCTGATTACTACTGCCGGATAAGTTACTGCCTGATCCTCGACAGAAATTGTATCTTCACCGGTAGAAAAGCTGACCTTGAAAGTGGCAGCTGTATACTCCGCATAAAAATCTGCATCTTGAGTAAGAGTAATCGTTTCTCCCGTAGCAACCGGTGTTTGTAAATTCTTATCGGTACACCACTTTGTTACCGTATAATATTCGGTATCCGGAAGATACACTGGGTTGATCGTGCTGCCTTTTTTTGCATAATAGGTCTGCGTGTAATCTGAATAATGCAGCGTAACAGATACCTCCTCATCGCCCTCTGAAAGAGCGGGTTGTAAGAGAGTCTTATCCGGCACCAGTCCGCTCGTGTACGCTAATTTCAAACCTGCACTGCCGTCGCTGCCGGCTTCTCCGAATTCAAGCTTAGTGTTATTAGCATCCTTATAGTAGGTACCTGCCGCACCACCGGTCCCTCTGGTTCCGGGCATATAGGTTACCTTTGCTGAGGAAGAAACGGTATAAACGCTTCCTGTAAAGGAAAGTGCATCGCCACCGTTACCGCCATTGGTGCCATTTGCCGTTCCGTATGATGATTGAAACCTATTCTCAAGGTCTTCATAACCAGAATCACCTCGCCCGCCATTGCCACCGGTAAGAGTAAGACGGGCATCGTCACGCACCAACAGGCTGCCGCCGGTAAAGTTCAGTGCACAGCCTCCCGGAGTACCATCCAGTCTGCCGTCGCCAGATTTATTCCCACTCACTCCCTGGTATCCATCTGAACCCTTAATGGTAACCTGACTTCCACTATCCACTTTCAGTGCGGCACCGGAAAACTTTATCCCGGAACTTCCGTTTCCAGATGGGTTACCACTCGTAGCTCCGGCCGCCGCCGTTCCACCGGTGATTGTGACCGTTTGCTGTAAGATCAGGGATACATTGGGAGAAGTGACGCGAAGACCCACGGCACCCTGTCCATCATACCCCAACGTTTCGATTCCGTTACCACCTGTTAAATCGGCATTTTTCAAGATCAATGTACCACTTCCGTCAATCTCAAGCGCAGGCGTAGCAGAATCAGATTTATACTCAATTTCATCCCGACCATGGATGGAATACCCTTTTCCATCCAGAATAACGGTTTCTCCCGCTGCCAGAGTGATCTTTAATCCATTTGTGACATTACCTGTCAGGGTATAGACGGTCTGTCCCTCTTCATTTGTCGTGATTTCGACAGGTGCCTCCGACTCTGCCGTAATCTCTGTCCCATCATTTTCAAGTGTTGCTGCTTTTACTGTCGTCTTTGTCACGATCTGCCCGGTAAATACCGAGGTAAGTACAATCGCAAGAGCAAGCAGGTATGCAAGCAGTTTTTTAACTTCTTTTTTCATTTTCTTTTCTCCTTTTTGATTTTTCTTTCGGCGTTTGATAAACACCGGAATCCATTCATTTACTTTTTTACTTCATCTATATAAAATTTTCTCTCCGAAGTGGTACAACCCGGATAGCACTACCTGTTTTACCACTTTTGGAGAAGAAAATATTATGCATTGATAACCTTTGCCAGATACAACCGCAATGCCTTCTCACTGCTTTTTTCACCCTCGACATATTCGATTTTCGTGATATCCTTTAGGATACACCCACAATGCCCCGGAAATGTCGGGAAGCATGTCACATGCAGATACGTGTCGATCTCCGGACTGCAATCTATGATTTCCAGGGTTCTGCCATATAGGACAACCTGTTCATAACTCCGGAGCCATTTGGCATCCATGTTCGCAAAAACAGACCCAAAAGAACTTCCGATCAAATCTTTTAACGGTGTTTTCTCGATTTGGGCAAGTGCTTCATTGCCATAACAGAAAATCCAGTCTACCGCTTCCGCATTATCGTCAAATACCATCTCAATATCCGCAAATGCAAATGGCATATGATCAAAACTTCGGTAATGTTCCGCATAATCCTCATAAGTCATCGACTTTTTACTCGCACGAAGTTTCTTCAATATCTTCTTCTGATTTTCAAGCTGTGTACAAATGATTCTTTTTTTATTTCGGTTGCTATAGGGAAGTTTCTCTCCGGTATTTAAAAGAATGTATTCCTTCGTTACAGAATGAATGGCTTTGGATGCTGCGATACACTGGCGGCTGATACGAATAAACGCCTTGCCCAGCTGCTCCTCCAATACCCCTATAGAATTCGAATAATAAAATTGTTTTCCGTCTATCATATAAATCCACGGCTTGGCATGACTTTCTTCTGTTTTCATAGCATACAAAATATCCTCCGTATTTATTT
>FR894079.1:11975-12918 GCA_000434115.1 Roseburia sp. CAG:309 | reverse complement strand
TGGATTCTTTGTATCACAAAATTTCGTCAGAACTGGATGATCTACTGCATCTCAGCCAGATGTTTGCCACCCGCCCTTCCGGCGAAAGTGCTGTCAACACAACGAATGATATGCAGCAGAATCTACAGTTTATGAAAACGTTAAATGAACAATTTGCTTACATGCAGCTTCCTTTGAAACTGTCTTCCGAAAATGCCCACGGCGACCTTTACGTCATGACAAAAAAAGAGGCTTTGCGAAAATCGAAAGACAATCTCAAAGTCCTCCTGCACCTTGAAATGGATCACCTTGGACCGCTGGATATCCATATCACAAAAGAGCATACCAATATTTCCACCAAATTTTTCGTTGCCAAAGACGATGCCCTTCGCTTGCTCGAAAAAAATGTCGGTCTTTTGAAAGATGCCCTAAACGAGCAGGGTTACAGCTTCTCCTCGGAATTTGCAGAAAAGAAAAAAGACATTGATCTCGTCCACGATTTCATTGAGACCGAGGCACCCGTCGGAAATATCACAAGATATAATTTTGATTTGAGAGCGTAGGGGATTTGTATTTCTTCTAAATATTACTAAAAAGGCAGCCTATCTGACATCATTTGTCTTTTCAGGCTGCCTTTTTGACTTCCAAATCTTTTTCTCATTATAGACCACACTTTCACCCTTGCTTTTTTGACCCAAAATCCAATTTCTTTCCCTAAGTCAAAGCCTGGACTTAGTTTCTTTGACCCGATATCACAATTCTTCTCTTTATACCAAAAAACAACACCCTCTCCTTTGACCCAGCTCCTCTTTTCTTCGCACAAACCAAAATCAGTATCCAATTTCTTTGACCCTGTATCACCTTTTCTGTGCTGGACCATATTTTGCTTCTTTGTTTCTGAAAAAGGCAGCGAAAGCGAGAAATTTGTCTCGCTTTCGCTGCCTTATATTCAAGTCGCCGTCAC
>FR894079.1:0-11807 GCA_000434115.1 Roseburia sp. CAG:309 | reverse complement strand
AATCGTCTGCTTTGCAGACGATGGGCGGCTCCTCCTATTTCACTACGATATTGATGATACGTCCGGGAACGTAGATTTCTTTTACAATCTGCTTATCGCCAAGTTTGTCTGCGATAGCTTCTCTGCCGGCGGTAAGTGCAGTATCTTTATCAGCATCAATGGCAAGTTTTACAGTTGCACGAACTTTACCATTAACCTGAACTGCGATTTCCTGCATTTTCTCAACGGTCTTTTCTTCATCGTATTCCGGCCATGCATTTTCATACAGATATCCTTCAAATCCCATGATCTGCCACAATTCTTCTGTGATATGTGGTGCTACCGGGTTCAAAAGATGGATCAATGTCTTGAAATCTGCCTTTGTCAGTTTGCCTGCTTTGTAGAAGTCATTGATCAGCGCCATCATCGCTGCAATTGCTGTATTATACTTCAGATTCTCAAAGTCACTGCTGACCTTTTTGATTGTCTGATGAATCTTTGTCTCAAGTTCCGGTGAATATTCGTCTCCATCGACAACCATATCCTGTAATTTCCATACACGCTCCAGAAAACGGCGGCATCCTTTTACACCGTCATCCGACCACGCTGCTGCCGCATCAAATGTTCCGATAAACATTTCATACGTACGAAGTGTATCTGCACCATACGCATTTACAATATCATCCGGGTTGATAACGTTTCCACGGGATTTACTCATTTTCTCGCCATTTTCGCCAAGGATCATACCGTGAGACGTTCTCTTCTGGTATGGCTCTTTCGTAGGCACTACGCCCTGATCGTACAGGAATTTGTGCCAGAAACGAGAATACAGAAGATGAAGGGTGGTATGCTCCATTCCACCATTGTACCAGTCAACCGGAAGCCAGTATTCCATTGCCTCGCGGCTTGCAAGTGCTTTGTCATTGTGCGGATCGATATAGCGGAGGAAATACCAGGAAGATCCTGCCCACTGTGGCATCGTATCCGTCTCACGCTCTGCCTTGCCACCGCAGCAAGGACAAGTCGTCTCTACCCAGTCGCGGATATTTGCGATTGGAGACTCACCATTGTCGGTCGGCATATAATTGTCAACTTCCGGAAGTTCCAATGGAAGTTCTTCTTCCGGAATCGGAACATATCCACATTTTTTACATTTTACAATCGGAATCGGCTCACCCCAGTAACGCTGTCTGGAAAATACCCAGTCACGCAGTTTGAAGTTTGTCTTTTTCGTACCGACGCCTTTTTCTTCCAGCCATTCAATAATGGCTTTCTTTGCTTCTTCTACCGATTTTCCTGTGAGGAATCCGGAATTTACAAGAGTTCCCGTAGCAACATCTGTGAAAGCTGCTTCTTCTACATTTCCTCCTTCGATTACCTCAACAACCGGAATATTAAATTTCTTTGCAAATTCCCAGTCACGGTCGTCATGCGCAGGAACCGCCATGATAGCACCGGTTCCGTAACTCATCAATACATAATCCGATACCCACACCGGAATTTCTTTTCCATTTACCGGATTTACTGCGGTCAAGCCCTGAATCTCGACACCGGTCTTTTCTTTCGCAAGCTCGGTTCTTTCAAAATCGGATTTTCTTGCTGCCATCTCACGATAAGCAACGATTTCATCCCAGTTTGTAATCTCGTCTTTGTATTTATCAAGATATGGATGCTCCGGAGAAACAACCATATACGTTACACCAAACAGTGTATCCGGACGAGTTGTATAGATACGGAGTTTCTCTTCCTTATCTTTGAGCTGGAAATCCACCTCTGCACCATGAGAACGTCCGATCCAGTTTTTCTGGGAAACTTTAACACGCTCAATATAATCCACGTCGTCCAGATCATCAATCAATTTATCTGCATATTTGGTAATTTTTAACATCCACTGACTTTTTACTTTGCGGACAACTTCGCTTCCACATCGCTCGCAGACACCATTTACAACTTCTTCATTGGCAAGTCCGCATTTACAGGAAGTACACCAGTTGATCGGCATTTCGGATTTATAAGCAAGTCCTGCTTTAAACAATTTCAGGAAAATCCACTGTGTCCATTTGAAATAATTCGGATCGGTTGTATTGATCTCGCGATCCCAGTCAAAGGAATAACCAAGTGACTGCAGCTGTGCTTTAAAACGTGCTACATTCTGCTTTGTAACTTCTTTTGGATGAATTTTATTTTTAATTGCATAGTTTTCTGTAGGAAGACCAAATGCATCCCATCCCATCGGATAAAGGACATTGTATCCCTGCATGCGGCGCTTACGCGCTACGATATCAAGTGCTGTATAAGGTCTTGGATGCCCTACATGCAAGCCCTGTCCGGATGGATAAGGAAATTCCACCAGCGCATAAAACTTTGGCTTTGAATAATCGTCAGTAGCGGCAAAAGCCTTTTTCTCTTCCCAGATTTTCTGCCATTTTTTCTCAATTTCTTTCGGGTTGTAAGATGACTTCATGTCAATTCCTCCTAAATTTAACTTTACATTTTCATTTTTTACTTCTTTTTTAACACTTTATGGATAACTCTCACAGACGTTTTTCGTCCGATTTCATCCGTCAGTTTGTATGTAATCCGGTAATCTCCGGGGTTCTTTGTATTGACTCTGCGCACTTTTGCATATTCATACGACTCGTCTTTTCGATACTCAATGAACGTTTTCACACGCCGCGTCGCATCATACCCCGTCGTATTGCGTGCACGAATCCCTTCCATGACTTTGTATTTGCGCTCTCCGTACACAATGCGCCTTTTCTTTGCACCGCGGATCACTGGTTTCTTCTTATTATATGGATTTCTCTTGCTCCATATATCCGTCGGATCATATCCGGAATATCCCAGCACCTTAATTGCCCGCGGTTTGCCGAGCGGCCCCGGTTTTTTCGCATTGTAAATAACCACTTTCGTGCCAATCGGGCAATTGTCATAAATCCACTTGGCATCCTTTACGGTCAGACGAACACAGCCATGCGATGCCATCGTTCCGAGCCGATTGTAACTGCTATTGGACAATGTTCCCGGATTCTGTTTGTGATACCAGACCGAATGAAACAAAATACCCTTATAAATACGGCTGCAATATTGTCCATAACAAGGTCCTTTGAGCACATGCCAGCGCATCCGCTGCTGAATCCGAAAGGTTCCCGTCGGCGTTATGCGGCCGGTAGAACACGGAAATGCCTTGATGGCCTTTCTCTTTTTATAAACGGTGACGGTATTTTGCAGCTTATTGATTTTAATAACATAAGAATCGGTTTTCTTTTTCGCCGTTTTCTTTGCCTGTGCCGCTCCCGGTATGAGCAGTGCCAGAAAAAGCATTAAAAGGCCTATCCTTACCAAACTTCTCGCCTTGTTTTTCATACTTTCCTCCAATACACCTCTCCGCCCTGACATCACGTATCTTTTATTATATCAATTTCCTGCACTTTCGTCAATACGCGCCGTCCTCTCTTCTGTCAAAAATTCACATAATCCGGATCACCGTGCATTTCATCGCGGTTCAATCCGTCCATTGCTGCAATTTCTTCTTCCGTCAGCGCAAAATCAAATACCTGTGCATTCTGTATGATTCGCTCTTCTTTTGTTGATTTTGGAATTGTAATGATGCCATTTTGCACATCATAACGCAGGATAACCTGTGCCACACTTTTTCCATGACGCTTTGCAATTTCCAAAAGAACCGGATCTTCAAAGCAGGCACCCCGTCCCAGTGGACTCCATGCCTCCGGCACAATATCGTGCTTCCTGCAATACTGCCGCAGGCTCTGACGTGTCAGATACGGATTGCACTCAAACTGATCCACCGCCGGCGCAATGTTGGCTTTCACACTGAGTTTTTCCAAATGATGTTCCAAAAAATTACTGACTCCTATTGCCTTTACAAGTCCTTCTTCATATAGTCCTTCCAATATTTTCCATGTTTCATGGATTTTTTCAGGCACCGGCCAATGAATCAGATAAAGATCCACATACTCCAGCCCCAATTCTTTTAAACTCGCCTCAAATGCTTCCCTCTGTCTTCCTTCCCGCTGCTTATCATTCCACAATTTTGTCGTAATAAACAATTCTCCCCTTGGTACTCCACATTTCCGAACGGCTTCTCCTACTTCTTTTTCATTAAAATAAAACGCCGCTGTGTCAATCAGACGATATCCGTTTTTTATCGCCGCCTGCACTGCCGGAACCGTATCCCCCTCGGACTTATACACGCCAAGTCCAAAAATTGGCATCTCTACTCCATTATTCAATGTCACTCTTGATTGTAATGTCTGCATTCTTTCCGCCGCCTTTCTTTCCACTGGTCTTGCGCTTTCAGTATACCCCATCTTTTCTTTTTACGCAAATAAAAAGTCTATTAACTGCGTCTCCCCCATATAATGAACCAATACCCTTACTAAGGTGATTTTATGGATCAGATTCTTCTTTGGATACAAAACTACGGAACACCGGCTATTATTGTACTCATTGCGCTGGAATACGCCTGTTTTCCTATTTCCAGCGAACTTGTCCTGCCCTTTGCCGGAGCCTTTGGCGCAGGACACGGTACGCCGCTGTTTCTTCTTATTATATATAGCAGCATCGCCGGACTTGCCGGAACCACCTTGACCTATCTGATTGGACGCTTCGGCGGTTCCCCGCTTCTTGACCGATTAATGCGTCGTTTTCCTTCCACCGAAAAGCCCATCCTTTCTTCCTACCGCACTTTTGGCGACCACGGAAAAATAGCCGTCTGCCTCGCGCGCGTAATCCCTCTTTGCCGCACATACATCGCTTTTGTCGCCGGTTCTTCCAAGCAGTCTTTTCCTACTTATGCCATCTTTTCCGCAATCGGAATTACACTCTGGAATAGTGTCCTCATTACCCTGGGGTATTATGGATACCAATACCGCGACACCTTTTTCCATTATTTCAATCAATACAAAACCATTATCCTCGTCGTGGGGGTTGGACTGCTTGTACTGCTGCTTTTCCCGAAACGGGAACGGGAGTAGCGGCACCTACTTGGTAAGCGTATAATAGGTACTTCTTGCTTTTCCACACTGCGTAAGAAGTTTATCCTTTACCAATTTCTTGATTTTCCGCAACGCAGTAGATTCGCTTACTCCAAGTAGATTCGCTACATCTTTTTTGGTAATTGCCTGATACCTTTTTGCATATTCCAGCACTCGCCGTTCTGTTCCGTTGAGGATTCTTATCTCTTCTATCTCTATCTCTTCATTTTCTTTCTTTTCATACCCTGTATTTATATTTGGTAAAATAATCTTAAACGTATTCCTTGTCGTTTCAATTACAGGTTTTTTATCTGTATTTTTATAGGCATTCATAATCTTAGTCAATCCTGTGCCATATGCCTCAATCAAATGTAAACGATAAAACACATCTGCCAGTTCTTCATTTCTACATACTGAAATCCCCACCATAACATCTTCCAGCTCAACCCCCGGCACAAGCCCACCAACAGAAACAAATTCTAATCTATTGTCAAATATACTGATCAATCCACTGGCATGAAATGAATATTCTCTATGAACAATAAGATTCAGCAATGCTTCTCTGACTGCAATTTCCGGATAATCTCTAATCTCAACCCGCAATAACTTTTCTATTGTAGCATGCGTCTGATTATGAATGTCAATATAATCATACACTTCATTCATTTGCTGCAAAATCGACCCGGTAAATTCTCGTCGATCTTTAAAAACATTTTGATCTGTCCCTTGAAAAACAGCCACTTTAATTGTATGAACGCATTGATCTGATAAAAGCAGAGCCAGATTACTATAAATCCCCTCTTTGTCCATCAATTTCAAAGTCCGCATCTGCTGCACACCAAATTCCATTTGTCGACTCGAAAATTCCCTTTTCGCCGCTTCAAAAGTAAGATCCTGATTCAAACTACGCATATCTTCAAAATGATCCCCATCTGTCTCTTTTATCATCCGCCGAATCGCCGTATCCGTAGCTGGAACGGAAGAATACCCTTGGCGAACATACACACCTTCCGGACGCATCCCTTTTTTAGCTATATAATACGGCCGCTCTGTTCCTCGCTGCACATTCACGCAAACAACCTCTTCCCCATTTTCTTTAAGCGTTTCATAATGAAGAAACATCGTCAAATCCGGTTTAATAGCATCTCTGACCATATTGCTGATTTGTAATGCGACAGCATCCGCATCTTCAACCCCAATTATTTGTCCATCATCCTGAATCCCTATATATAACTTTCCTCCATCACAATTAGCAAACGCAATAATTTCCTTCTTAACATCCTCCACCACAATTTCTTTTAATTCTACGAATTCACTTTCATGAAATTCCATTTTACCATCCCCTGTGTTTTATTTTTATCATTATATTAAATCAATTCAATTTTGTCAATAGTTTTTGACGTGATTTTGAAGTGATTTTAAAGCAATTTTGAAGCGATCATGACTCAATTATTTCAATGATTCTCCTGAGACTGCTTTCGAAAAATGCAGTGCCTGCAATATCATCTATTTTACAGGCGGTTTACCTGACAAACTTTATAAACGACTGAAGGAATTTCATCTTTCGCCTGATGCCGATTACACACACTTTTCCTATTATAACGGATTGGATATTATCAAAAATTTTGAACTTGAAATACATTATGCAGATACCGCTGTGCAAAATGAATCCATACAGAAAGCAATTACAAAAAAAATACCGAGTAACCTAAGTTACTCGGTTCATTCAAGGCGACAACCAGATTTGAACTGGTGATCAGGGTGTTGCAGACCCATGCCTTACCACTTGGCTATGTCGCCATATATATTATATTATATCATTGCTGTCACATTTATGCAACATTTTTTCGATATAATGCTCCATGTAGTAAGAATACTTACCACAATAGTGACTCCTACGGGAATCGAACCCGTGTTACCGCCGTGAAAGGGCGATGTCTTAACCGCTTGACCAAGGAGCCAAATTCGGTCTCACGCTTCTGCGAACCGACATCAAATATACTACCATACTTTTCTTTACAATGCAAGTATTTTTTTGAAATAATTTTTATATTTTTTCAAGTTCTGCATTTTCATTGACAAAACAAGAAAAACATGGGAAAATAGGAAAGCGGACGACTTATACAAATCCGCAAAACAAAACATTTATATGGAGGTTGAAAATGAAAACAAAAGCAAATGTATGCAAGCACATTTTTACAATATGCGCCTTGTTCTTTTGTATGTTTGTGCTTTCGCCCGCAGTTGTACAGGCTGCCGAAGTCACATCAACGATTTCCGTTGACCGTGCGGCCGGAAAAAGCACTTACACCTTAAAAGGACTTGAGCCGGACAAAACTTCATCGTTCTCCCTGATCGTGGAACGAAAGAGCGACAGCAAAGAAGTTCTGAAAAAAGAGATTTCTCTGACACAGACAAATTGTGTCAACGGAACATACACCGGAGAGATCTCACTGGAAGCATTGAACAATGAATATTCCGTTTTTACCGCAAAGGCAAAAATCGGAGATCAGACAGTTGCTCTCGGGGAACTGGATTATTCCATTCATGACACGCATTTTGCCGTTAAAATAGACGGAACATCGAGTGCCCTTTCCCGCACCGTGACCATCAGCAATACCGATGCGGCAGATTCGGTTTTGATCCCGGGCGCAAACAAATCCATCTATGTAGCTGCATGGCCGGAAGGAAGCGACGAATCGGCGGCTTCTGTCATTTTGGCAAAAACAGCTTATACCGAAGGTGGCATGACAGCAACAGCATCCCTTGCAGCTACGGCAAATACATATGGAAACTGGAATGCAAAACTTGTTTTCGAAGCAGCCAACGGCACAACGACGACACTGGCAAAGACGACTTACAGCGTCGAGCCAACCTGGACTTCTTTCGAAGTGACAAAAACTGCTGCCCTTGAGAAAAAACAGAAATTCGGCATTACCCTTACGGGCCTTAAAAATGTATATGGCGTAAGCAAGGTAAAATACCGCGTTTACGACAGCCAGGGAAAGAAAGTGGCTGCTGTTACCGCCACATCGAAAAAATCCGGAAAAGTTTATTATGCCGAAGTTTCACTGAAAAAACTGAAATACAAATTTGACAATTATACGATCAAAGCGACGATCACGGATGTAAAAGGAAAAGCTGTTCTTCTCAATGCACCGGCTGTTGCTGACATTATGGTGCAGAACGGTACCCTTTCCGTCACCAAAAAGAGCAATGCCAAATGTACGTATTCTTTGAAAAATGTATACGTTCCGGGAAATATCAAAAAACTGCAATTTGTCCTTTATAAAATGAACGGTTCCAAAGCCAAAAAGCAGGGTGTTTACGAAATGAAGCCAAAAGCAGGCAAGAAAAATATTTCCATTAAGGTTGCAAACGAAGATAAAGGAAAATTCAAATTGGTCGTTTACGCATACACTGCCTGGGGTAAAAAAGTATATCTGAACGAAGAGACCTATCGTCTTCGCAAAAAAGACCTTGGTAAAAACGGCTGGTTCTACGAAAAGTATAACGGCAAAAAATACAAGTTCTACTATGTAAATAACGTAAAACAAACGGACTTGACAAAAATCCTGAAATTGGAAAAGAGCAGCTCAAGCAATACAAACAAATTTTATATTGAGATTAACCGCGCAGCCAGCGCCGTAACGATCTATTATTACAATGACAAAACCGGAAAATATGACATTCCGGTTAAGACATGTTCGGTTTCCGTCGGAGCAGATACTTGGACAAATGCCGGAACAGGCGGACTGCATGAGCATTCTTCCTACACCCCATTGGGAACTTACACCATCTGTACCAACGGACAGTCCGTAAAATACACATTGAAACCGATGCACGAGCCTGACGGAAGTACGGTTTACGCTCGCTGGGCTACCCATTTTGTAGGAAATGTATATTTCCATTCAATCGCAGTCGGCACACAGTCACACTATGCACTCCCTGCAAGTACTTACAACCGCCTGGGTTCCCCGGCTTCCGCAGGATGTATCCGAATGACCGTTGCCGATGCTAAGTGGATTTACGATTACACATCCACAGGAAATACCGTCAAAGTAAACAAGGGTAATTCCAAAAAACCGGGTCCTCTCGGCAAAGCACCGACGATCACATCCAATGTAAACTATGACCCTACCGACCCTGCCGTACCGGATTCCCGCAAAAAAGCAGATTATAAAGCAAAGAGAATCAGCGGCTACATGACGAAAAAAGGTGTCAAAGTAGGTTACTAATCCGAAATTAAAAGAAGCAAGGTAAACTCCTCTGAGTTCCTTGCTTCTTTTTTATGTCGCAATTATTTAGGACACCCACTCCTTCACATTCGAAATTCTACCACTTCTTCCCAATCCTTCCGTGGCCTTGTTGCCGGACTTTCCGCCGCATAGCCAAGTGATACCGCCCCGGCCAGCTGATCTTCCGTCTTCAGATATTCCACGATTTCCGTATAAGCAAAACAAGTATTTCCAATCCATAACGATCCCAATCCCAGTTCCGTGGCACGCAGCAGCATATTTTGAATCGACGCCCCGATTGACAGTGAATCGCAGATCTCAGACAACCGCTTGTCCGTCTTGATCTCCTCAAACGGCGATTTGGCATTGGTATTTAACACAACGATAAGAACCGGCGCCTGCCGCATGATACGCAATGTATGAAACGCACTCGGAAGTCCGTGACGCGACTCCGGCAATAAGGCTTCTCCGTGTTTTTCGCGGTTCAGTCCCTTTTCCATCTCATCTAATAATTTTTCCTTTTCTTCGCTCTGATACACAAGATATTTCCATGGCTGCCTGTTTTTTCCGGATGGCGCAAGGAGCGCCGCCCGCAGCACCTCTTCAATCTTCTCTCTTTCCACCTCTTGCTCGGTATATTTACGTATACTTCTTCTCTGTTCGATGCCTTCTGTTATTGTCATAACTGCCTCTCTTTCTTCCTGTATTTTCTTCTTATAACAATCGTCTTAATTCACAATTTTTTCCAAGATCATTCCAAAAATTCTTCAATGGTGTCTTTCGAATCCGTCCGATAATGCTTGCATTCATCGCGCCATGGCCTACGATCAGCACATTTTTTTCTTCCTTCATCAAGGGCTCGATCACTTCTTCCAGAAATTCACCTGTCCTTGCAAACAACTCTTGCAGACTTTCGCCGTCTTTCACCGGTTCATAATGTTCCGGATCATAAAACAGCTCATTGATCGGGCAGTCCGGGATCTGAAAACTATTTTCAATTCCTTCATACACACCGAAACTCATCTCAATCAACCGCGGATCCGCTATAATCGGCGTGTGCGTTCCCTTCAAAAAAATCTCCGCTGTCTCTTTTGCACGTACAAGCGGCGAGCAGTAACAGACATCAAATACAGGTCCATCGTACTCTTCTCTGGCTTTCTCCGCCATCTGTCTGCCTTCCTCATTGAGCGGAATATCCGCATGTCCCTGCAATTTGTGCTTTGCATTCCAATCCGTCTTCCCATGACGCATAATGTATAGCATATTCGTTCTCCTTTGTTTAATATTTTGCGCCTTCACACCCTCCGTACCATCCCTGACTCCCGGTCCAATACAATTCCTTCTTATTTGTCAACATAAGGGTCGCATTGGTCGCTGCGTAAACGTGTTTTACATTTTTCATAAGCAGTACCGGTTTTCTGTTCCATCCCTTTTTATATTTATCCGTAAATACCGCAAATCCCTCATTCTTATCGGTATAATTATACCCCATCCCATAGGCAGAACCATCTTTTTTAAGATATACTACAATTGGATATGTGTCATATATTTGATATGTGGACACTGCCACCTCACTCACATTGTCCGCTATTTTTTTCAGCGTGGCGCTATATTTACGCTTAGACTTTTTCATATCACGTCCCCATATCCACAGCGTATTATCTTCTTTCACGACGGCGATCTGCTCTCTGCTGGCAGCGATCTGAGTCACTCCACCATCTATTATTTTTACAAATGAACGGTAATTTTTCTTCTTGGAATTCGAAATTAATTTATGTTCATTTGCGCCAATTCCCCACACACTTCCGTCGTTCATCAAAAGAAAAATACTGCTTCTTCCTCCCCAAGTTGCATAGCATACCACCTGTTTGATCTGGTCCGCACTTCCTTCAAAATACGTCTTAACCGTGTCGTATTTATAGCAATATTCATCATCCGTATGTCCGGTCAATGATGCGATAATCGGTCCTGTAATATAGAGACTGTTATCGTTATTCTTGCAATAAGCAAACATATCATTGCCTGACCAGGTATTTGCAACATCGGTTTCCATCACTTTATCGATGTAGGGATGTGCCCACCGTCCAGCCTTTTCACACTGCTTTTTGGAGGTATGTTTTGCCCAGTAATCACACGTCGTAAAACCGGTAAACAAAACCCGGTTTTGAGCATCTACCGTTATGTCTCCATCTTCCGTCGGATAACTGGCTTTCGCGTTTACCGCCACGGTCCCCATCTTATACTGCTTTCCTTTTTTCTCCGTTAACTGAACCTCTTTAAACTTATTATTTTGCCGTATATAAACTTCAAAAAAATCCGAATCGGAATTGAGACTTACTTCATCTACATTTTTCGCAATAAGTCCATACCTTCTGCGCGCAACCGAGAGGTGCTCTCCATCGGCAAACCATGTCTCAACCGGATTTTTGGTTTTTGTTTTTGCAAAACTAACGCCGGTAAAACATTGGCTCAATACACTAATAACTAACAGAAAATACATCATTCTTTTTCTCATAACTTTCCTCCTGATTTTTCCTTAAATCCCTTGCTTTATTTCCCTTAAAAGCGCCTGGGGTGCTTTTGACAGCACAGC
>FR894078.1:13869-15902 GCA_000434115.1 Roseburia sp. CAG:309 | reverse complement strand
CTATGTTTCTGCCATCAATTTCCCGGTTTTTAACGTGGCAGACTGCTATGTTACCATTGCTGCAGTATTGCTTTTATATGCGCTGATATTCCGGTATAAAGATGATTTTGAAAAAGAGGACAAATAGCATGAAACAGCAATTGCAGTATGAAGTAGCGGCAGGAGAGGATTCCATGCGTCTGGATCAGTATATTGCAGGTAGATGTATGGATCTGTCGCGGTCGTATATACAGAAATTGATAAAAGAAAATAGAGTTACGATAAATGATAACGTACAGTCCAAAAGTAAAACGGCAGTCCAGGAAGGAGATATCGTCATGGTTTCTCTTCCGGATCCCAAAGAATTAGAAATCAAACCACAGGACATTCCATTGGATATCCTGTATGAAGACAACGATGTTCTGGTTGTCAATAAACCAAAAGGAATGGTGGTTCATCCGGCTCCGGGACATTATGAGGATACGCTGGTCAATGCAGTTCTTTATCACTGTAGGGACAATTTGTCCGGTATCAACGGAGTGCTGCGCCCGGGAATTGTTCACCGCATCGATAAGGATACCACAGGGGCTTTGATTGTCTGTAAAAATGACAAGTCACATCAAAAAATTGCAGATCAGCTGCGTGCCCATACCATCACGAGAAGTTATCGTGCCATTGTGTACAATAATTTTTCGGAAGAAGAAGGAACGATTCAGGCACCAATCGGGCGGCATCCGACAAACCGCAAAAAACGTATGGTAACTGAAAAAAACAGCAAGGAAGCCATCACGCATTATAAAGTTCTGGATCATCTGAATCACAAGTTCAATTATATTGAATGTCGGCTGGAAACCGGAAGAACGCACCAGATCCGTGTACATATGTCCCATATCGGACATCCCCTTTTAGGAGATGAGGTATATGGACCTGTAAATAGCAAATTTAAGAATTTACAAGGGCAGACACTACATGCCGCGACGATAGGATTTATTCATCCTACAACTGAAGAATACATGGAATTTTCAGCACCGCTTCCGGATTATTTTGAAAAGTTACTAAAAACACTGGCATAAAATTGTTGAAAAATGCCCTTGACGCGGGAGTTCTATTGTAGTAGAATAAAATTACTTTCTTGATTTTGTGCGCCGTGTGCGATTCTACACTTGAAGAATAACCGCAAATATGGCTTAGGAGGAGGCAGGATAAAGAATGAGCCAGCAAAAAGAAAAGGAAATACGCTTACATGAAGGGGAATTAAATGTTATGGAGTTGCTGTGGAGCAACAAAGTTCTCGCTGCAAAAGATATTTCAAAAATAATTAAAGAATACATTGGATGGGAAAAAAATACGACCTATACATATATCAAACGTTTGATTGATAAAGGTGCAATTACTCGCGAGGATCCAGGTTTTTTATGTCGTCCGGCAATATCCAAAAAAGATGTTCAGGAAATTGAGACTTCGGTATTGATGAAGAATTTGTATCATAATTCGTTTACCTGTTTTATACAAGAGTATATTGGAAATAAAAAATTAACGACTGAGGAATTATTTGAATTGCAAAAGATCATTCAAAATAATCAGGAATAAGAAGAAAAGACATACCCCTTGTGATATGTCTTTTTTTAGTGCCTTGAAAGGAATTGTTATGGACGGATGATGGCTGGAAGTACGTTGAAAGATGACAGCCTGCTTTCTATGTCTCCATATAACTCTATTGGACAAACTCCAGTTTTTCAAAAACAGGTATACAAATTCAAAAGGATGTGGTATACTTATATTATAAAGGAGGAAATGCCCATGGCTGCCAAGAATCGTGTGACTTATCATGAGGAAAACATAAATGCAAATACCCTGAAACTGCGTGAGGTACTGGATACGATGCCACGTTTCAGCAAAGATTTTTTTCGAGCGATTGAACCAAATACTTCAGCAAAAACAAGAATATCTTATGTGTATGATATCCGGTTGTTTTTTCGTTTTTTAATTCAGTCGAATCCTTATTTTAAAAATAAAGATATTAAAGAAATCCAATTGCAGGATCTTGAAAACTT
>FR894078.1:12127-13793 GCA_000434115.1 Roseburia sp. CAG:309 | reverse complement strand
GATGATGAAGGAAAAACACATACTAACCAGGAACAGGGATTACATAGAAAATTGGCTGCGTTACGTAGTTTTTATGCCTATTATTATAAGCGGGAATTGATTTCAAATAATCCGACTTTGATCGTAGATATGCCAAAACTTCATAAAAAAGAGATTATTCGACTGGAATACGATGAAGTTGCTGATCTGCTGGATTATGTGGAACATGGTGGGGAAAAAATGTCCGGTATGAAAAAGGTTTATTTTGAGAAGAACAAGACGCGGAATCTGGCACTCTTCACTCTTCTGCTGGGAACAGGTATTCGTGTTTCGGAATGTGTGGGACTGGATGTTGAAGATGTCGATTTTAAAAATAACCGTATTCGTATCATACGAAAAGGAGGAAAGGAAGATTTTGTCTATTTTGGCGACGAAGTGGCAGAAGCATTATACAATTATATGGAAGAAAGAAAACACATTGTTACCAAGGAAGGACATGAACATGCACTCTTCCTCTCTGCGCAAAAAAGGAGGATTTGTGTGCAGTCCGTGGAAAATCTGGTGACGGATTGTGCAAGTCAGATTACTTCGATCAAACATATTACGCCACACAAACTCAGAAGTACGTATGGAACGTCGTTATACCGTGAAACAAGCGATATTTATCTGGTGGCTGAAGTGTTAGGCCATAATGATGTAAATACGACGAGAAAGCATTATGCGGCGCTTGGAGAGGATCGAAAACGAATGGCGGCAAAGGCGGTTTCACTGCGGAAAGAAAAATAGATAAATGAGTTAATAAATTTAAATATAAAAGAACCGGAATCCTTGTGGATAAAAAGGAAATTCCGGTTCTTCTTCTAAATTTTTCTGATTTTGTTCTTTTTTCTGTAATAAATTTCCGGTAAAATAAATCTTTTATTACCGTCCGGTTGGATAATTTGTAAAGATTTCGTTGATCGTATCATATATGATCTTCGCGGAATTACTCTGGAATGACGGATTGATTAAGTTTACATAATCGCGGCTTCCGGAAATAAATCCAAGTTCAATCAAAACGGCTGGTACGGTATTATGATTCGTGACATAATATTTGGCAGTCTTTACTCCGCGGTTTGTCGTGCCAAGCCTTGTTACCAGGTTGTTTTTAAATAATGTGGCAATTATTTTGCTGTTCACGCCTGAAAAACTGTTGGCATTATTTGTCGCAGTGTAATATACTTCTGTTCCGTTAGCACTGGAACCGGAAGCAGAGTTCATATGCAGACTGACAAAAATATCAGCGCCAACTTTACTTGCAAAAGCAGCACGTTTTGACAAAGTAACAAAGACATCGGAACTTCGACTCCAGTAAACTTTGGTTTCAGGAGCATTGGAGGAAAAATAACCCTTCATTAAGGTATAAATGATCTTAAGGTTCAAGTCTTTTTCTTTGGTTCCTTTATTGGTTGCTCCGGAATCATAGCCACCGTGTCCGGCATCCAATACAACGATGTTTTTATAGATCGTACGTGGATTGCCAATGGAAACCACAAAGGAGTCGGATTTTTCGTAGATCTTATATCCTTGAAGTTTTGAGGTATTGACCGTGATTTCCGTATTTCCGTTTACCAAAGCAGTGGAAACTCCGGTAACTACATTACTGCTGATGGCAATCGGATTCTGATTATACAAATCAACGTGATTT
>FR894078.1:8677-12047 GCA_000434115.1 Roseburia sp. CAG:309 | reverse complement strand
GGAGTTGATCGTCACGCCGTCCGGTTTCTTGAATTTCAAGGCATAATTTCCTACGTACTCTCCCATAATGTTAATCGTAAGAGTTCCATCTAAAGAGGAATAGGCAAAATCAGATTCGCCAAAACAGGAAATCTGCATGGTGACCGTATCACTTCCATCTTCTACAACTTCAAATTTTTCAATTTCGGATACAAATTTTTCAAAAGAAAACTGTTGAAGTAAATATTTGGAAGTTTTTGGAATCGTAACGGTAATCACCTTTCCGTTTCGGGTAACAGAAACCTGATCCATGATTTCTTTTTTACTGCCCTTTATCTCAAAAGAAATACATTGGACAGCCGGATTATAAGTTGCCTTTGCGGCAGTAATATAATTGACAGAAGCGTCTGTTGCTTTTGCTGGATCTGCTGTCCAGTCAAAGTAGATCAGATCATGAATTGAAATCAAGGTTTTCTTTTTATCCCATTTATAGGAGTATCCAAGTGCCGTCAAAACTTTTTTGGATGGAATACATAAAACTTCACTTTTCGTATCTTTTCTGGTGACAAGATACATTGGTGTAGAAAGAGAAACCGTTTGTCCATTTACCGTCATCGTTGTCTCATTTAAGACCAATTTCACTTTTTTGCCGGTAACCTTATTTTCGACCTCCAGTGTCTGGGTATCTGCATTGTAGTTGTAATTTAATCCAATAATTTTGCTTAATGCTTCCTCCGCAGGTAAATACATTGAACCGGATATCTTCAGGGCCGGCATGGAAGTCAATTTGTTCGATTTGTCATTAAATGTAAAGGAATTGGAATAAATAGCTGTTTTGGCATCTTTTTCCTGATAAGAGTACATAAACTGTTTTGTCATTGTTATCACAGAACCTTTTGCACTATACTGAAAACCAAGGTGTTTACATAAAAACTTCGCAGGAACTAATATTGTAGAGGTTCGTTTACGAACATAAGTTACTTTTGCCGGTGCAGCACTCAAGCGATATTTTTTCCCATTTACATAAGCATTTTTACTGCCAACCGTAAGGGTTACTTTAATCCCGTTGCGTGAAAAGATCAGTTTTTTCTTAGAAGCACTATAAGACGTTTTTACTTTCAGACCTTTTTTAAAAACATCCTTATATGGAACCATACGTGTTCCCTTAATGGTCAGACCCTTACGTGACCTTTTTGTAATGGTTTTGTTTTGATATCTTACGATAGACTGTGTCTTTTTATAATAGGTGGTCTTGCCATTTAACTTTACTCTGAGAGTCGCTGCCTGGCCGGTGGCAGGAAGGAAGAAAATTCCCAGTAGAAGTAAGGTCAGGAAAGAAAAAAGGATCTTTCGAAATGGTGTTGCTTTTGGTGTGTTCATTGTAAGTTCGCCCCTTTTGTATTATTAATCTTTATGTAACCGCTTTTGTTACATTATATTTATATTCCTATTGTAGCAAGTCTTCTTGACACAATTATGGCATGAGCGAAATACAGTTGTCTATCTTTTTAAACAGACTCAATCTCTTCATAGATTGGAACAACCAGATACCCACCGGAATAAATCTTTCCATTTTCGGAAATGTGATTGATTTCTTTGATCTCCTTCACATAGGCGGTCAGCTGTTCATCATCCGCATCTTCCATATGAACTTTGGCAATTGACCAAACCGAATCTCCTTCATATACAAGGACGGACTCATATCTGCTGATTGCAGTCTGAGGGGAAGAGGTGGTTTTCGCACTGATATTCTGGAATACAGCAAAACATCCCAGTATAATAAAAGCAGCTAAGAGACAGTGTAAAATCGACATTTTCTTTCTTCTGTTCATAAATGAATCACTCCTTGTAATATAATAGTAAATCGAACGTAATATCCGAACAAACAATCCGAACGTTTGTTTATACTGCTATCATACTACGCGAACACGCGTTTGTCAATTGCTTTTTAAAAAATATTTTTGAACAACAAAAAAGCAGCCAATCCCCTCTTCAAAGGGGTTGGCTGCCTGGGTTAAGCAATATAAAACGAATCAGGCTTCGGTTGATTCTGCCCCCGAAACTTCTTCAGTTGCAGTTTCTTCGACAGCATCATTTTCAGCGGTTTCTGCATCCGGAGTATCTTCCGTTGCTGTAGCCGCTTGTTCCGCAGCAAGTGCAGCTGCTTCTCTTTTTGCCCGGGCTTCTTCTTCGGTATCAATTTTGATGGCGGAAGTGGACAATTCTTTAATCGCGGTACTAAGCGGTTTTGGATATTTTCCTGGTACCAGAGGCTGGGAACCGGCGATAAGCTGACGGGCTCGTTTTGCGGTTGCCAGTACGATGGAATAACGGCTGTTGACAACTGGGTGTTCTCCCGGCTCAACGTCACTGTTTACGACATTCATTAAATCATTATAAGATGGGTGTAACATAATAAAGATCTCCTTTCAATTTTCCACATGAATTCTAAATTTTAGGTTTTGTTATTTATCCAAAAGTTACGGCATACCAAATTTACTGAGCGGCCAGATGCGTAATACAACGTGTCCGGCAATGTTTTTTTCTTTGATTGGACCAAGTTCACGGCTGTCAAGACTTACCTTACGGTTATCGCCAAGAACAAAATATTCATCTTCGCCCAATGTGATCGGTTCGGATGCCACACCGGCATCGCCGTCTTTCATTACATTTTTGGCATATTTATCATCCACTTTTTTATCGTTGACGTAAATGTCATTTCCGATGATCTGAATCTTCTCTCCGGGAAGACCAAATACACGTTTTACATACAACTCGGAATCTTCTTCCTGATCACCGGAGGAGGTGTTATCAATCTCCATTTGATCTTTCATGCTTTCCGGAACTTCATCACCGTTTTTTCCATAGGGATAAAAAACGATAATATCGTAGCGGGTTGGTTTCTTAAAATGATAGGAAACTTTTTCTACTAATAAACTTTCATTTGTATGAAGTGTATTTTCCATGGATTCCCCTTTTACAACGGTTCGCTGGAGAACGTGTTCCGGCACCCAGAATATACATAAGAGAATCAATGCAACATAAATGGCATATTCTACGGCGTAACTGACTTTAGAACGTTTTTTCTTTTCTTTTTTGGTGCTTTTTTCCGGTTCTTCGACAGTTTCGTTTATGTTCTCTTCTTCCCGTTCGGTATCTGTCTGATTCATGATAATCTCCCTTCTTTATTTACCTGCTAATGTATTTAACTGCTGTTTCATTGATGCGATCAAACCAGCACAATATACGGTTTTATGATGTCCTGATTGAATGAGATGATGAAGTTCTTCTACGGATTCTTCCAAAATATCATTGACCAGAATATAATCATATTGTTCCATATAATCCGCTTCTTCAGAAGCCCGGTGTAACCGGCGCTCAATTTCCTCAG
>FR894078.1:1983-8619 GCA_000434115.1 Roseburia sp. CAG:309 | reverse complement strand
TAATATTTCCGCGCTTGGCGGAGTGACAAAGACAAGCATGGCATCCGGAAACTGTTTTTTTACCAGCATACCGCCCTGCATTTCAATTTCTAAGAGGACATCTTTTCCGGCTTTCAGCTGCTCTTCTACATACTCTTTGGGTGTGCCATAATAGTTTCCTACATATTCCGCCCATTCAATCAATTTATCATCCTTGATCATTTGTTCAAATTCTTCCCGTGTTTTGAAAAAATAATCAACGCCATCGACATCCCCTTTTCGAGGCTGACGGGTTGTGGCTGAAATAGACAGTTCATAGTCATATTGTTTTCGAAGTTCTTTTATGATCGTACCTTTTCCTGCTCCGGAAAATCCCGAAACAACAGTAAGAATACCTTTTTTCATTGTAATCTCCAATCTATATTTATCAACTATTATTATTTAAACGGTTTGTAATCGTATCCGGCAACAAAGAACTCAATACGATCATTTGGTTTTCCATAACAAGGACAGCTTTTGTTTTCTTTCCGCAGGTTGCATCAATGGCAAGTCCGGCATCTTTTGCTGTCTGAACCATGCGTTTTATGGGGGCAGCCTCATAACTGATCACGCTGATGAGTTTTTCTGTATTTACAATATTTCCATATCCAACGTTGATAAAAGACATGAGTACCATCCTTTCCCAAGATTATTCAAGATTTTGTATCTGTTCGCGGATCTTTTCAATTTCCGTTTTTAGCAGGATTCCCAGATCTGCGATGACAATATCATTGGCTTTGGATAATGTGGTATTTGCTTCACGGTTTAATTCCTGCGTGATAAAGTCCAGTTTTCTGCCGACGGTTTCTTCTTTTTCTAATGTCTCACGCATATGGCTGATGTGGCTCTTCAAGCGCACCAGCTCTTCATCCACACAGATTTTGTCCGCATAAATGACCAGTTCGGTTGCCAGTACACTTTCATCCAGTTTGTTGTCTGCCAGTGTTTCATTGACTTTGCTGGTAAGCCGTTCTTTGTATTCGGCAAATACTTCGGGAGAGCGCTTCTCAATTTTTTCTGTAAGTTCCGCCAAAAAATCCAGTTTTTTCAGCAGATCCGTTTTCAATAATTCACCTTCGATCTCTCTGGAGTGAATAAAGTTTGTCAAAGCACCCTCTACCGTCTCACAAACCAGCTTTTGAAGTTTTTCTTCATCGACCTGCGCTTCTTCCATGGTATAGACATCCGGATAACGGGATAACATCGCAGCATCCAAACCGGTTTTCAAGGAAAAATCATCCGACAACTGCTGGATTAACTGTACATAAGCACGCGCCATATCGGGATGATAGGTAATACTGCCTTCCGATTCGGATGTTTTCTCATAAGTTACAAATACATCAATTTTTCCACGGCTGATTCTGTCTTTTAATTGTTTGCGAATGATATTTTCATAGGGATTCAGATTTTTTGGAAGTCGTATGGAAATATCACAGTAACGATGGTTTACTGATTTGATCTCAACGACCAGTCTGGATTCTTCATTTTCAGCTTCATAACGGCCGTAGCCGGTCATACTTCTTATCATAACGTCCTCCAAATTTAAAAATGAATCTATGCATTCCGTATTATTATAAAGGAGAAAGACGCAGAAGTCAAGATTTCTGAGAGTTTTTTTGAAATTTGACCCGATTCGTGGATTATAGTATAATAAAATGAGAAATAAAAAATGGAGGAATTTGATATGGCTTTTGATGGCTTTTTGATGGCTGCCCTTACAAAGGAATTGTCTGATCGTCTGACAGGAGGGCATTTACAAAAAATTTCACAGCCGGAACAGGATGAATTGATCCTTGCTGTGAAAAATAACCGGCAGACATGGAGACTGGTTTTATCGGCAAGCCCTTCTCTCCCCCTTATTTATCTGACAGACAAGAGCAAAGTGGCACCTCTTACCGCTCCTAATTTTTGTATGTTGCTGAGAAAACATTTAAGTGGTGCGCGTATCTGCCGTATTTATCAGCATGAACTGGAACGGGTTGTTTTTATAGAGTTTGAAAACAGAAATGAACTGGGAGATCTGGTACACCGAAATCTCGTGATTGAGATTATGGGAAAACACAGCAATATTATATTTTTGGATGAAGAGAATACGATCGTGGACAGTATCCGCCATGTGTCAGCACTGGTTAGCTCTGTACGCGAAGTTTTACCGGGAAGGACATATTTTATCCCGAATACGCGGGAAAAACATAACCCTTTTGAACTGACGACGGAATTGTGGATGACGGAACTGACAAAACAGCCGGTGTCCATTGCCAAAGGGCTGTGTAATTATCTTACCGGATTTAGTTTTTCTATGGCGCAGGAGGTGGCTTACCGCTGTCATTTGGATGGGGATGCCCCAATGGCTTCCTGCAATGGAAATCAATTGTCTGCGCTACTCTCCTCTCTGCGCGATTTGATGGAACAGGTAAAGAGTGGAGATTTTAAACCGGAAATTGTTTTTCATAACGGGGAACCGGTTGAATTTTCAGCATTTGAGATGAGACGATATGAAGCGGAGGGATACGAGCATCGTGCCTTTGAATCGGTCAGCCGGATGATTGAAGTGTTTTATGGGGAAAAGGAAACGATTCAGAGAATCCGCCAGAAATCCGCAGATTTGCGTAAAAATGTAACCAATCTTCTGGAACGTGACCAGAAAAAAATCGATATTCAGCGCAAGCAGTTAAGGGATACCGAAAAACGGGAACGGTTCAAAGTATACGGGGAACATATCAATACCTATGGCTATCAACTTTCTCCGGAGGATAAGGTGCTGCACTGTACAAGTTATTATGATGGTTCCGAACTTGCGATTCCGATTGATCCGACCAAAACGCCGGCAGAAAATGCCAATAAATATTTTGACCGTTACAATAAGTTAAAGCGAACCTTTGAAGCGGTTTCGGTTCAGATTGAAGAAACCCAGATGCAGATCGATCATTTGGAAACCATTCTCACGGCGCTTGATATTGCCAGACAGGAGGAAGATCTTCAGCTGATCAAACAGGAACTGATTGACAGCGGCTATATGAAAAGTCATGCCGGAAAGAAAAATAAAAACAGCAAGGCGATGCCAAAAAGCAAACCGCTTCACTTCCGCTCAAGTGATGGTTACGATATGTATGTGGGAAAAAACAATTACCAGAATGATATGCTGACGTTTAAAACGGCGACCGGAAATGACTGGTGGTTTCACGTAAAGCAGGCGCCCGGTTCGCATGTCATTGTTCAGTGTAACAACGAAGAACCACCGATACGGACATTTGAAGAGGCAGCCAGTCTGGCGGCACATTTTTCTCAAAAAGCAACTTCAGATAAAGTGGAGATTGATTATACACAAAAGAAAAATGTTAAGAAACCAAATGGAAGTAAACCGGGTTTTGTCGTTTATTATACGAATTATTCGATGGTGGTATCGCCGGATATCGATGGGATTGAGGAAGTTCATTAGGAGGAGAAAGAAAATGATTGAATACGATGCACATATGCACACGCAGTTTTCGACGGATAGTGAAGAGCCGATGGAAAATATGATTCAGGCATCCATACAGTGCAAACTCCGTGGAATTACCTTTACAGATCATATGGATTACCGGTTTCCGACTACGTATGACTGGCAGCTTGAGGCGGGAGAAAAACCGTTTCAGTTTGATTTTAAAAAATATCGGGACACGATTGCTTCCCTGCGTGAAAAATATAAAGATCAGATTGAAATTCATACCGGTGTGGAAATTGGGTTAAAATCCGATGCGTATGAGGACAATGTGGCATTGAGTAAACGCAGTGATCTGGAATATTGTATCGGTTCCATTCATCTGATTGAAAATATGGATCCGTATTATCCGGATTTCTGGGAAGCTTATGGCGAGGAAAACGGGTTGAAACGTTATTTTGAAACGACTTATGAGCAGCTCCAGAATCTTGGAGAGATTCGGATCGATACGGTCGGGCATCTGGATTATATTACACGCTATCTCCCCTCCGGCTATGCATTTTATCGTTATGAAAAATATGCGGAACTCATTGATGAGATCTTAAAGATTATTCTTGACCGGAATATTATCCTGGAGATCAATACATCCGGATATAAAAATGGTGGAACCATGCCAAATCCATGTTTTGAGATCATAAAACAATTCCGGGAACTTGGGGGCGAAAATATTATCTTTGGATCGGATGCGCATGATATTTCCCGTGTCGCAGCTGATTTTGAACATGCCGCCACGCTGGCTGAAAAGGCTGGATTTCGTGGATATCTGTCCGTAGAAGATCATGTACGGCAATTTCATTCCTTTTGAGTAAAACAGCAAATGTTTTATGTTTGGTAAATATTATAAAAACACCGTAGAATCTCATTGAGGTTCCACGGTGTTTTAAACTTTTACAATATTTGGAATTAGTACTCTTCTTCGGTATCTTCTTCCCCTTCATGAATATCCGATTTTGGCTTGGAAAGTCCTTCGATCTTGATTCCATGTTTTTCAGCGTAATCCCACAGAGCTGCATGGATTGCCTCTTCGGCAAGAAGGGAACAATGAACTTTTACCGGAGGAAGGCCATCCAATGCTTCCATAACGGCTTTGTTGGTTACTTCCATTGCTTCCTGGATTGTTTTTCCTTTTACCAGCTCCGTTGCCATACTGCTTGTTGCTACGGCAGCGCCGCAGCCAAAGGTTTTAAATTTACAATCCTGAATTACACCATTATCGTCAATATCTAAATACATACGCATGATGTCGCCGCATTTTGCATTTCCAACGGTACCAACACCACTTGCGTTTTCAATCTCTCCTACATTTCTCGGATTACTGAAATGATCCATTACTTTTTCGCTATACATTACGATACCATCCTTTCCTTATTTTGCTGCATTTTTCTTTACAAAATCTTCGTACAGTGGAGACATACTTCTCAATTTTGCAACGATGCCCTGCAATTTATCGATTACATAATCTGCATCCTCAATGGTAGTTTCCTCGCTTAATGTCATACGAAGAGAACCATGAGCAATTTCGTGAGGAAGTCCGATTGCCAGCAATACGTGGGAAGGATCCAAAGATCCGGAAGTACAAGCGGATCCACTCGAAGCGCAGATTCCTTCCATGTCTAACATGATCAGAAGAGACTCTCCCTCTACAAACTGAAAGCTAAAGTTTATATTATTTGGAAGGCGCTTTGCGCGGTCTCCATTTAAACGACAATACGGAATTGTCTTTTTGATCTTTTCAATCATATAATCGCGGACTTCGGTTTCATGTTTAATCCGCTCATCCATAGTTTCTACGGCGATGGAAACGGCTTTTCCAAGTCCTACGATACCTGGTACATTTTCTGTTCCGGCACGACGTTTCCGTTCCTGTGCGCCACCATGGATAAAGGAACGAAGTTTCAAACCTTTGCGGATATACAAAAAACCGATTCCCTTTGGCCCATGAAGTTTATGGCCGCTGGCACTCAACATATCAATGTGAAGTTCATCAACATTGATCGGAATTTGACCAAATGCCTGAACCGCATCCGTATGGAATAAGATGCCATGTTCTTTTGCAATTTCGCCGATCTCTTTGATTGGCTGAATGGTTCCAATCTCATTGTTGGCAAACATAACAGAGATCAAAATAGTGTCAGGGCGAATTGCTTTTTTCAATTCATCTAACTTCAAAATACCATTTTCATCGACATCAATGTATGTGATTTCGAAACCACGGGATTCCAAATAATCACACGTGTGCAAAATGGCATGATGTTCAATCTTTGATGTAATGATGTGCTTTCCTTTATTTTCATAGGCTTCTGCCGTGGCAATCAGTGCCCAGTTGTCGGACTCACTGCCGCCTGCGGTAAAGTAAATATCACGTACATCGGCATGAAGCGCATCGGCAATGGTCTGTCTGCTGTCATTTACCGCTTTTTTATTTTTTGCGGCGAAATCATATACACTCGACGGGTTTCCAAAATTTTCTGTAAAAAACGGATACATAGCATCAACGACTTCTTTTTTGGTTGATGTGGTTGCTGCATTATCTAAATACACAAATCTACTCATTGTGATCTCCTTTCTCTATTGACAGCCGCAGATCTTATCGGAATCCGATTCCTCAAGCAAGTCGGAAATCATAAGACTATCTACGGCATTATTAATACTTTCGCTTATGCGCTGCCATACCAGTTTGGAAACGCATTGTTTGGATTCTTTGCAGGGACTTCCATTTTCAATGACTTCTGAGCAGTTTACCGGTGCAAGATCCCCCTCTAAAGCTCTCAGTACATCTCCGACAGAAATTTCATTTTTGGGCTTAGCAAGCGAATAACCACCCTTTGCCCCGCGAACGCTGGTTACAATGTCAGCCCGGCGCAATTTTGCAATCAATTGTTCCAGATAACTGACGGATATGTCTTCACGAACTGCGATATCACTTAAGGAAACCGGTTCGGAATCCCCATGTATGGCAATATCAATGACTGCGCGTAAACCATAACGTCCTTTCGTTGAAATTTTCATTGCAATCCTCCTTTAAACAGTGGAATTACATAAGTCTGTCCCGCATAAAAAGGACTGGAAAAAGTCCGACTATTTTAATTCCTATCATTTTTATCGGGATTAAAAATATTATAAACTTTGCCTATTTC
>FR894078.1:853-1925 GCA_000434115.1 Roseburia sp. CAG:309 | reverse complement strand
AAATTTGGCTAAAAAATATCCCATATATAGATTGCTATACATGGGATATTATGGTTCTGCTATCCTTATAATATGCAGAGAATATTAGAATTGTGTAGAAGCGGTTTATTGATAATACAATTGATAGTATTCACGCCGGAATGTACCGTTATCGTAAATATTCTTTTCTGCATATATTTTCTCTTCGTGATGCGTATGAACGTCGCCAAGATGTTCCACTTCTTTTCGTTCTTCTGCAAGCATTTCAGGAGTGACTGCCTGAATTTTGGTAACATCTTCGGCTGAACCTGAAGTGGATGCAGGCTGGGAAGCAGGTTCTCTTGTCTCCGTTTTCGCGGGTTCCTCTTTTGGTTTCGGAACTTCCGGCATATTGGTGGAACGGATCGGCATACTGGAAGAATATTTGAATTTCTCCTTTTCTTCTTCTTCCGCATCACCGGCTTGGTTTTCACCCATTTCATCCAGAGAAAGTGAAAATCCTTCGTCTTTTTTCTTCTTTGCATTCTTTTTACGGTTTTTCTTCTTCTCTTTTTCCTGTTTTTTCAGGTCTTTTTCCAGACTGGAAACCGTTGGAACTTCGTTATAATCCTCAATGATCAGGGATGAAACATCATCAAAATCATTCATTTCTTCGGCAAAGGAACTGCCTTGATCCGGATTAATAGGTTCAAAGTGAAGTGTAAATGGAACTTCTTCTTGCGCCGGTTCCGGTGTTCCCAGCTCTGTGTCAGGAGAAACCGGAGCATTCTGCGTTTCGGCATTTTCTTCCGTTGTTTCGGTAGAATTCAACGGGTTTTCTACAACTGTCTCATTAACAGAAGGAGCAGCTATACTTCCCTGAGATTCGGACATTACCTCGTCTAATTGATGGGATAATGTATCATCCATTGGAGGAATCAAGTTTTCAATCGCACGATCTGCATCCAGATCTGCTTCAAAATCCAAAGCAGGTTCTGGTTCTGCTTCGAATTGGTAATCTGCTATGTCTGGTTCTAATTGCGGTTCCGATTGGAATTCCAATGGAGGTTCTGCCTCCGATTCGGATTTCTCTTTTAATTCCGGTTCAAGTTCA
>FR894078.1:0-817 GCA_000434115.1 Roseburia sp. CAG:309 | reverse complement strand
GATCCGGTTCTGTTTCTGACTCAAACTTCAGATCCGGTTCTGTTTCTGACTCAAATTTCAGATCCGGCTCAAGATCTGACTCGAATTTCAAGTCGGGTTCAAGTTGAGTTTCCGGTTCTGGCTTGGATTCCGGCTGTGGTACCGGTTCTGTTTCCGGCTCGAAAGAGGTTTCGGTTGTTATTTCCGGTTCCGAGGCTGCTTCTGCAAATGGATCCTCATCCTCTTTGTAATCCAAATTAAATTCTGGATTTTCTTCCTCTTCTTCCGTAAAATCTAAATTGGCATCCGGATCAAAGTCAAAGTCGGAATTAAAGTCCAAATTGGTATCTTCCGGTTCCTCTTCTACTACAAAATCCAAATTAGATAATGTCTCGTCGTCTTCTTCGCCAAAATCCAAATTTGCGTCTGGAGATTCATCATCATTTTCACTAAAGTCCAGAGTAGCTTTCTCAAGTTTGGAAGGATCCGGCTGGATTGTTTCTGACTCAGTTTTGTCAGAAGAAATGTCAATTGCTGCTTCCTGTTCTATTGCAGGTGTTTCGTCTTTAGCAAGGAACTCATTTTCTTCTCCATGATGTGTCAGAGTATTCATGGCGGCAGCAACTAAATTGGACATATCCAGACTCGAAGCGGATTCTGCCTCTGCTGCATCCAGATCCAAAGCATCGGATGCAGGCTTGTTAATTTCTTCTGCATCTTTTATGCTTCCCTGAAATGCACTTAAATCAATATTTTCCTCAGAATACTGAGGCTCCTCCTCTAAATCATAGCCCATATCGAACATGTCATTGGTAATTTCCATGACCGGTTCTTCTTT
>FR894077.1:9370-11789 GCA_000434115.1 Roseburia sp. CAG:309 | reverse complement strand
CTTCCGATATTGTACTTCTTCAAAAGGCTCATCCACTTCTTTGCCTCTTTCTTATTGATGGCACCATTACCCGAAGCATCGCAGATAGAAAACTCGCTTACGATCACCGGCAGATTTTTCTTATGTGCCTGAATCAATTTATTGCGGATGCCATCGCCATGTGTCGCTGCATAAAAATGAAGCGCATACAAAATATTAGTCTGTCCCTGGATCGGATCGTATGCCACGACATCTACATCCTGCGACCACGTTGGCGTTCCGACAATGATCAGCGCATCTTTATCGTTCTGGCGGATCAGCGAGATCATGGACTCCGCGTACGGTTTGATATCTTTTTTCCAAGTCACATTTCCGTTTGGTTCATTGCAGATCTCATAGATCACGTTGGTCTGTGCCGCATATTTTTTTGAAAAGTAAGTAAAAAATTCTTTTGCTTTTGACTGATTTGTCTTTGGATTTCCATCGGACAAAATATGCCAGTCCAGAATCACATACATCCCAAGATCCGTCGCTGCCTTTACGCCCTCTTCTACTTTACTATAGAGTGATTTCTGATAGCCAGCTCCCGGATCACTGTATAACGCAAGACGTATGGTATTGGCTCCCATTTTCTGGAAACTCCGAAAGGCTTTTTTATTTACATACTGCGGAAACCAGGCAATCCCGTGCGTACTCACGCCGCGCAGATTGACGGTTTTTCCTTTGGAATTTACAATTTTCGTTCCCTGCACCTGAAGCGGTGCGCATTTTTTTGCCGCCTGACCCGCATCCGCATGGAAAATCAATCCCAGAAAAGCTGCTGTGATCAGACTGCACCAGATCCATTTTTTCATTTTCGTAACACTCCTATACTTTTTTGTTTCATTATAACTTTTTTCACTCTTTTTTTCAATTCCTTTCGAGAAATTGTTGAAGATCGAAGCCAAATATTGTATACTGTTATTATACTATAATTATAAAAAAGAGGATTAAAACTTATGACGACACAACAGATTCAGTACATCATCGCAATTACAGAAGAGGGAAGTTTTTCCGCTGCTGCTAAAAAACTGGTGGTTACACAGCCATCGATCAGCCAGCTGGTTAAAAATATGGAATATACAATCGGAGCTCCTTTGTTTGACCGAACAACACAGCCAATCAAATTGACTCCTGTAGGAATCGCTTATTATGAAGCTGCGAAAAAAATTGAAAATGTAAACCGTGAACTACAAAACCGTGTATCGGAGATCAATGATCTGCAATTTGGAACACTGACAATCGGAACTTCTCCGTTTCGTGCTGCCTGTATGCTTCCAAAAAGCATTGCTTATTTTAAAGAAAAATATCCCGGCGTTTCGATCAACATCATTTCGGAACCAATTGAAATTCTGAAACAGTATCTGCTGGATGGCGATATTGATATCTGTATCGAAAATGATGTTTTCCAGCCACAGTTTTTTACTTCTGAAAGTTTATCAACGGAAACTTTTTATCTTGCGGTAAATCCTTCCAATCCATGGAATGAGGGAAAAGAGAAAAATGTGCTGACGGTAGAGGATATTTTACAAGACAGCGAGAAATTGTATGATGACTGCGCAGTCAGTGCTGCGGAAGCCGAAAAACTTCCTTTTATCCTTTTGGATTCCAAAAGCGAATATCAGGATGTTTCCGCTAATATTTTTGAAAATCTCAATATGAAACCGGACGTTACTCTTCTGGCTTCCAACATTGAGACAAAATTCCACTGGGTTACTTCCAATCTTGGTGCCGGTTTTATTCCGGATACACTGATCCGTTTTGGAAATTTCAAAGAGCATCCAAATTATTATAGGATTCGTGAACCAAAACGTTCCAGCCAGCTTTTCCAGGAAGAGATTGTTGTCGCTTATAACAAACACCACTTCCTGACAAAAGCTGCCAAAGAATATATTATCGAACTGAAAAAACTGATCGGATTAGGAATCTGGCTGACTGCTTAACATTCATCTTCGATCAGACAACCGATTCCGAGCTTGATATCAAACTGTTTTAATTGTTCCCAATCATTTTGTCTTCCACCGGCTGGCCGTACTTCGATCGTATGCCAGCCGGCTTTTTGTTCGGAAAGGATCATTCGCACCAGTCGGTTATTCCAAACAAACTCCCAATACAGTTCCAGACATTCTTTCACTTCTCCATCTACCAAAATTTCCACTTTACAGTCATTTTCCTGCGCAATCTGAAAATATTCAACAACAATGACCGAACAGTATCTCTTTACCGTAAACACCTGATCTTCATCGTACGAAAGATCCTCCAGTTTTTCAAGATTCCAAAAAGATCCGTCAAACCATCGCAAACATGCCATTTGCAGAAAATGTCCCCGAAACACTGGCATTAATAAATTCCGGCACCTTACTTCCCGGAAAATACTCCTGCCATTTTTGTTCCATTTTAT
>FR894077.1:1145-9310 GCA_000434115.1 Roseburia sp. CAG:309 | reverse complement strand
TGCCTCCTATCGTTATTTTTTTATAAAAAAGTAAGTGGCACTATATCGCTATAGTACCACCAGAAAAAAGTATGAAAAAGGATTATCAAAAATACCTTGCTAGCATTATTTATCTCACTATCATATAGTGTAGCACAGTTTTTCGAAAAAGGCAAATTAGAAATTCCTATAATCGATATAACCTTTTCGTTATATGTAATTTTTTTACAGTTTCTTGGTCTCTCCCGACCGGATAGACATTACTGTATTATCTATCTCCAGCCAGATGGTGGCATCTGTTGGATTGTAGATCCGTTTGCCATCTTGTGAAAAAATTAATTGTTTATATTTTTGATGATAATTGCAAATTTCTCCATTTGTTGCATACCAGACATCCTCTTTATTCGCCACTTTTTCAAACAAGTCATCAACAATATGCCAGTTATCCTGCTCATCAAATTCAAAGGTATGTCCCCAAACATAAAACAGATAGGAATCATCTGCTACCGTATCATTCAAAAATTTCTCTGCCAGTTCCATTAATTCCGGTTCCGCATGGTGACAGGTCGGATTAAGGATCAGCCAGTCTTCCGGCAGATGAAATTTATAAGTACTCTCTACCGTACGAGCATAACTGATTCCGGCATTTTTTAATATCTGAATCAACGTTTCATTATATAAACCATACGGATAGGCATATCCGGTAATGATTCTGTCATACATGTTTTCCAGTTCCCGGCGGCATTTGATAATATCTTCCATCAGCTGCATCGTTGGAACAGTCGTGGATTTTTGATGGTCATATCCATGATTTGCCACTTCAACAAGTGAATTATCATACAAATCTTTTGCTTTTTTTTCTGTTACATTAATATACGTTTCTCCTTCCGGAAATACCGCATCTTCCTTGGAAAACCAGCCGGGAATGATATTGAACGTTCCCTTGATATGGTATTGTTCCATTTTTTTGATCAGGCGCTCATCCTGCGTAATATTATCATCATAACTGATGGTAAATGCTTTTTTCTTTCCTCCCGGAAATCTCATATAACATTGTTTCATAGTTTCTCTCCAATTATTTAATCAAATCGTGTACTTTCCTATTGTATCAAATTTTACTCATTTACGTAATGCTTTTGTCGCCTCTAAAAAAGCTCCCTGGTTCATATAGATAAACAAGGATTTTGCATAATCGTACTGTGATACAGCCTCCCAGTCGTTTTCATCCAAAATAACATTTTTATACGTATCTAAAACAATCTGATCTTTTCCATGATATTGTTCCCGCTTGCACCGCATGATATACGGACAAACTACAATGGTAACATCTGCATCCGATTCCTGCTCCACACGCCGGCATCCGGTCTGTAATGCCTCAATAAACGCCTGTGCGTCCTGCTCTTCTTCTGCCGTATCTGCCTTCAGATAATATGTTTTTTTCGTCTGGAGATACGACTGAAACCGGCTGTCACTGGCATCATTTTCCATAATTTTCCCATCGGAGGCTTTTCCCCTCACATCTCGGATGGCATCATAATACGCATAAGAAATGGTCTGCATAATATTGTGTTCTTCCCGGTACATGCTCTCATACATTGCATCGAATACACTGCTTAGTATACAATAGCTCATACGATCCAGTTTTTCTTCCGGTGTATATTTCATAAAGAAATGAATCCGGTTTCGCCACATATAATAATTGATAAATGTGTTGACCGGCTTTGCATTGGACCCCATTTTGTGCAGCACGACGCTGTCTTTTATCGTTACCACCTTATAGCCGGCAAGATGAAAACGATAACACCATTCCATATCGTCCCAGTAAATAAAGTTGTCTTCCGGCATGATCCCGATATCGCTTTCTTTGATAAAACGGGTGCGCAGCATAACACTACAGGTTGCTACCGTGTCGCATTCATTGACCTCCGGAATGTTTCCATCGTCCAGATAATCTGCATAGTGGGTAATTGCCGTAAAGTTTTCAAAATCCAGATCCAATCCATACTGCTGTACATATTCCGGATAATCCATATGATAAACAATTGAACCACATACGCCGGTATCCGGATGCGCATCCAAATAGTCTGCCAGTGCGCCAATTGCATTTTCATCCACCAAAATATCATTGTCCAGACAGCATAAATATTTGTATCCATTTTCCAATATTTTCCTTATGCCAAGATTGAATCCACCGGATCCCCCTAAATTTTCAGGATTAACCAAAACCGTAACGGCATCTCCATACGTTTTTTTGATTGCTTCTACCGAACCATCAGTCGATGCATTGTCTGCGACATACAGGTCAAAATCCTGATTTTTGGATTCCAATACACTCTGGATACAATTTAATACATAGTCTTTTTTATTATAATTACATATTACGATTCCTATTTTTTTCATCCGTTTCCCCTTATAAAAAATTCTCCCACCAATTGAAAAATCAGTGGGAGAACCAAAAATCATACGTTATTATTACTTGATCTGTGCTTTCAACTGCTCTGTCAAAAGAGGAACAATCTTATTCAGATCTCCAACAATACCATAATCCGCTACATCAAAGATTGGTGCATCCGGATCTTTGTTGATGGCAATGATGATGTCAGATTCTTCCATACCTGCGGTATGCTGGATTGCTCCGGAAATACCGATAGCGAAGTATACATTTGGACGTACTGTCTTACCGGTCTGTCCTACCTGACGATCTACAGGAAGCCACTCATTCTCTACAACGGCACGGGAACAACTTACGGTTCCGCCGATTACCTCTGCGAGATCTTCCAACAATTTGAAGTTTTCCTTAGAACCAACACCACGTCCACCGGATACAAGAATTTTTGCATCCATGATGTCTACTGTGTCAGTAACGGATTTTACTACATCAAGGATTTCAACATATTTGTTGTTTGGTGTAAATCCGGGATTATAGTTGATCACTTCTGCTTTTGCACCAGCCTTTGGCTCGATCTTCTGCATAACACCCGGACGAACGGTAGCCATCTGTGGGCGGTTGTCAGGACATGCGATCGTAGCGATCGTATTTCCACCAAATGCAGGACGAGTCATAAGAAGCTGATTGTGCTTCTGCTGATCTTCTCTTCCCGGAACAGCATTGATTGGGAAATTACCAATCTCAAGTACCGTACAGTCAGCGGTCAAACCTGTTTTCACACGTGCGGAAACACGAGGACCAAGGTCACGGCCGATTGCAGTAGCACCTACCAGCATGATCTCTGGTTTGTACTCATTGATTACGGAAGCAAGCGCATGCGTATATGGCTCTGTTCTGTAATCTTTCAATTCAGGATCGTCTACAACGATAACCTTGTCTGCACCATACTCAGCCAGTGTATCAACCAGTCCGGCTACTCCGGAACCGATTAAAACAGCTGTTACATCTGTATTAAGGTCTTTTGCAAGTTCATTTGCTTTTCCAAGCAGCTCAAGTGCGATGCTGCTGATTTCATTGTCTACCTGCTGTGCATAGACAAATACACCTTTATATTCTTCTAAATTCATTTTTATGGATCCTCCTTGTTTTCGCTTAGATTACGTGTTTCTCCAACAGCTTCTCAACGATGTAAGATGCTGCTGCATTTGCATCCTCAGGAGTAACTTTTTCTCCAGCGCCTTTACGTACTTTATCCGAAGCTTTTGCGATTTTTGTTGGAGATCCTTTCAAACCAAGATCAGAATCATCTACATCTTTAAGGTCTGCTCTTCCCCAAACGGTAATCTCTTTGTCATAAGCATCGAAGATTCCACCTGGTGTCATATAACGAGGCTCGTTCAATTCAGAAAGAGCTGTGATAAGACATGGCATCTTTGCTTTCAGTACGTGAGTTCTGTCGTCATACAAACGTTCTACAACAACAGAATCGCCTTCGATCTTAATATCTTTTGCATATGAAATAACAGGGATATCAAGATGTTCAGAAATCTGTGGTCCTACCTGTGCGGTATCACCGTCGATTGCCTGACGTCCTGTAATGATCAAATCATAATCAATGTTTCTAAGTGCACCGGCAATGGTTGTAGAAGTAGCCCATGTATCGGCTCCTCCCAAAACTCTGTCAGTAACAAGAATACCATTGTCAGCTCCCATAGCCATAGCTTCGCGAAGAACTTCTTCTGCTTTTGGAAGTCCCATGGTAAGAACGGTAACTTCTGCACCATTCTGCTCTTTGATGCGAAGTGCTGCTTCCAGACCAGCTTTGTCATCCGGGTTCATAATTGTAAGCATTGCACCACGGTCAAGTGTACCATCCGGATTAAATTTTACTCCACCTTTTGTATCAGGTACCTGTTTAATACATACTACTATTTTCACGATATGAACCTCCTTATTTCAACAAGTTTCCAGAGATAACCATACGCTGAACTTCTGATGTTCCTTCGTAAATCTCTGTGATCTTAGCATCACGCATCATACGTTCCACATCATATTCTCTGATGTAACCATAACCACCATGCAACTGAACTGCTTTTGTTGTTACTTCCATAGCAACTTCGGCAGCATATAATTTAGCCATTGCAGCTTCTACGGAGTAAGAAACTTTTGCTCCATCTGCAAATTCCTGTTTTTTCAATGCAGCTTTATATACAAGAGATTTTGCAGCTTCTACTTTTGTAGCCATATCCGCAAGCTGGAACTGTGTGTTCTGCTGTGCAGCGATGGAACGACCAAACTGTTTTCTCTCTTTTACGTAAGCAACTGTTGTCTCAAGAGCACCTTCTGCAATACCGAGAGCCTGAGCAGCGATACCAATACGTCCGCCATCCAGAGTGTGCATTGCGATAGGGAATCCTTTTCCCTGTGGTCCAAGGATATTTTCCTTTGGAATACGGCAGTCTTCGAAGATCAACTCGTAGGTAGAAGATCCACGGATACCCATCTTCTTCTCTTTTGTTCCGAAGGAGAATCCCGGAGTTCCTTTTTCTACGATAAATGCGGAGAAGTTCTTTTTCTTTCTTCCACGTTTGTCTTCTGTCACGCTTGTGATAGCGATTACGATGTAAACATCTGCTACTTTACCATTGGTAATGAAGCATTTGCTTCCGTTAAGTACCCACTCATCTCCATCAAGAACAGCTTTTGTCTGTGCTCCCTGAGCATCGGTACCGGCACCCGGCTCTGTCAATGCGAAAGCACCAAGTTTTTCACCATTGCACAGAGGTGGAAGGTATTTCTGTTTCTGCTCTTCTGTACCATAAGTAAGGATTGGATCACAGCAAAGACTTGTATGTGCAGATACGATAACGCCTGTTGTGCCGCAGACTTTAGAAAGCTCTTCTACGCACATTACATAGGTCAAAATGTCGCATCCCTGTCCGCCATACTGCTTTGGCACCGGAATTCCCATAAATCCATATTTACCCATTTTGTCTACCGTAGACTGTGGGAAAACTTCTGTTTCATCTGTTTCCTGTGCCAACGGCTTTGCTTCATTTTCAGCGAAATCTTTGAACAATGTTCTCGCCATTTCATGTTTCTGATCTAAAGTAAAATCCATTATTAATGAACCGCCTTTCTGTATATTTGATGGATTCTATATCCACCGAAATTATTTGCTGTAATCGTAGAATCCGATACCAGTTTTTCTTCCGAGCTTTCCTGCACGAACCATCTTGCGAAGCAATGGATGTGGACGGTATTTAGGATCACCTGTCTCAGCCTGAAGTACTTCCATGATAGCAAGGCAGATATCAAGACCTACCAGATCGCCAAGTGCAAGAGGTCCCATTGGATGGTTTGCACCAAGCTGCATTGCTGTATCAATACCTTCAACAGAAGCTACACCATCAGCATAGATGCCAACTGCTTCGTTGATCATAGGGATCAAAATACGGTTTACAACAAATCCGGCTGCTTCTTTTACTTCTACCGGTGTTTTTCCGATCTCTTTAGAGATGGCAACGATTTTCTCAACCATCTCGGCTGGTGTATTCTCACCTGCGATAACTTCGATCAATTTCATAACCGGAGCCGGATTGAAGAAATGCATACCGATAACCGGACGATCCAGTCCTGCACCGATCTCTGTGATAGAAAGGGAAGATGTGTTTGTAGCAAACATACAATCTTTCTTTACGATATCCTGAAGTTCTTTGAATGTCTGTTTCTTAACATCCATTACCTCAAGAGCTGCCTCTACGATCAGATCACAGTCTGTACAGATTTCTTTTGTACCTGTTGTGATCTTAGCAAGGATGCTGTCAGCAGCAGCCTGATCCATTTTTCCTTTTGCAATACGTTTTTCAAAACCTTTTGCAATTTTGTTTTTACCGTTTGCAGCAAATTCATCATTAATATCACACAAGCAAACTTCATAACCTTCTGTCTGAGCAAATGCCTGAGCAATTCCGGAACCCATTGTTCCAGCACCAATAACGCCAACTTTCATTGATACATACCTCCGTTTTTTTGTATTGTCCGGATCGGACAATGCCGATCCGGGAAATCATTATTTTAATGCTAAAATTATTTATTCTGGAAAGGAACTACTTTGAGTTTTTTCTCTTTGTCTTTCTCAAGGAAGTTACCCATTCCTGCTTTCTGGTCTTCTGTCTCAAAGCAGTCACCGAAAAGTTTCTCTTCGATCACGATTGCCTGATCCATATCAACCTGAAGTCCTTCATTGATTGCTTTCTTGCAGTTACGAACAGCGATCGGAGCCTGCATAGCAATACCTGCAGCCATCTTCTTTGCTGCCGGCATAAGTTCTTCCAAAGGATAAACCGCATTTACAAGACCCACACGGTATGCTTCCTCTGCTTTGATGTTGCGTGCTGTGTAGATCATCTGTTTTGCCATTCCTACAGGGATTACACGAGCAAGACGCTGTGTTCCGCCAAATCCGGGAGTGATTCCAAGACCTGCTTCCGGCTGTCCAAATACAGCATTTTCAGAACAGATACGGATGTCACAGCTCATGGAGATCTCGCATCCACCGCCAAGTGCAAATCCGTTTACTGCTGCGATAACAGGGATAGGGAAAGTTTCAAGTTTACGGAATACATCATTTCCTTTTTTACCGAAAGCTTCTCCTTCTGCTTTTGTCAATGTACTCATCTCTCCGATATCTGCACCGGCTACAAAAGATTTCTCTCCGGCACCGGTAAGGATCAGACAGCGAATCACATCAAGATCTACACCATCCAATGTAGCATCTAACTCATCCAGCACCTGGCTGTTCAAAGCGTTCAATGCTTTTGGACGGTTAATGGTAATAATACCAACTTTGTCTTCTACTTCATACGTAATGAATTCCATTTTGGGAACTCTCCTTTCTGTACTGTTTTTTCAGAAATTAGTCACGTTCTACGATTGTAGAGCATCCCATTCCTCCACCGATACAAAGTGTTGCAAGACCTTTCTTTGCATCACGTTTCTGCATCTCATGAAGAAGCGTTACAAGGATACGGCATCCGGAAGCTCCTACCGGATGTCCAAGTGCGATCGCACCACCGTTTACGTTCAATTTACTGAGGTCAAATCCAAGTTCTCTTCCTACTGCTACAGACTGTGCTGCAAATGCTTCGTTAGCTTCGATAAGATCAAAATCATCAATACTCATGCCTGTCTTAGCAAGAACTTTCTTTGTAGATGCAACCGGTCCGATACCCATGATCTTAGGATCCACACCGCCAAGAGCACCTGCTACGAAAGTAGCCATAGGTTTTACACCAAGTTCTTTTGCTTTTTCTTCGCTCATAACAACGATAGCTGCTGCACCATCATTGATTCCGGAAGCATTACCGGCAGTAACAAAACCGTCTTTGTTGATCGGACGAAGTCTTGCAAGTCCTTCCATTGTCGTTCCAGGACGTGGTCCCTCATCTTTATTAAAGATAATTGTCTCTTTTTTCTTCTTAACTTCAACCGGTACGATCTCATCGTCGAATTTACCGGCTTCCTGAGCAGCTACCGCTTTTGCCTGACTTGCAACAGCAAACTCATCCAGTTCTTCACGTGTCAGGTTCCATCTTGGATCCTTACAGATGTTATCTGCTGTCTGGATCATATGATAATCATTGAATGCATCCCAAAGAGCATCGTTTACCATCGTATCGATAATGGTATTGTTGTTCATACGATATCCGAAACGAGCCTGTTTCAAAGCGTATGGAGCCATGGACATGTTTTCCATACCACCTGCTACTACGATATCTGCATCTCCTGCCTGAAT
>FR894077.1:0-1060 GCA_000434115.1 Roseburia sp. CAG:309 | reverse complement strand
AGGTGTCTCAATTGGAAGTCCTGCTTTAATAGAAGCCTGACGTGCAACGTTCTGTCCAAGACCTGCCTGGATTACACAACCCATGTAAACATGATCTACCTGATCTGCCGGTACTCCGGCTCTCTCCAAAGCTTCTTTGATCACGATAGAACCAAGTACTGGTGCTGGTGTTGTACTAAGGCTTCCACCCATTGTACCGATGGCAGTACGACATGCGCCTGCTAATACTACTTTTTTAGACATAATATGTATCCTCCTTGTTTTTTGTCATTACTTTAATTTTTTATATTGCAGCCGGATAAAATCCGGTTTATAAACCTTATATTATTCAGAAAACTTTTCCTGCAGTTTCCTTTCAACAATCGCCGGTACAAAATGCGAAACATCCGAACCATACGATGCCACTTCCCGCACGATCGTCGAGCTCAAAAATGCATATTCCAAGCTGGTAGTAAAAAACATCGTATCGATTTCCGGATTCAGGCTGTGATTCGTTTGTGCAATCTGCATTTCCGATTCAAAATCCGATACCGCCCGAAGTCCGCGGACCATCACTTTGGCTCCGACTTCCTTCGCAAAATCTACGGTTAATCCCTGAAATGTCGCGACACGGACATTATTAAAATTTTTCGTCGCCTCTTTGAGCATCTCTACCCGCTCGTCCATCGAAAACAATGGATTTTTCCCACTGTTTACCAAAACAGCAACGATTACTTCATCCACTACCTTCGAAGCTCTCTCAATGATATCCAGATGTCCATAAGTGACCGGGTCAAAACTTCCGGGGTAAACTGCTTTTACCATAATATGCTCCATTCTGCATTCAATCGTATTTGAAACCTGACAAAAAATAACTACATTGTTATTTTTTTAACAATCCATCTTATCAAGTAACAAATACATAATAACACCATTACTCCCTATTGTCAAATAATTATCAATCTTTTTTTTCAAATCTTCCCCCTTGACCCCCCTTTTCATAAATGTTAAAATAATATCAAAGTCTAACGGTAACTATTCAGGCTTGCTGTGCAAAAACAATGGATCGACGTGCTTGCAC
>FR894076.1:10764-41909 GCA_000434115.1 Roseburia sp. CAG:309 | reverse complement strand
GCAGAAAGGCGGATTATAACAATGACAGGAAATATGACAATCGGAAACCGGACATTTACATTTGGAAAAAGAGTCTATATTATGGGAATTTTGAACGTGACACCGGATTCTTTTTCAGACGGCGGAAAGTTTGATACATTGGAGCATGCCATGACACAGGTGGAGAAAATGATCGGCGAGGGAGCCGACCTTATCGATGTGGGCGGAGAATCCACAAGACCTGGGCATCAGCAGATTACCGAGGACGAGGAGATCGCCAGAGTAGTGCCTGTGATTCAAAAGATTAAGGAAAAATTTGACATTCCTGTCTCGATTGATACGTATAAAAGCCGTGTGGCAGAGGCGGCATTGGAAGCTGGTGCGGACATGTTAAATGACATCTGGGGCTTTTTGTACGATGAGAAGATGGCAGAACTTGCTGCCCGGTACGATGTGCCGGTTTGTCTGATGCACAACCGTGATAAAACGGATTATCAGGATTTTGTGCCGGATGTAGTGGCAGATTTGAAAAAATGTCTGGCTGTCGCTGAAAAATATGGGGTGAAAAAAGAAAATATCATGCTGGATCCGGGGGTAGGATTTGGCAAGACGTATGAACAGAATCTTGCGATCATAAATCATTTGGAAGTGCTGTGTGACATGGGATATCCGGTACTGCTGGCGACATCCAGAAAGAGTGTGATCGGATTGACTCTGGATCTGCCGGTGACGGAGCGCGAGGAAGGCACGATCGCGACATCGGTGATCGGTGCGGTGAAAGGCTGTGATTTTGTCCGCGTGCATGATGTGCAGGCAAATGCCCGTGCTTTGCGGATGACCGAAGCAATTTTGTATGGTAAAGAGAAGGAAGAATAGATGGATCAGATTCAGATAAAAGACTTAGAGTGTTACTGCCATCATGGCGTATTAAAAGAAGAAAATGTGCTTGGACAGAAATTTTTAGTGTCCGCGACAATGTATTGTGATACAAAAAAAGCGGGATTGACCGACGACCTTGCGTATTCGGTTAATTATGCGGAAGCGGCACATTTGATCTATGAGCATATGCAGGAAAATCAATACCAATTATTGGAAACGATAGCGGAAAGGCTGGCAGACCTTTTGCTTCATGCTTATCCATGTCTGGAACAGGTGGACATTTCGGTGAAAAAGCCGTGGGCGCCTATTTTACTGCCGCTGGATACTGTTTTGGTGACAATTTCCAGAAAATGGGAGAAAGTCTACGTCGGCGCAGGTTCCAATATGGGGGACAAAGAAGCATATCTTCAGGCGGCATTTGAAGGAATCGAAAACGATGAGAACTGCCGTCATTTGCAGCGGGCATCGTTGTATGAAACAGAGCCGTATGGATATCTGGATCAGGATAAATTTTTAAATACAATATTTACCTTTGAGACGCTGTATCAGCCGCAGGAACTTCTGGCATTTCTTCAGCGGCTGGAACAGGAAGGAAACCGGGTGCGGGAGATTCACTGGGGACCGCGTACGATTGATCTTGACATTCTTTTTTATGGAGAGGAGATCATTCAGGAAGAAAATCTGATCGTACCACACAGAGAAATTCCGCTGCGGGAATTTGTATTGGAACCATTACAGGAAATTGCCCCGTATCTGCGCCATCCGGTCAGCGGAAAAACAGTGATGCAGATGTATGAAGAATTGAAAAAAGGAGAGAGGGACGAGTGATAGATTTAAAAGTTTCAAGAGAACATATTGATGCGATTGATAAGCAGATTGTCGAATTGTTTGAAAAGCGGATGATCGAAGCCAGTGAAGTGGCAAAATACAAACTGGAAACCGGCAAACCGGTCTACGACAAAGAACGCGAAGACGATAAATTAAAGAAGCTGAAATCGATGTCCAGCAATGAATTTAACCAGCGGGCGATCACGGAACTTTTCAGTCAGATCATGTCCATCAGCCGAAAATACCAGTACGGCGTGTTGCCGATGACAACAAAATTGTCAGATTTTGTAAGAGTAGACAAACTTCCGGTAGATGAACAGACTAAAGTGTGTTATTTTGGCGTGCCGGGGACACATACCCAGCAGGCGATGGAAAATTTTTTCGGAGAAGGGATCAATGGAATCAGCTGTCCGACCTTTCAGAGCGTGATGGAAGCGGTAGAAAAAGGAGAGGCGCAGTACGGCGTACTGCCGATCGAAAATTCATCGACCGGTGGGATTACAGCGAACTACGATCTACTTTTGAATTATTCGAATAGTATCGTAGGACAGTATGTCAATAAGATCGATCAATGTCTGGCTGCCCTTCCGGGAACGCAGATCAAGGATATTAAGACGGTTTATTCCCATCCACAGGGATTGCTGCAATGCAGCGGATTTTTGAAAGAACATCCGCAGATGGTTCAGGTAGAATTTTCCAATACTGCGGCGGCTGCCAGAAAAGTAGCGGAGGATGGAGATAAGACGCAGGCGGCGATCGCGGCAAAGAGAGCAGCAAAAGAATACGGACTGGAAGTGTTGCAGGAGAGTATCCAGCAGGAGAAAAATAACTGCACGAGATTTATCGTGATCGGAAAAGAGCCGATCTATCTTCCGGAAAGCCATAAGATTGCGCTTTGTATTGAGGTGCCTCATGAATGTGGTGCGCTCTACCGGATCTTGTCACATTTCTTATTTAACGGACTGAATATGCTTCAATTGGAGTCGCGTCCGATCGAAGGAAAAAATTGGGAATACCGGTTTTTTGTGGACATTGAAGGCAGTCTGGATGAACCGGCTGTGCAGAACGCACTCCGCGGAGTCAAAGAAGAATCGGCGAGTCTGCGCATATTAGGAACCTTTTAGTTCACAAAACAAACATAAATTACACACATCTTTTTCAACAAACATACAAAAAGTGCCCACATTCATTTTGTATAGTTGTTCTTGTAAACAGGAAATACAAGAATGAAACGGAGGTAACGACGATGAAAAAGATGATAAAATTAGTAGCAGGCGCAGTGACATTTGGAGTACTTAGTGGTTCGGTATTTACCGGTACGGAATATGCATTGAACCGGGTAACCGGTTCCAGTGTCACGCAGACACAAAGCAGTAAAACGACGACGGCAGTAAAGCAGTCTGACGACAGTACGAGCGGCATTACACAGACTTCTGCCACGACATCCGATAGTAAACTTGCAGGTGTTTCGGATGTGGCAGATTATGTTCTTCCTTCCATCGTAGCCATTGATGTGAAAGTGGTATCGGAGACACAGGATTTCTTTGGAAGAACATATCAGAATGAACAGTCAGGAAGCGGCTCGGGAATTATTATAAAAGAAGACGATCAGGCGATCTATATCGCGACAAATAACCATGTGGTAGAAGGAAGTACGGAAGTACAGATCACATTTTCCGATGAAGCCACGGCATCTGCCAAAGTGGTAGGAACGGATTCAACTTCGGATCTGGCAGTTGTGAAAGTAAACAAAAGTGATCTGAAAGATTCCACGTTGTCTGCTATTAAAACAGCCGATATCGGAGACAGCACAAAGATCAAAGTCGGCGAACAGGCCATTGCCATTGGAAATGCACTCGGCTACGGCACCAGTGTGACGGTCGGTTATGTAAGTGCGAAAGACCGTGAAATTGCAACGGAAAGTTCAAGCAGCGAGCAGGAACAGCAGCAGGCAGACCCATTTGGTGGACAGGGGCAGCAGTCCGGCAGCCAAAACAGCAAACAAAGCCGGAACAACAGCAGTGACAAGACGACAACGATGAAATTGATCCAGACCGATGCGGCGATCAACCCCGGAAACAGCGGTGGAGCATTGGTTGATTCACAGGGACAGGTCATCGGTATCAATTCCTCAAAATTTGCCTCGGAAGAAGTGGAAGGAATGGGATTTGCAATTCCGATCTCCGATGCGATGCCGATCCTTACGTCCATTATTACAGAAAATGGAAATAATGTATAAAGGGGAATTATTTTCCCCGGAATGGAGAAAATAATGTTTGATTACGAACAGATCGATGCTATGGATATACACGCAGAGGCGCCAAATGAGGAGCCTCTGCGTCAGTATTATTTTATGAAAAAATGCAAAGAATGGGCGTCAGAGGAAGAAAAACGCCTTGGCAGAAAACTGACGCTTTCGATGCAGACGATGGGATGCCAGATGAATGCCAGAGATTCTGAAAAACTGGAGGCGATTCTGTCGTATATCGGCTACGAGACGGTCGAAGAGCCGGTGGCAGACTTTGTCCTCTATAATACATGTACCGTCCGTGAAAACGCCAATCTGAAAGTTTATGGCAGACTGGGGTATATGAAAAATCAAAAGAAGAAAAGCCCGGCGATGAAAATTGCCATGTGCGGCTGTATGATGCAAGAGCCTACAGTTGTAGAAAAAATACAGAAAAGTTATCCGTTTGTCGATCTTGTTTTTGGTACGCATAATGTGTATAAGCTGGCAGAGCTGCTCTATACGAGGATTCAGTCGGACCGTATGGTATTGGATATCTGGAAAGAAGCAGAGGGCATCGTGGAAGATCTGCCAAGTGTGCGGAAATATCCGTTTAAGGCGGGCGTGAATATCATGTATGGCTGTAATAACTTCTGTACGTACTGTATCGTGCCTTATGTGCGCGGTCGCGAGCGGAGCCGGAAACCGGAAGAGATTCTCCGTGAGATCAAAAATCTTGTGGCGGACGGTGTTATTGAAATCATGCTTCTCGGACAAAATGTCAATTCCTATGGAAAGACGCTCGAAGAACCGATGACGTTTGCGGAGCTTTTGCAGGAAGTGGAAAAGATCGAAGGACTCGAGCGTATCCGGTTTATGACATCGCATCCGAAAGATCTGTCGGATGAACTGATCGAAGTCATGGCAAAAAGCAAGAAGATCTGTACGCATCTTCATTTGCCACTGCAATCCGGAAGTACAAAGATCCTGAAGAAAATGAACCGCTGTTATACGAAAGAGCAGTATCTGGATCTTGCGGCACGGATTAAGGGAAAAATGCCAAACATTTCTTTGACGACGGATCTGATTGTGGGATTTCCGGGAGAGACGGAAGAAGATTTTGAGGAAACTCTGGATGTCGTGCGGAAAGTCCGCTATGACAGCGTGTATTCGTTTATCTATTCCAAGAGAACCGGAACACCGGCGGCGACAATGGAAGATCAGGTGCCGGAAGACGTGGTAAAAGAACGTTTTGCAAGACTTCTGGATGTCATTCATGAGATTTCAACTGAGATTACGGATGCCAAAGAGGGCGAGATTGTCGAGGCATTGATGGAAGAAGTCAATGATCACGATGCAAATCTGATCACGGGAAGATTGTCCTCCAATGCAGTTGTGCATTGTCCGGGGGATGAAAAAATGATTGGAAAAATATGTAAAGTAAAATTGACCGAAAGCAAAGGATTTTACTTTATGGGCGAACTAGTATAAAAGTTTAGCGATTCAGACTTCCGCTGCTGCGGTTTCTGAATCGTTATTTTATCTATAAAATTGACACATTTTTCTATGAAAACGATATGGCGGTTACGAAAAATATGATACGTATTTTGCGGACTGCTTACGATCATGGCGAGCAATGCGGCGGTTGGAATCTATATGACGTACGCGCTGCCAATGGTATTTAGTATCTTTTATTATGATAAGAAACTGACGCTGCAAACTTCTGTAATCAGTTATCTGTTTTTGGTGCTTTCTTTATTTTTAAGATCGCAGGGGATAAAACAGATTGAATTTGATTCGAATTTTACCTGGTTTGTAAGCCGGAGTGTTGGATTTTTGATTGAAAATGTGGTGATGACGTTAGTTTGCACGAGGATAGCGATCGGAGCGAGAAAACTTCTTGAAAATCTCAATGATACTCAGAAAGTTGCGGTGCTTGTGTCAGAATGTAATCAGGCATCCACGGAACTTATGAGTGAGATAGAAGGATTCAAGCAGAATATCGGACGTTTTCAGCAGAGCAATGAGCAGATTACCCGTTCCGCGGAGTGGAGCATATTGCAGAGCGTCTTGTAAAGATAGAAGCATAAAGCACATCGCGTCATACATAAACAGAACGATTCCGAAACAATAAAAGCACGGAGAACGGCAATTGCCGGTCTTCGTGCTTTTAAAAGTTATGCGCCCGAGGGCACAGGATTCTAATTTAGGACGAAAGGTTTCCGAATCAGAGTTTTTCCGGTTCCGGATAGTCTTCGCCGAAAGTGTCTACACTGACTTTTGTCATAACGACTGGTTCGAGCGGCATATCACCGTAATCGGTATCTACACATGCAATCTGGTCAACGATATCAAGACCTTCGATGACTTTTCCAAAAGCGGCATACTGACCGTCGAGATGTGGTGCATCTTTGTGCATGATGAAGAACTGGGAACCGGCAGAATCCGGCATCATGGAACGTGCCATAGAGATGACGCCGGCGGTATGCTGCAAATCATTTTTAATGCCGTTTCCGGAAAATTCTCCTTTGATGCTGTAACCCGGGCCGCCGGTACCATTGCCGTCCGGACATCCGCCTTGAATCATAAAGCCTTTGATGATTCGATGAAAAGTTAATCCGTTATAAAATCCCTGATTGACAAGGGAAATGAAATTGTTCACGGTATTTGGTGCAATTTCAGGATAAAGTTCAATTTTAATTGGTTCATAATCTGCCACTTCCAAGGTGACAACAGGATTTTTTTCTGCCATAATTTTTTTCCTTCCTTTACATGTTCTATACTATCAAGTATACTAGAAAAAGAAATGGATTTCAAGAGAGAAACGGAGGACTGACATGAAATATCCAAAATTTTTACAAAAAGGCGATACGATCGGAATTACTGCTCCATCCGATGGAAACCGAAAAGAGATGGATTATCAGCGGCTGGATCTTGCGGTCAGAAAAATGGAGAGTCTGGGATATGTGATCCGCGAGACAAAAAATGTAAGAACCAGCGATGGGAGAGGGCGGAGCAGTGAGAAAACAGAACGTGCGGAACAAGTGATGAGCCTGATCACGGATCCGGCGGTATCTTACATTTTTTCTGCCAAAGGCGGGGATTTTTTGATGGAAATACTGCCGCTTTTGGACTTTGCAAAAATCCGGGAAAATCCGACCTGGTTTCAGGGATTTTCAGATAACACAGGACTTACGTATACCATTACGACATTGTGTGATATAGCGAGTGTTTACGGAAATCATTTTAATGATTTTTCCATGCAGCCCTGGCACGATGCTGTAAACTATAACTATGCGTGTATGACGGGAAAACCGGTGGTACAGAAGACATTTGATGGATACGAAGATGATTTCTATGATCGGGAAACCCCGGAAGAAGGCTATCATATCGATCAAAAATCCATCTGTTATGCAAGACAGAATGAAAAGGAACTGGAAGAAATTTCCATAAAAGGAAGGCTTTTGGGCGGCTGTGTGGATGTTTTATTGAATCTGGTCGGAACCCGTTTTGATCAGACAAAAGAATTTGTACAAAAATATAAAGACGATGGGATCTTGTGGTATCTGGAGAGTTTTTCGCTAGACAGCGATTCGCTGACAAGAGGGCTCTGGCAGTTAAAGGAAGCGGGCTGGTTTGATACGGCAAAAGGCTTTGTATTTGGCAGACCATGTATGTTCGAGTCATTTACAGACCACAATTACGTGGAGGCGGTTGAAGTGATCTTATCGGAATTGCAGGTGCCGATTGTATTTGATGCAGATATCGGGCACAAATCTCCGCAGTTTACGATCGTCAATGGTGCACTTGGCACCTTTGATTATCATATGGGTAAACTTTCTTTTTCGATGAAATTTGAATAAGGTTTGACGGCATTTGACAAAATTAGATAAAGACTTTTCCCTATTTGTCGGGAAGAGTCTTTTTTTCTGTCTATCGGTGTCGATATGGTAGGAAATATTTTAGGAATCTTCCGCCCGGATTTGACAAAATAATCGCGGGGGATCCGCTATGATAAGACTATGCAAAAGCATAAAAAGAATGAGGAATGACATGTATGAAAGTATACATTGATATCTTCTTTTTTGTCAATTTTCTTATGAATCTGCAAGTGTTTCAGATTTTGAATTACTGGCGCAAAAGACCTGCCATTACCGGACGGAGTGTGGCGGGGGCAGTGCTGGGGGCGCTGCTTGGTGTGCTGGTTGTGATGCTTGGGATTCGTAAGAGATGGATTCTTTGGATTTTAATCTATGTTGCCGGAACCTCGTTTTTGATTCGTTTTGTTTATGGCAAAATGAATGTCCGCGGGTATATACGGTGTGTGATCGGATTTTATCTGACCGCGGCAGCCGTCTCCGGAACATTGTTTGGAATTCGTGAACTTTTGGGATTACATAGTATTTCGCTTGTTTTTCTTTTGGGAGGAAGCATGGGAATACAATTGGCGGCAAGGGCGGTACGGCGGATGTCGGAAAACCGTATGCCGGAACAGTACATGTATGAAACGTGGCTTGAGTGGCGCGGAAAACGCATACAGGGGACTGGTTTTTTCGATACGGGAAACCGGCTGGCAGAGCCAATAAGCGGCGCAGGTGTATCCATTGTGACAAAAGAGTTGTTTCAAAAACTTCTCACGCAGGAAGAGAAAATGGAACTTTCCGAGGCACTAAGTGAAGGGATGATAAACAACAGAGGAACGTTGCTTTTGCGTTATATACCATATCATTCCGTGGGAGAAGAGCGGGGCTTTCTTCCGGGAATTCTGGTGGATAAGATGGAAATCCGGCTGCCAGACGGGAAACGAATCAGTAAGGATCGTGAATGGCTGGGGATATATGATAAATGCCTGTCAAACGATGCCGGATTTGACATCTTATTTCATAGCGGGATATTTAAACAAAATTAAAAGGACTAGGAGGAATTTTCATGTTATTGCGGTTGTCAATGCCAAATCGGTTTCAGTTTCGTATGATGCAGGACTGGAAAAGTATGTTATTTCATCAAGGAGGTGATATTCATTATATCGGCGGCGCGGAGATTCTGCCGGCACCACTCGATGCAGAAGAGGAAGCATCCTGTATCGAAAAATTATCCGGTGAGGACTCGGAAGCGGCAAAAAACAAGTTGGTAGAGCACAATTTGCGGTTGGTTGTCTACATTGCAAAAAAGTTTGACAATACCGGGGTAGGGGTCGAGGATCTGATTTCAATCGGGACCATCGGCTTGATCAAGGCAATCAATACCTTTCGTGCAGATAAGAAGATAAAGCTGGCGACCTATGCTTCCCGCTGCATTGAAAATGAAATTTTGATGTATCTGAGGAGAAACAGTAAGATTAAAATGGAAGTCTCCATCGATGAACCGCTGAATGTGGACTGGGACGGCAATGAACTTCTGCTTTCCGACATTCTGGGGACGAGTGAAGATATTATTTACAAAGATATTGAGAGGGAGGTGGATATCAAGTTATTAAAGAAAGCACTTTCGACATTAAGTGAGAGGGAACGTAAGATCATTCATATGCGGTTTGGACTTGCGGATTACGAAGGGGGTGAAAAAACACAGAAAGAAGTTGCTGACTGCATGGGAATTTCCCAAAGTTACATATCAAGGCTTGAAAAGAAGATAATGAAACGCCTTAAGAAGGAAATGCTCCGTCTGGAGGGAGAGCATTAAACAGATGGGGCGTTAGAAAACGGCGTTGAGAAGTAAAGGGCTGTCAATTATTGGCAGCCCTTTGTGATATTCATTATTTTTTTGTGGTAAACCAGGTGTAAGAAGTACGTCCGGTACGGATTCGATACAAAACCGGAGTGTTTCCTTTACTTACCAGTATCGCTTTCGAACATTTGCTTGACTGACCCGGGGAAAGAGATACATCACTGAGATCTTCCATCAGTTCAAAGAAGAATCCCCAGTCAATATTTTCCAATTGCTTTGTCCCGGTGGAATCAAAGATATTATAATAGTAGCTAAATACGTCTTTCAAATCTACCACTTCGGTTCCGGATACATATTTCACATTAAACTGGAAATAAATGTATTCCTGTGAATTGGTAGGTTTCAGGTTTTCCGGATTCGACAAGATCTTTTCGCTTGCATTCTCGCCGGAAAGAAAGGAATTCAATTTGATCTTAAACGTACCGATCTTTTTCCCATCATCATAATAATTGATAGTATGTTCTTTATAGGCGGAAAGCGGATTCAATCTGCCGCCGGCTTTGGTGTCTGCGGAAGAACCGGTTACCGTTACATTACAGAACAGTTTCTTTCCCGAAAATTTAGCACAGATACGGGCTCTTCCAAGTTTCTTAGCAACGACTTTTCCTTTGGAATTTACGGAAGCTACGGATTTTTTTGTGGAACGCCACACAATTTTTTCAGTTGTTCCTTTGACACGCAGTGTCGTACTTTTTCCAACGGTTAATGTTACGGATCTTTTACTCAAACGCGCAGCAGCCTGTGTTTCCTGTGCAGGAACCACGCCCGGCATTCCGGTAATAAGGAAAGCTGCGATTAAAGTAAGAGAAATGCTTCTTTTTATCAACTTCATAATCATTATCCTTTCTTAATTTATGTTTTTGGAAGGTTTTCAACTTATGGCAAATGCCTTTGAAACCTTATGGCATCATTCTACATCAAATGAAGGAAAAGTGCAAGTAAAATGAGCAGGGATCGGGCTGTTATTTTTTAGAAAATCCCAATTTAACAGAAAGAAAAATAAGCTGCATTATGGTCTTGACAAATATTTACATAAAATTATATAATGGTGTTGACGGAAAGTATAATGTATGTATTGACAAAGAAAGTAAAAAATATCAGAGATGGGAGGAATGAAATTGAAACAAAGAAAGATTCGATGGATAACGATCATAGCGGGAGTGGCAGGGGGTATTATTGCTGTTACCTATTTTTTGTTTCAGGCATTAAATGGACAGGCAGACCACGTAAAACTCCGGAAAGAAACCTATCATGGAATCAGTAATCCTCAGGCGCAAAACGGTATAACGACATGGGATTGTGTTTATTTTGGAAAATACTGGCAGGATGACACGAATGGGGATGGAAAGATTGACTACGAAGATGAAACGCAGCCAATAAAATGGAGAGTTCTCTCGGTGGACGGAGAGGATGTGTTTTTGCTGGCTGACCGGAATCTGGCGTATCAGCCATATCATAACAAAAAAGGGGACATTGAATGGAAAAACTGCTCGCTGCGAAAGTGGCTGAATGAGTCTTTTTTGCAGGAGGCGTTTACGGACAAGGAGCAGGCAGATATTCAGCCGGTAAAAGTTTCAAATGTCGTTGTGGATCATATGTTAGACTGGGTCAAAGAAAAGGGCAAACATGATACAACGGACAAAGTGTACCTGTTGTCCTATGAAGACGTCAAAAATAAATTTTATGGATTTTATGATGATGCCCTTTCGCCAACCCAAACCAGAGTGACGGCTGCGACACAGTATGCTGTGCAGGCGGCGGTAGAATCCGGAGATCTGGATAAAGTCGAGAAAACAGATCTGGCAGAACCGGGTGAAAGTGAATATTGGTGGCTGCGGAGTCCCGGAGAACTGAGCAATGATGAGGCATGTTGTGTTGAAGATAATGGGGAGGTATATACAGATGCACCGGTAGAGGTAAAAAGTGTTGGTGTGCGCCCGGTTCTTCATATTCGTATCACTTCAGAAAACTGGGAAAAAGCAGAAAGCGTGAAAGCGGTGTGGGATATTTATCAAAACGAAAGTGAACAGCTTGAGAATCCCCAAATGAGTGGAGATTATGTTTTGTGGGATAGTGTATATTTTGGAAATTACTGGCAGGAAGATACCAATGGCGATGGAAAGACAGACAAAAAAGATAAAAAGCAGCCGATAAGGTGGAGGGTTTTAGCCGTAAATGGAGAGGATGCCTTTTTGCTCGCCGATCAGGGACTTGATTGGCAGAGGTATCATACGGAAGATACGAAAGTGAATTGGAAAGACTGTTCACTGCGAAAGTGGCTGAATGAGACTTTTTTGAATGAGGCATTTTCCGATGAAGAACAAAAGGCAATTATAACGACAACCGTACAGACGGCTGCGCACGGAAATGAGATGGATCCAACATCCGATAAAATATATCTTCTTTCCTGTGAGGAAGTCATGGAAGAGGCCTATGGTTTTAACCCGGATCCCACGGAATCGGTGGACACAAGACTGGCAACGGGGACGACATATGCCCTGGATGCAGAAAGCGATATGCTGGATCTTCAGGAACTGCCGGATCCGGAGGAAGCGGAGATATGGTGGCTTCGTTCTGTGTCACAGAACCGCGTGGCAAACAATGCTGCCTGTGTGTGGAGTGAAGGAAATGTAGGGCGTCAGGGGGTAGGTGTAAATTCCGAATTTCTCCTTGTCCGTCCGGTGCTGCATTTGAAAATTTCTTCCGGCTTATGGGAAAAAACAGGAAAAGTTAAAGCGGACTTTTATTAATTTCGCTGTAGAATTTCCTTTCTTTTTATGATATACTTGTCCATAAGAATATTCAATGGAAGGAAAATGGTAAATTATGTCAGAAATAAAAAAGAGTAACATTCGAAATTTTTGTATCATTGCCCATATTGACCATGGGAAATCTACTCTGGCAGATCGAATAATAGAAAAAACAGGACTTTTGACAGAACGCGAAATGCAGGCGCAGGTCCTTGATAATATGGAATTGGAGCGTGAACGTGGGATTACGATCAAAGCACAGACGGTACGAATCGTGTATAAGGCAAAGGATGGTGAAGAATATATTTTCAATCTGATCGATACGCCGGGACATGTCGATTTTAATTATGAAGTATCACGAAGTCTGGCAGCTTGTGAGGGCGCGATCCTGATCGTGGATGCGGCACAGGGAATTGAAGCTCAGACACTGGCAAACTGTTATCTGGCGATTGACCATGATCTGGAAATTATGCCGGTCATCAATAAAATTGACCTGCCAAGTGCAGAGCCGGAGCGGGTAAAAGCAGAGATTGAAGATGTGATTGGGATTGAGGCGGAAGATGCGCCATTGATCTCCGCGAAGATGGGAACCAACATTGAGGAAGTGCTGGAGCAGATCGTGCAGAAGATTCCGGCACCTCAGGGAGATGAAAACGCACCGCTGAAAGCACTTATATTTGACTCGATTTATGATTCTTATAAGGGTGTTATTATTTTCTGCCGTATTTTCGATGGAACCGTGAAAAAGGGAACGAAGATACGGATGATGGCGACAGGAATGGAAGAAGAGGTAGTGGAAGTCGGTACGTTTGGTGCCGGTCAGTTCATTCCGTGTGAAGAGCTGTCCGCCGGAATGGTTGGATATATTACGGCAAGCCTGAAAAATGTAGAGGGAACGCGTGTCGGAGATACTGTAACGACGGTGGATAATCCATGTGAAGAGGCACTTCCGGGGTATAAAAAAGTACAGCCGATGGTATACTGTGGACTGTATCCGGCAGATGGTGCCAAATATCAGGATCTGCGGGATGCTTTGGAAAAATTACAGTTAAACGATGCAGCGCTTCAGTTTGAGGCAGAGACTTCAATCGCGCTGGGATTTGGATTCCGATGTGGATTTTTGGGACTGCTTCATCTGGAAGTCATTCAGGAAAGACTGGAGAGAGAATATAATCTGGATCTTGTGACAACGGCACCGGGTGTTGTATATCATGTGTACAAGACCAATGGTGAGATGGTCGAAGTGACCAATCCTTCCAATCTTCCGGATCCGTCCGAGATCGAACATATGGAAGAACCGGTTGTAAATGCAGAGATCATGGTTACGACAGAGTTTGTCGGAGCAATTATGACTCTTTGTCAGGAACGGCGTGGAGTATATCTGGGAATGGAGTACATGGAAGAGACAAGAGCGCTTCTCAAATACGTACTGCCGCTCAACGAGATTATTTATGATTTCTTTGATTCCCTGAAATCGCGTTCACGAGGATATGCGTCATTTGACTATGAGATGAAGGGCTATGAACCGTCCAGCCTGGTGAAGTTAAATATACTGATCAATAAAGAAGAGGTGGATGCCCTTTCGTTTATTGTACACGAAAGTACGGCATATGAGCGCGGAAGAAAGATGTGTGAGAAACTCAAACAGGAGATTCCGAGACATTTGTTTGAAATTCCGGTGCAGGCAGCGATCGGCAATAAGATCATTGCCCGCGAGACGGTAAAAGCCGTGCGGAAAGATGTCCTTGCCAAATGTTATGGCGGTGATATTTCACGTAAAAAGAAACTGTTGGAGAAGCAGAAAGAAGGAAAGAAACGTATGCGTCAGATCGGAAATGTAGAGATTCCGCAGAAGGCATTTATGAGCGTTTTGAAATTGGATGAGGAAAACTGATATGGGATCCTTGGGAATTTATGTGCATGTTCCTTTTTGTGTAAAAAAGTGTAATTACTGTGATTTCCTGTCATTTCCCTTGAAAACAGACACGGATTGCCGGAAAACGGAAAGCTATGTGAAAGCATTGCAGCAGGAAATCCGGAATCCGTTTAAACTGCCGGAGTCTCCCACGGAAGTAGATACGATCTACTTTGGCGGTGGGACTCCGAGTCTGCTTTCAGAGCGGCAGCTGGGAAGTATTTTAGAGACAATAAGCAGGAAATTTTTGGTAAATCCGAAAGCGGAGATTACGATGGAATGCAATCCGGGAACGGTGACTGCACAGTCGCTGCGGGCATACCGCAGTCTTGGCATCAATCGTCTCAGTATCGGGATTCAGTCAGCCGTAGAAAAGGAACTTGCCCTTTTGGGAAGGATTCATACGTTTTCGCAGGCAAAGCAGGCGGTGCTGTGGGCGAGAGAGGCGGGCTTTACAAATCTGAGTGTGGATCTGATGAGTGCGATCCCCGGACAGACAATTGCCTCGTATGAGCATTCTCTACAGGAAATACTGGCGTTGGAACCGCAGCATATTTCTTCGTACAGTCTGATTATCGAAGAGGGAACACCGTTTTATGAAAAATACAAAGATAGTCCGCCGGTAGAGGAAGAGACAGACCGGAAAATGTATGAGATGACGCAGCAGATGCTTGCCGACAGAGGGTATGCGCGCTACGAGATATCCAATTATGCTCTTCCGGGATATGAGAGCCGGCATAACACCAAATACTGGACCGGAGAGGATTACCTTGGTGTGGGACTTGGGGCGAGCTCGAAAATCGGAAAGTTTCGTCTGAAAAACGAGACGGATATGACTGTATATTTGGAAAAACTTGGAGAAAGAGAAACCGTGGCTTTTGTAGAGGAGCAGCTTTCTGAGGAGGATGAAAAAATCGAATTTTTTATCCTTGGAATGCGGTGTATGAGTGGCGTTTCCCTGAAAGAATACAAAGAAAGATTCGGGGAAGACGCGTCTCTTCGATATGGGAAAACCATTGAGAAAATATGCGGTATGGGACTGGCTGCCAGAGAGGAGAACAGGCTTTTTCTGACGGCAAAAGGCATCGATGTGAGCAATCTCGTATTTGAGATGTTTTTCGTGTAAAATTGGAGTAAAATCCGCAAATTTGACTAGACAATAAGAGAAAAAACAGTTACAATGAATATAACTAATATTTTGTTAAGGAAGTGAACCAATGAATTCAGTATATGAGAAAGTCGAATTGTGTTATAAACAGATTCGTACGAAAATTGATTTTGTGCCAAAGGTAGCGATTGTTTTGGGAAGCGGACTGGGAGCTTTGGCAGAAGTGATTAAAGTGGTAGATTCGATTGACTATGCGCAGATTCAGGGATTTCCTGTATCTACGGTAGATGGTCATAAAGGTCGTTTTGTATTTGGATATATTGAGCAGACTCCTGTGGTGATCATGCAGGGGCGTGTTCATTTTTACGAAGGATATGCGATCAGCGATGTGGTTCTTCCCATCCGTGTCATGAAAAAACTTGGCGCAGAAATTCTGTTTTTGACAAATTCCGCCGGTGGATTGAATACGATGTACCGTCCGGGTGATTTTATGATGATTACCGATCAGATTGCAAGTTTTATGCCATCTCCTTTGCAGGGGGCAAATGTGGACGAGTGGGGAAGTCGTTTTCCTTCGATGGAACATCTTTACGATACTCAGCTTTGTGAATGCATCAGACAGTCAGCGAGAGACTGTAATGTGCCTCTTCGAGAGGGCGTGTATGTACAGATGCGTGGACCACAGTATGAGTCCACAGCAGAGGTTCGTATGTGTCAGGCAATCGGTGGGGATGCCGTTGGTATGAGTACGGCGATCGAAGCAATTGCCGGACGTCACATGGGAATGCGTGTGTGCGGTTTATCCTGTATCTCCAACATGGCTTGTGGAATCAGCAAGACTCCATTGAACCATATGGAAGTAACAGAAGTAGGAGAAAAGATGGCACCGCTGTTCCGTCTGCTTGTGTATAAAGCAATCAGTAAAATGACAGCAGATATGATTGAGAAAACAGAGCCAACCGTGGGACCGGTGATAACACAGCCGGTTCAACAGAGTGTGATTATTGATGATATGTAAGAAATGTAACATACGGTTCTACCATGCCAGAATTGCACCGATGGGACCGGATCGGAAGATTTTTACGGGAGAACTTCATGTCGAAGGAAACCGGATCACCTATGTGGGAGATGCGGAGAATGCACCGCAGAAATCGACATGGGATCGTGAAATCGATGTGGAAAATGACCTCCTTCTGCCGGGATTTAAAAATGCACATACTCATACGGCGATGACATTTCTTCGTTCGTATGCGGATGATGTGCCATTGCAGACCTGGCTGTACGAGAAAATCTTTCCGATGGAAGACAAACTTACCGTAGAGGATCAATACTGGCTGATCCGTTTGGGAATCATGGAGTATCTGACAAGTGGGATCACAGCCAATTTTGATATGTACCGGGATTTTGACTGCCATGCAGAAGTCTCCCGCGATGTGGGATTCCGTACGGTAATGTGCAGCGGTTTGAATGATTTCTGTAGTTCGCCGGAAGAAGTGAAAGAGCAGTTTTACCGCTTAAATGAGATGTCGCCGCTGATTTCCTGTCAGCTTGGTTTTCATGCGGAATATACGACAAAACGTGAAACCTTAGAACAGCTTGCCAAGATTGCTATGGATCTTCGCAAGCCGGTCTATACGCATATAGCAGAAACAAAGAAAGAGGTCGAGGAATGTTATGAAAAGTATCATGTTTCCCCGTTTGGGTTTTTGGATTCTATTGGTATGTTTGCTCATGGTGGCGGGGGCTTTCATGGGGTCTGGATGTCCGAAGAGGATAAGAAAATTTGCCAGAAAAACAAACTCGCGATCGTATCCAATCCGTCGTCAAATCTTAAGTTAGCAAGCGGAATTGCCGATCTTTGCGGATTGATGGAAGCCGGGATTCCGGTAGCGCTTGGAACAGACGGACCGGCAAGTAACAATGCTTTGGATATGTTCCGTGAGATGTATCTTGCATCGGTTCTGCCAAAAGTGTATCACAAAGATGCATCGGCGATGAAGGCAGACGATGTTCTTTCCATGGCGACGACACAGGGTGCTCTTGTAATGGGGTTAGAGGACTGTGATTGTCTGGCAGAAGGCAAACTGGCAGATATCATACGTATTGACATGGAACGCCCGAATATGCAGCCGGAGCATGACCTTTTGAAAAATCTGGTATATAGCGGAAGCAAGGAAAATGTCCGAATGACGATGGTAGACGGTAAGATTTTGTATGAAGATGGAACGTTTTTCATGGATGAAGACCCATCGGATGTATATCGTCAGACGGCAAAGATTATCGAACGAATGGAGGCGTGAGATATGAATATCAACATTAATGTAAATCAATACAATGAGAAGAAACTGCCATTTGGCAGACAGAATTCGGATAATGCGAAATCCGTCCGCAGTACATTGGCGAAAAAACGTGCAGATAAGCTGGTTGGCAATGTATTTGAGAGTGATAAAAAGACGGATCTCAGCGTGAAAGAGATGAAAGAAAAACGGGAAGTTCTTCTTGCGGACACCACCGATCAGTTAAAAGAATTGACGGATCTGAAGGAGCAGCGGAACGAGATGCTTTCTCAGGCGGAAGATCCTGTCGTGGCTCAAAACATAAAAGATATTGATGAGCGCATGAAACAAATATGGAAAAATGTGGAAGAAAACCGTTCGCTTGCAAAAACATATGGACAGACTGTTTCGGATGTGAAGGTAGAGCGGCTGAAAAGTCATGCGATGGTAGACGCATCAAATGAGGCAGAAGATTTATTGATTCAAAGTGCCAAAGAACTGGCAGCTTCCCTGCTGGACGATGCGAAAAAGAATATTGAAGAGAAAATGGACAAAGCAAAGGAAGAAGCGCAAAAGAGGAAAGAGAAACAGGAAGAAACGAAATCGGATAAGACGGAAGATACACTTGCTGAAAAACTTGCTGAGCAGTCTAAGAGAAAAGAAGATGCCGATAAGGAAATTAAGAAAATGGTCGATGATCTGAACCTTTTGATGGATGATTTGAAAGGAATCGAGGTCGATGCCGATATCTAAAGATTTTTATCAGTATGCCATATTTTTGCTTTATGTTACCGATAGAATGTAACCGTTCACGACAAAGAGTAGAAATGAGGCATACGCATGAATAGCAGAAAGATAGTTAAAATGATGATTCTAATGTGCCTGCTCTTCGGAGCTGGTACATTTTTTTGTGGCGCGAAAACAATACAGGCGCAGGAGAAAACGGTATATACGATGCAAAGGGGAGACAGTCGGACCATCGCCAAACTGTTGAAAAGTCACCCGTTTACCAAAAACGATGTGACAAAGTACCGCAATCTTACGTGGAAGTCTACAAAATCCAAGATTGTAGAAGTAAAGGCGAACCGCAAACTGATTGCCAAAAAGAAGGGAAAAGCCTATCTGCGCGGCTACGATAAGAATAAGAAAAAAGTAGTTGTAATCCGCGTGATTGTCGGAAAGAAAGTAAAGAAAATTACGGTTCCGGCAACACAGATCACGATTCCATTTGGAGGAAGCGCCCGGTTGGAAGCCGTGGCAAAACCAGAAAGCGCCTCCTATACAAAATTATACTATGAAGTGAAGAAGCCGGAGGTTGTAAAGGTATCTGCGCAGGGAAAAGTGACCTCTCTGACATCCGGCAGTACAAGTATTACGATATATTCGAAGGATGGAAACAGCAAAAAAACGGTCCGGGTTAAAGTGGCAGAAGGGACAGTGCGTACTACGACAAAAGGAAATGTAAAAGGCACGAAGAGCAGTGATGCCACGTCGCTGATCTGGTATGGGATCCCTTATGGGGCCTCGACAGGAGGAAGCAACCGCTGGAAGGCTCCGCAGCCCGTCAGTGCATGGACAGGAACATTGTATGCACGTATTCCAAAATCGGGAGCAGCTTGTTATGGAGATGGGGTAAATTATCAGGGAACAGAAGATTGTCTGTATGTAAACATTTATCGTCCGAACACGACAGAAAAGAATCTGCCGGTTATGGTTTATCTGCACGGGGGAGGAAATGCGTCCGGTACGGCAAACACAGATTTTTCCAAATTTGCCGCGTCAGCGAAGGCGGTTGTTGTCTCGGTAGAATATCGTCTGGGGGCATTTGGCTACCTGAGTCATCCGGCGTTGCAGACCGGAACAGCAGAGGAAAACAGTGGAAACTTTACCTTGCTGGATATCAAGGCGGCGCTTCAATGGGTGCAGACAGAAATTGGAAATTTTGGGGGAAATGCAGGAAATGTAACCTTGTCCGGTTTCTCTGCGGGGGCAAGAAATGTGATGCTTTGTATGATCTCACCGCAGATGAAGGGGCTGTTTCATAAAGTAATTGCGTTTAGCGGTGGCTGCCAGACCTGTACGCAGGAGCAGGGGGAGGAGTCTTCCGAAAGTAAACTGGCGACGGTTTTAGTGAACCGGGGAACCTATGCGACCAAAGAAAAGGCATTAAAATATATACAGTCCGCAGACAATGCGACCATCCGGGCTTTGTTTTACAGTCTTACGACGGCGGAAGTCGCCAATATGTATTGTTCGTCTGCCCTGCGGCTGAACTTGTTTCCACAGGGATTTAACGATGGAACCGTAATCCCGAAAGAGGGATTTAACGTCATTGCAAGTGGAAACTATAATCGTGTTCCGGTGATTTTGGGAAGCGATGCTACAGAATTTTCCAGTTTTGCGATGAAAACAGATATTACCGGGGCAGTAAATGCAGCACCGACGACTACATTTGACCATGTGATGCAGCTTGCAATCCGGTATGGAAGTTTATTCCAGTCCGAGCATTATATTGAAGAAACCGCCAATCTGCTTTCACAGGATACTTTGCATCAACCAGTATATGCGTACCGCTTTTTATGGGGAACGGATCCGGCTGTAACGGATGCTGCATACAGTACGTATGTAGGAGCGGCTCATGGTGTGTCCAAAGATTTTTTGAGGGGATCGTATAAGAATGAAAATCCGGAGCTTTCGCCAAATGCGATCCGCTCGGAAAACAAAGCAGGCAGGAAAGAACTGACAAGTATTATGCAGAAATATGTGGGTGGCTTTTTGTTGAACGGCTCTCCGAATGCAGAGGGACTGAATATCTGGAGTGAATGGAATGCTGCACCGGGAGTAAATAAGATCATGTTATTTAATGCGACGGCAAAGAAAGCCTCTGCGGTAATGAGTCCTCAGATGTATTTCGACGACGAGACCTTTGCCGGTTTAAAGGCAGAAGCAAATGAGGAAGAATACCGTATATTGATGGACGTTATGTTTAAAGACCGGTTCTTTATGCCGAAAAATCAAGAATAATTTTCCCACTTTCCGCATATCCTTTTAGTAAGACAATGTTTGCGTAAAAGGATACGCAGGAAAAGGGGGATCTTATGGAAAGAAAAACACAGACTATGGATGGCAATATGGCAGCAGCCTATGTATCTTATGCTTTTACGGAAGCGGTGGCAGTATATCCGATTACACCGTCGTCGCCGATGGCAGAATATACGGAAAAATGGGCGGCAAAGGAAAAGAAAAATGCATTTGGACATGCTCCGCTGATCCGGCAGATGCAGTCCGAAGCAGGGGCTGCCGGTGCCCTTCATGGGATATTGCAGGCAGGAGCTCTTGGGACGACGTATACCGCATCCCAGGGGCTTCTTTTGATGGTGCCAAACCTGTACAAAATGGCTGGAGAACTTCTTCCGGCAGTCATTCATGTGGCAGCCAGAGCGCTGGCGACGCATGCGCTGTCCATTTTCTGCGATCATTCGGATATCTACGCCTGCCGTCAGACAGGCTGTGCGATCCTTTGTGCTTCCGACGTACAGGAAGTGATGGATTTGGGAGCAGTCGCCCATGTGGCAGCAATTCAGGGGCGGATTCCGTTTCTACATTTTTTTGACGGGTTCCGCACATCACATGAGATTCAGAAGATCAAAGTGTGGGATGACATTTCGCTTCAGGAAATGCTTCCCCGTGAAGCAGTCGATGCCTTTCGTAAGCGGGCGTTGAATCCGGAACATCCGGTACAGCGGGGGACAGCACAAAATCCTGACATATTTTTCCAGGTTCGCGAGGCGGCAAACGGGTATTATGACAGACTGCCGGAAATTGTAGAGGATACGATGAACGAGGTCAATGAACGTGCGGGGACAGATTACCATTTGTTTGACTATTATGGGGATAAAGAGGCAACCCATGTGATTGTGGCGATGGGATCGGTCTGCGATACGATCAAAGAGACGATAGATGCCATGCAGCAGGCAGGCAGACAAAAGATCGGACTTGTGCAGGTGCGCCTGTTCCGTCCGTTTTCCAAGAAACATCTGCTTGCAGCACTTCCGAAAAGTGTAAAACAGATTACGGTGTTAGACCGTTCCAAAGAGCCGGGGGCAGTAGGAGAGGCGTTGTACCTCGATATTGTAGCGGCACTGAAAGACAGCCCGTATGCTTCGGTTCCGGTATTTGGCGGAAGATACGGTTTGGGATCGAAGGATGTTACGCCGGGGGATATTGCGGCAGTTTACAAAAATTACCATACTAAGAACTTTACAATAGGGATCTGTGATGATGTAACTCATCTATCACTCAAGCCGTATCCGGTGGAAATGACAGGAGAATGTGCTTACGAATGCAAATTCTGGGGAATGGGTGCCGATGGAACAGTAGGAGCCAACAAAAATTCGATCAAGATCATTGGAGAAAATACGCCGCTTCAGGTGCAGGCATATTTTGAATACGATTCGCGGAAATCCGGCGGTGTTACCATTTCTCACCTGCGGTTTGGAAAGCAGCCGATCCGTTCGGCGTACCGGGTGTATCAGGCAGATTTTGTTGCCTGTCATATGCCCGCCTATCTGGAACGTTATGATATGGTACAGGATTTGCGGAGAGGTGGCACATTTTTATTAAACTGCCCGTGGACGCCGGATGAGGTGGAAGAAAAACTGCCGGTAAAAGTAAAACAGATGCTGGCAGAAAAGGAAATTGATTTTTATTGTATTGACGGATTTGCTATTGGAAAAGAGATTGGATTGGGCGGTCGGATCAATACGATCTTGCAGGCGGCATTTTTTGCCATCAGCGGGATTCTGCCGGTAGAAAAGGCGGAGGCACTTTTGAAAGAAGCGGCAGAAAAAACGTACGGGAAAAAAGGACAGGCAGTCGTAGCGCAGAACCGGAAAGCAATCGAACAGGGAATGACAAAATTCCGAAAAATTGAAGTGAAAAAAGAATGGAAAAAACTGGAAAATATAAAGACGCTGACACAGGAAGAAACGACTTCGTTTCTGCATTATGTAAAGACCATTCAGTGGAAAATGAATTCGCAGCGGGGCGATGAACTGCCGGTTTCGGAATTTGTGGCATATGCGGATGGTACGATGCCGGTAGGAACGGCGGCCTATGAAAAACGCGGTGTCGGCATCCAAAGCCCAAGATGGAATCCGGAAGGGTGCATTCAATGCAATGCGTGTTCTTTCGTGTGCCCGCATGCCTGCATCCGCCCTCTGGTGATCAGCGAGGAGGAACGAGATCACGCACCGGAGGGGATTTTTACGAAACTTCGTGGGATGGACGATCGGCTTTTTGCCATTACCGTATCACCGCTTGATTGTACCGGCTGTGGAAACTGTGCGGATATCTGTCCGGGAAATAAGAAAAATAATGTACTGGAAATGATCCCATCCGGCGAGGCGATGACACAGCAGCCATTGTACGATTACGGAGAAAACCACGAAAATGTGCCCGAACTTCTGGAAAAATTTGCGGAAACGACGGTAAAGGGAAGTCAGTTTAAAAAGCCACTGCTGGAATATTCCGGAGCATGTGCCGGATGTGGGGAAACACCGTATGCCAAACTGGTGACACAGTTATTTGGAGAACGGTTATACATTGCCAACGCAACCGGGTGTTCCTCTATCTGGGGAGGCTCCGCGCCATCGTGTGCCTACACGGCAAATGCACAGGGAAAAGGACCTGCCTGGGCAAATTCGCTGTTTGAAGATAACGCCGAATTTGGTTTTGGCATGATGATGGCACAGAAGACACTTCGAAAACGGGTATTTGAGGCGGTAAATGACCGGCTGGGAGAAGCGGAAGGAGCCGGCTGGGAGAAGCGGAAGGCGAAGAAAAGGAACTCTTGCAATCCTATCTGGAAAGCTGGTCAGAGGGGGCAAAAAATGCTGCCGCCGTACAGAAAATGACAGCATATTATGAACGGCAGAAAAATCCGAACCGGTTACAACAGGAAATCCTGCAATTGAAAGATTTTGCTTCAAAGAAGAGTCAGTGGGTTTTCGGCGGAGACGGCTGGGCGTACGATATCGGTTATGGTGGGCTGGATCATGTGCTTGCCAGCGGCGAGGACATCAATATCCTTGTCTTTGATACCGAAGTGTATTCGAACACCGGAGGACAGGCATCCAAAGCGACTCCGCAGGGAGCGATTGCCCAATTTGCGTCGCAGGGAAATGAGAAAGAAAAGAAAAATCTCGCCGCCATTGCGATGTGCTATGACAATGTGTATGTGGCACAGGTGGCACTTGGCGCAGATTACAATCAGACGATCAAAGCGCTGACAGAAGCAGAAGCGCATGACGGGCCGTCGCTGATTCTTGCGTACGCACCGTGTATCAATCACGGCATTCGGAAAGGTATGGGAAAAGCGGTTGAAGAGGAAAAAAATGCGGTGCTTTCCGGGTATTGGCACTTATTCCGTTTTTGCCCGGAACGAGGCAGAAAGGGAGAGAACCCATTTGTTTTAGATTCCGGAGAGCCAAAACTTTCGTATGAGGAATTTTTGAAGGGAGAACTGCGCTACGAGAGACTTTCCCGGGAAAATCCGGAACGGGCAGAGATCCTTTTTGCCAGAGCCGCGCAGAAAGCCAAAGAAAAATATGAAAAGCTGCGGGAGATATCCTTGCAATAATCCGTAAAATGGTGTATAAATATTCATAGAGGTTTTTTTATAACGATTCAGGATTTCCTTTGCCGATAAGACCGGAATCGTTACGAGAATGGGAAAATGAATAGAGAACAATGGAGGAAAGAAAACATGGAATTAACAAGTGTACGAAGTTTTTTTCGTGACCGCGAACAATATATTGGAAAGGAAGTAACGACAGGTGGCTGGGTGCGAAGCATCCGTGCGTCAAAAACATTTGGATTTATCGTTGTCAATGACGGAACGTTTTTTGAACCCATTCAGGTAGTATACAGTGATACACTAGACAATTTTGAAGAAATTTCCAAATTAAATGTAGGAGCTGCCGTAATCGTAAAAGGAACGCTGGTAGCGACTCCGGAAGCAAAGCAGCCATTTGAGATTCAGGCATCCGGTGTGGAGATTGAAGGGGCTTCAAGTGGAGATTATCCGCTTCAGAAGAAGAGACATTCTTTTGAATATCTGCGTACGATCAGTCATCTGCGTCCGAGAACAAATACGTTTCAGGCGGTATTCCGTGTGCGTTCTCTGATTGCGTATGCAATTCACAAATTTTTCCAGGAACGTGAATTTGTATATGTTCATACACCATTGATTACGGGAAGTGACTGTGAAGGTGCCGGAGAAATGTTCCAGGTTACGACACTGGATCTGAAAAATGTGCCGAAGAACGAAGATGGCAGCATTGATTACAGTCAGGATTTCTTTGGAAAAGAAACCAATCTGACGGTAAGCGGACAGCTCAATGGCGAGACTTATGCACAGGCATTTAAAAATATTTATACGTTTGGCCCGACATTCCGTGCGGAAAATTCCAATACGACCCGTCATGCAGCAGAGTTTTGGATGATCGAGCCGGAGATCGCATTTGCAGATCTGAAGGATGATATGCTGCTGGCAGAGGGGATGTTAAAATATGTCATTCGCTATGTGCTGGAACATGCACCGGAAGAGATGGATTTCTTTAACCGTTTTGTGGACAAAGGACTGATTGAAAGACTGGAGCATGTGGCAAATTCTGAATTTGCACATGTTACATATACAGAAGCAATTGAAATTCTTGAGAAGAACAATGACAAATTTGAGTACAAAGTATCCTGGGGGGCAGATCTTCAGACGGAGCATGAGCGCTATCTGACCGAAGAAGTATTTAAGCGTCCGGTATTTGTAACCGATTACCCAAAAGAGATCAAAGCGTTTTATATGAAAATGAACGAAGATGGAAAGACGGTTGCAGCAATGGATTGTCTGGTTCCGGGAATCGGCGAGATCATCGGAGGAAGTCAGCGTGAGGACGATTATAACAAACTGGTCACACGTATGGAAGAATGCGGACTTCGCAAAGAGGACTATGAGTTCTATCTTGATCTGAGAAAATATGGTTCTACCCGCCACGCCGGATTTGGTCTTGGATTTGAGAGATGTGTGATGTATCTGACCGGAATGTCCAATATCCGTGACGTCATTCCATTCCCAAGAACCGTAAATAACTGTGATTTATAGGAGGCAGAAATGAAGGTACCTGAAGGTTATCAATCCGCCCTTGATGTCCGCGAGACAGAAGTGGCGATTAAAGAAGTAAAAGATTTTTTTGAGAGAGCACTGGCGACAAATCTGAATCTGACTCGTGTGTCAGCCCCGTTATTCGTAGCACCGGAAACGGGATTAAACGATGATCTGAACGGTGTGGAGCGTCCGGTTTCCTTTGGAATCCGCGAACAGAATGACCGCGTTGTACAGATTGTGCATTCTCTGGCAAAATGGAAACGTCATGCGTTGAAACGGTATGGATTTTCCGTCGGCGAGGGATTGTATACCGATATGAATGCGATCCGCCGCGATGAGGATACCGACAATATCCATTCCATCTTTGTCGATCAGTGGGATTGGGAACGTATCATTGAGAAAGCACAGAGAAATGAAGCCACATTAAAAGAAATCGTGTGCAAAGTATATCAGTCTCTGGAGGAGACAGAGGACTATATGTCTGTAAAATATTCTTACATAAAGAAAACACTTCCACAGGATATTACGTTTGTTTCAACATATGAACTGGAGGAAAAATATCCGGATAAGACTCCAAAAGAGAGAGAATATCTGGCAGCAAAAGAGCATGGTGCGATTTTCCTTATGAAGATCGGAGATAAACTGGCAAGCGGCGAACCTCATGACGGACGTGCGCCGGATTATGATGACTGGTCTTTGAACGGAGATATTATTGTATATTATCCGGTTCTTGATATTGCACTGGAACTTTCTTCCATGGGAATCCGTGTGGACGAAAAGGCACTGGAAGAGCAGCTGAAAAAAGCCGGCTGCGAAGAAAGGAAAAATCTTCCATTTCAGAAGGAAGTGCTGGAAGGCAAACTGCCATATACCATCGGAGGCGGAATTGGCCAGTCCCGTATCTGTATGTTCTTTTTACGAAAAGCGCATATCGGGGAAGTACAGGCATCCCTGTGGCCGGATGAGATGATGGCAGAAGCAGAAAAAGGAAATATACATTTACTGTAACTATTCAGGACCACTGTCTGAGAGTCCGTGAATTGTCCTGAATAGTAAAATATAAAAGAGAGGTCGAATATGGATAATTTTACATTTTATGCACCAACTTATTTTGATTTTGGAAAAGGAGCCGAGGCTCATGTCGGTCAGTTGATCCGCCGTTTTGGCGGAACCAAAGTGCTTCTTCATTATGGAGGAGGATCCATCAAACGTTCCGGGTTGTACGACCGTGTAACAAAATGCCTGAAAGAGGAAAAGATTGATTATGTAGAACTTGGAGGCGTTAAGCCAAATCCACGAAGCGGTCTGGTATATGAGGGCATTGAGTTGTGTAAAAAAGAAGGTGTCGATTTTATCCTCGCCGTAGGCGGCGGAAGTACGATCGACTCTTCCAAGGCAATCGCAGCAGGAACTTGTTATGATGGTGATTTCTGGGATTTCTATGAGAAAAAGGCAACGATTGAAAAGGCACTCCCGATCGGAACGATCCTGACGATTGCGGCAGCCGGTTCCGAAGGATCTATGAATACCGTAATCAATAATGAAGAGACCGGATTTAAGAAAGGTGCAGCTTCGGAGCATCTTCGTCCGAAATTTTCCATTATGAATCCGGAATTGACATGCACCCTGCCTCCGTATCAGTCGGCAGCAGGCGCGACAGACATTATGATCCATATCTGCGAGCGTTATTTTTCCAATACGGAAGAAGTGGAGATTACAGACCGTCTCTGTGAAGCGGTATTAAAAACCATGATCTATGAGGCACCGCGTATCATTGAGGATCCGAATAACTACGAAGCGCGTGCCAACATCATGTGGGCAGGGATGCTTGCACACAATAACGTATGTGGTGTCGGACGTGTTCAGGACTGGGCAAGCCACCACATTGAGCATGAACTTTCTGCAATGTATGATGTGACACATGGTGCCGGACTTGCAGTGATCACACCGGCTTGGATGCGTTATGTGCTTAAGATCAATCCGCATAAACTGGTACAGTTTGCTACCCGTGTATGGGAGATTGAACCACAGGAAACAGATGAAGCGACCGCTTTGAAAGGAATCGAAGCTTTTGAGGCATTTTTAAAGAAAATCGGTATGCCACTTACCTTTGAAGAAATTGGAGCCAAAGAGGAAGATATTGACCGAATGACGGAAAAACTTCTTGGAAACCGTAAGACAGAAGGAAATTATGTAAAACTTGCAAGCGATGATGTGAAGAAAATCTATCATTTTGCAGCAGAACGCAAGCCGGAATAAGAGTGATATCTGGAGGAAAGCCATGAGAGATCAGAATGAATTTATGCGGCAGATGCTTGACCTCGTTGAGTTTGCCAAGACAAATGAAAACCGTATTACCAAAGAACAGGTGGATGATTTTTGTCAGGATATGAAACTACAGAAATCCCAGCTTAAACTGGTATATGAATTTCTGGAAGAACATCACATCGAGGTCGAAGGCGTTACGGCAAAAGAAACATTTCAGGCAAAAGAGGGAAAAAATCCGTCAATGAGTACGAAAGATTCCCAATATCTTACCGTATACCGCCGTGAATTACGGGAATTGGAACCCTGTTCAGACGAAGAAAGACAGCTGCTGTATGAGCGGCTTCTGGCAGGAGAAGCGGAAGTCTCTCATCGTGTGGTGGAATCCCATTTGCAGCGTGTGGTAACACTGGCGGCAAAGTATAAAAACCGTGGGGTGCCTCTGGAGGATCTGATTCAGGAAGGAAATTTAAGTCTTTTGCTGGCAGTTGAAGAACTTTGTGGAAATCCGGAAATATCGGATGTAAAGAAAGAACTGGATCGTTATGTCAAAGCAAGGATGATTGAACTGGCCGATGAACAGATGGCAAGTAAAGGCATGGAAAATAGCATTGTTGCCAAGACCAATCTGATCCATGAAGCGACAAAAGTGCTTGCCGAGGAATGGGGACGTCTGGCAACGTTGGAAGAACTGGCAGACTATACGAAAATGCCGGAAGAAGAAATCAGTATGTATGTGGATCTTGCGCTGGATGAGATTCACATTGGCGCAGAATAAAATTACGGAGCAGCTATGAGATATGAGGACAGCATTCGCCAGATAAAAGGCGTTGGGGAAAAGGCAGAACAGCGTTTCCATAAATTGGATATTTGGAACGTAGGAGATCTTTTGGAACACTATCCAAGAGAATACGATGAATTTCATGATATGGTCAAGATCGCAGAGGTGGAAGAAGGCGAGATGGCAGCAGTAGAGGGCGTTATTGCCTGCCGCCCATCCATCCATACGACAGCAAGGCTGAAAATCCTGTCTATCGTACTCGAAGACGAAACCGGACGGATTCCCGTTACGTGGTTTAATATGCCGTTTTTGGCGAACCGTTTAAAAATGGGAACCCGCTATATTCTGCGTGGCAAAGTTGGTAGAAAAAACGGAAAACTGGTGCTTGAGCAGCCGAAAATGTATAGCAAAAATGAATTTTTTAAGCAGGTTGGAAGAATGCACCCAATCTATCCGCTGACCGCAGGTCTCACCAATCATGCTGTCGAGAAGGCAGTGCGTGATGCCATCGGTTCGCTGGAGGGGGCAGCGGAATTTCTGCCTGCGGATCTCCGGAAGCGTCAAAATCTTCTTGCATATCGCAAGGCTATCCATGACATTCATTTCCCCAAAAATCAACTGGAATATCGAAAAGCCAGAAAGCGGCTTGTATTTGATGAGTTTTTCCTGTATCAGGCAGCATTGCAGGCAATCCGTATCAAAAACTATAAACCGAGTTCCCATGTTATGTCGCAAAGTGAAAAATTGGAAGAATTTGCAAAAAACCTCCCTTATGAACTGACATCCGCACAAAAAAGGGTATACGAAGAAATTGAAAAAGATATGACGGGCGGAATGACAATGAATCGTCTGGTGCAGGGAGATGTTGGTTCCGGAAAGACCGTGGTTGCCGTTATGGCGCTGTTTCTTGCCGTGTGCAATGGGGAGCAGGGGGCTTTTATGGTGCCGACGGAAGTGCTTGCGATGCAGCATAAGGAGTCGCTGGAGGCGATGCTCGCCCCGTATGGAGTGAAGATCGGATTGTTGATTGGATCGATGACAGCAAAGGAAAAGCGAGAAGGAAAACAGAAATTAGCAGAGGGGGAATGGGATATCGTCGTGGGAACCCATGCGATACTACAGGATAATGTGGAATTTTCCAATCTGGCACTTGTCATCACAGATGAGCAGCATCGTTTTGGCGTACGCCAGCGTGAAAAACTGATGGAAAAGGGAGAGGCACCACATGTTCTTGCGATGAGTGCGACGCCAATTCCAAGAACACTTGCGCTGGTTTTGTATGGGGATATGGACTTGTCCATCATGGACGAGCTTCCTGCCAACCGTCTGCCAATCAAAAACTGTGTCGTGGGTACCGATTACCGCCCGCAGGCGTACCGGTTCATGAAAGATCAGATTGAAAAAGGGCGGCAGGTATATATCATCTGTCCGATGGTAGAAGAAAAAGAAGAAGTTGCACTGGAGAGTGTAGTGATGTATTCGGAGCAGTTAAAAGAAATCTTTCCGGCAGGAATAACGATCGAGTGTCTGCATGGAAAAATGAAGCCGAAGGAAAAAAATGAAGTGATGCAGCGCTTTATTGAGGGAACGACCGATATTCTCGTATCGACGACCGTCATTGAAGTTGGCATCGATGTTCCGAATGCGACGGTAATGATGATTGAAAATGCAGAGCGCTTTGGGCTTGCCCAGCTTCACCAGCTTCGCGGCCGCGTCGGACGGGGAAAAGAGCAGTCCTACTGCATTTTAATGTATGGAAAAGAGAGCAAAGAAGGAAAAGAACGGCTTTCCATCCTTGCCGGATCGAATGACGGTTTTGAGATTGCAAGAGAGGATCTGAAACTGCGTGGACAGGGAGATTTCTTTGGCGTGATGCAAAGTGGTGACAAACTGTTTTCTCTTGCGGACATCTATGAGGATGCGCCGGTATTAAAAGCGGCAAATGAGGAAGCAAAGAATTATGCTTTTGATGAGGTTACCATGTTTTATAAGAAAAACCGCCGTCTTGTCGAAAAATTAAATTCCTATATGGGAAATGTTTCGTTATAAAACAGTTGAAAAATAGTTCAATATCGTTTACAATGATGTTGGGATGAAAAATATTTGCAAGGGAGAAATAGTATGCGAGTGATTGCAGGGACAGCCCGCAGGCTGCCATTGATTGCACCGGAAGGGAAGGATACACGGCCTACGACAGACCGGATTAAAGAGACGTTATTTAATATCATTCAGGACGATGTTCCCGGAGCGAT
>FR894076.1:829-10683 GCA_000434115.1 Roseburia sp. CAG:309 | reverse complement strand
GGCATATCTGGTAGAATTTGGAAAAGAGCCGTTGCGCTGTATCAAAGCCAATCTGGCAAAGACACATTTAGAGGATCAGGCAGTAGTACTGCCGGTAGAGGTAACCTATGCGGTGTCCAAACTTGAAAAACAGGGGATCGCATTTGATATTATTTATGCTGATCCGCCGTACCGGAAAGGGTTTGAGGAGAAACTGGCACAATTGATCGGACAGTCCGACATTGTAAAAGAGGATACGTTAGTGATCTTTGAGGCAGCCCTTGAAACTCCGATTGATTTTATTGACGAAAATATATACGAGATTGAAAAAGTAAAAGAATATAAGACGAATAAGCACATTTTTCTGCGCGTAAAAAAGGAAAGATAGAAAGGATCAGGTAAAATATATGAACCCATCAAGAATTGAAAAAGCGATTGACGAAATCTATGATTATGTAGAAAATTGTAAACCGGCAAAATTGTATCCGAATAAAGTGACGGTTGCAAAAGATGAATTGTATGACCTTCTCGATGCACTCCGTATGTGTGCACCGGAAGAAATTCGTACATATCAGAAGATTATTAATAACAGAGATCAGATTTTAGCCAAAGCTAACGCAGAAGCAGAGCAGATCCGCAGTCAGGCACAACAGCAGACAGCGCAGCTTCTGAATGAAAGTGATCTGGTACAGAGTGCTTATGCACAGGCAGAGCAGATCATGGCACAGGCACAGAGTCAGGCAGAACAGATCTTGAATCAGGCAGTGCAGGAGAGCGACCAGGTACGTACTTCCGCTTTGTATTATACCAGTGATCTGCTTTCTCAGGTAGGAAGGAATATTGGAACGTCTCTCAAAGAGATGGAGAGCAAGTCCACGATGCTTATCAGTGCATTGAAACGTGATATTGAAGTGATCAAGGCGAACCGGAGTGAATTGATGGCTCAGATTCAGGGTGCCTCAGCACCGCAGCCAGAGCAGGCACAGGAAGAAAGCGAAGACAGCGCTGAGTAATTTGCTGCCGGCATACCAGAAGATAGACAGCCCATTCTTTTGAATCACACTGTTGGTCTGTGCCAGTGCGCACAAGCCGCCGAACGAGGTGATGGCAAGAGAAAGGGCTGTTTTTACAGGCGAATCGGCGAGACTTTGACATAATAGATGATTTCCGGTTGTGATCTCCAGAACGCCGCACAAAAGGGAAGTTGGGACAGAACCGAAAAAAACCATTTGTTTCAAAAAAGAAGTAAGAACCGAAAATATAAGAATATAGCATCCGATCTTGATGAGAAGTTCCGCAGAATGATTTAATTCAAGATCAAATTGTTCAAAAAGAGACAGAGAGTCAGAAGACTCTTTTTTTATTGCCGCTGCTGTGGACGGAAAATGGCTGCAATCGGACTTCCTGTGAAGCAAAAGCCAGATACACAGGCTCCCTGAGAAAGAGGAGAGCAAAAGCAGGAGATAAAAGAGATAGCAGTCATTTCCAAGGTGGAGGAGAGAGCCGCCGACAAAATAGATGACAAACATCGGACTGGCATTATTGGTAAAACCGGAAAAGAAAACCGCACTGCGGTAAGACAGAACACCTTTTTGATACAGCTCACCGGAAAGTTTTGCCCCGATCGGATAACCGGACAGAATGCCGGCAAATAAAAGGAAATATTTGGAAAATGACCCGCTTGTATAAGTACGGATCAAAGACGTGCAGAGACAGAAGGGAAAGAGGGACGGGAGGACGACGGTTGCCCATAAAAAAAGCCCATCTTTTGCCCCACTGCACACCGTTTCCGGAAACAGCAGAAGGAAAGCCAGAATAAAAAACAGGAAAAAAAGCATGGGAGTCCCTCCGGAGTTATATTGGTATAACGTATGTATAATTTTCTCAAATATGCCACATACTAGTAGAAAAAAAGGAGTGGTCGGATGTTTTCATTTGCGATTGTGACGGATTCTACATCAAATTTACCAAAGCCATTTATTGAAAAACATGAGGTTTATGTGCTGCCACTTATGTGGATCGCAGGAGAGAAAGAATACAGCGGGAGCATCGAGGGGGAAAGAGAAGCCTATGCGTTGTTTTATGAGAAACTGCGGAAGGAAAAACGTATCTCCACTTCGATGAGCAATCAGAGGGCAGCGAAAAAACTGGTACAAAACCTTCTGGCAGAAGGAAAAGATATTTTGTATATTGGGTTATCTTCCAAACTGAGTGGCACATTTCATATGATGGAGCGGGTGCTCAGCTATGAAGCAAAAAAATATCCGGAGCGGAAATGGTATGCGGTGGATAGTTTTGCGATAGGTTTAGGTGAGGGGAGTCTGGTTTTTGATGCGGTAAAGATCCGCAGACGCGGGGAGGAAATCGGTGCTGCGTATGCGTGGTGCTGTCAGAGAAGATGGCGGATTCATACGCTTTTTACTGTGGATGATCTTGGCTTTCTGCGGCGGAGCGGACGGGCAAATGCGGTTCTATCCACGGCAGGAAGTGTATTGAAGATAAAACTGCTTTTCTCGATGCAGGATGGCGGAAAACTGCATCAGGTGGGAAAGGTACGGGGAAGAAAAAAGGCATTACAGGAGCTGGCGGCATTTGCTTTGACCGGGCTTACCGAACCACAGACGATCTACATCAGTCATGGAGACTGTCACGAGGATGCCTGTTATGTGGCGAAGCAGATGGAAAAGTCAGAATTTGTAAAAAAGATTATCATGCAGCCATTGGATCCGGTCTCTGCCTGCCATACCGGACCGAATTCCATCGGAATATTTTTTGTGTAAAATTGCCTTTTTGCTATTGAAATTTCATATCCACAGTTGTATAATTAAAAAGTGTGAGTTTTTGTAACGACTTCGTTACGGATTTGAAAATAAAAGCAGAAAGAAGGAAAAATGATGAAAGTTTTAGTAATCAATTGTGGAAGTTCATCTTTGAAATATCAATTGATTGATGCACAGACAGAAAAGGCATTGGCAGTAGGTCTTTGCGAGAGAATCGGAATCGACGGACGTTTGAACCATACTCCGGCAGGGGGAGAAAAGGTTGTTATCAATAAGGATATGCCAGACCATGAAGTAGCTGTTCAGATGGTTTTGGACGAATTGACAGACGAAAAATATGGTGTAATCAGTGATTTGAAAGAGATCGATGCAATTGGTCATCGTGTCGTGCACGGTGGAGAAAAATTTGCTTCTTCTGTAGTAATAAATGATGAAGTTATGGCAGCAATTGAAGAGTGTAATCCACTTGCGCCGCTTCACAATCCGGCAAACCTGATTGGAATCCGTGCGTGCCAGGCAATTATGCCGGGTGTGCCAAATGTAGCAGTATTTGATACGGCATTCCATCAGACCATGGAACCAACCGCATTTATGTATGGACTTCCATATGAATGCTATGAAAAATATAAAGTACGCCGTTACGGCTTCCACGGAACAAGTCACAGCTTTGTATCCAAACGCGCGATCGCACTGGCAGGACTGGATCCTGAAAATTCCAAAGTGATCGTATGCCACCTTGGAAATGGTGCCAGCGTATCCGCAGTGAAAAATGGCAAATCCGTAGATACCAGTATGGGACTTACTCCACTGGAAGGTCTGGTAATGGGTACACGTAGTGGTGACATTGATCCGGCGATCATCGAGTATCTTGCTCATGCAATGGACAAATCTCTGGAAGACATAATGAAGATTCTGAACAAAGAGTCCGGTGTATATGGACTTTCCGGAGTTTCCAGCGACTTCCGTGATCTGGAAAAAGCAGCCGATGAGGGAAATAAGAAAGCACAGCTTGCACAGGATGTATTTGGATATCGTGTAGCAAAATACATTGGTGCGTATACTGCGGCAATGAACGGTGTAGATGCCATCGCATTTACAGCAGGACTTGGCGAGAACAATGGTATCATGCGTGAATATGTATGCAGTTTCCTTGGATATCTCGGAGTAGAGATTGATAAAGAAAAGAACGGTGTTCGTGGAGAAGAGACGATTGTTTCTACACCAAACAGTAAAGTAAAAGTTTTGGTTGTTCCAACAAACGAAGAGCTTGCCATCGCACGTGAGACCATGGAACTGGTAAAATAATATTTAAAAAATGTATTGACAAATAACCGCATTGACGGTATAATGGTAAAAGTGTTTTGAGTTTTTAAGGAGGTGTAAAGACATGTCAATCTGTCCTAAGAATAAATCTTCAAAAGCAAGAAGAGACAAACGTAGAGCAAACTGGAAAATGACTGCTCCTACTTTAGTTAAATGCAGCAAATGTGGAGAATTGATGGTGCCACATCGTGTATGCAAAAACTGTGGCAGCTACAATAAAAAAGAGATTATTGCAGCAGCTGAGTAATGAACATAGTAGTTTATGGTCAGGGCTTATCATCGTTTTTGGTTGATAAGCCCTGTTTGTTTTCGTGAAGAGGATGTGAATGAATGAGTAAAGTTTGCATTATTACAGACAGTAATAGCGGAATTACACAAAAGGAAAGTAAAGAATTGGGGATCGTTGTGATCCCGATGCCTTTTTATATCAATGAAGTGCAGCATTTCGAAGATATTGATATGACCCAGGAACAGTTTTATGAGGCGCTGATGGATGAAAAGACTGAAGTATCGACATCACAGCCGTCTCCGGATACGATCATGCAGACCTGGAAAGAGCAATTGGAAGAGTACGATGAGATCGTGCATATCCCGATGTCAAGTGGGATCAGCAGTTCCTGTTCGACTGCGATGATGTTAGCGCAGGAAGACGAATTTGAAGGGAAAGTTTTTGTTGTAGATAATCAGCGTATTTCGGTTACCCAGAGAAGAAGTGTACAGCAGGCAAAAGAACTTGCAGAGCGCGGATATAGTGCCAAAGAAATTCATGATATTTTATTTAGAGATAAGTTCCAGAGCAGTATTTATATTATGGTAAATACATTGAAATATTTGCGAAAAGGCGGTCGTCTGACACCGGCAGTCGCAGCAATCGGAACGGTTCTTCGTATCAAACCGGTTCTTCAGATTCAAGGAGAAAAACTGGATTCGTATGCGAAAGTAAAAACGTTGAAACAGGCAAAGACTACGATGCTGAAAGCAATTCGCTCGGATTTCGAAAAACGATTTTCGGAAGAAGAGATGGAGATTGACATTGCCTATACATACGATAAAGCAGAGGCAGATAAATTTAAAGAAGAAATTCTTGAGGAGTATCCGAATGCCCAAGTGTATATGGATCCCCTGTCATTGAGTGTGTCCTGTCATATCGGACCGGGAGCACTTGCCGTAGCACTTTCCAATGTGCCAAAAGAACTTTGTGAATAAGGGGTGTCCTGAATAGTTACATGAATAATAAAAATAAAAGGCAGTTGTCATATCGCTATGACAACTGCCTTTTTAAAGTCAAAATAAAATTTTACTTATCAGAGGATTTCACATAAACGTCCACATCATCGTCGTCATCGAAATCGTCGTCAAATTCATCGTAATCAAAATCACCATCAAAATCATCCAAATAGCGAGGAGTCATATGGCGGTAAACAGCATAAGCAATCGCAGCCACAGAAGCAATTGCTCCGATAATAGCAAGTACCCACAAAATGCAGGATTTTCTTTCTTCCTCTACTTTATTTTTTGAAATAAGCTGACTGATTTTTGCGTTATTCATAAGATCATCAAATTTTCCACACATAATCACTACCATCCTTTCCTGAAAAGTTGTGTTTTATATCCTTTTGTATTAGTATAGCATATCTGCACAAAATATACTAGTGAATTTTCATTTTTTTTGTAACTATTCAGGATCAATGTATGGAAGGGGGCCTGAGTAGTTACTCAATCTTTAGCAGCTTGGCAAACGAAGCGCGGAGTTTGCGCTGACCCATCGTGTCAAAGTCAACGACGACCTCGTAGTCTGAGCCAAGAGGTTTCAGAGAACGTACGATACCATTGCCAAATTTGATATGATAGACGGTGTCTCCTTCTCCATAATCCGGGATGCCGGTCACTTCCGGTTTTTTGACTCCCTTTTGAATATAAGGATTTCCGGCAAATGGATTTTTGGATCCTTTGGAGTATATTTTTGCCGGCGAGAAAATGTCTTCCAATGTGGCGGTGCGGTCGATCGACGGGCGTGAATTTGCCCTCGGACGTGAGTCAACACCCTGTGTCTGCTTTAACAGATAGCGTGGGATCTCGCTGATAAAGCGGGAAGGAAAATTGAAGTTTGGCTGACCGTTTTTCATGCGCTGCATTGCACAGGTCAATGTCAGAGTTTTCATGGCACGTGTGATCGCAACGTAGCACAGGCGGCGTTCTTCTTCGATTTCATCATCCGAGAGATCATAGAGAGCCATCGCGCTCGGAAATACATTTTCTTCCATTCCACATACATATACATTTGGAAATTCCAGTCCCTTGGCGCTGTGGATCGTCATCAGAAGAACCTGTTCGGCATCGTCCTCTACCNNTGTTCGGCATCGTCCTCTACCGTATCAATATCTGCAACCAAGGCAATATTTTCAAGAAGTCCGTTAAGAGAAGCTGCTTCATCGGAGGTTTCCTCTTCACAGTCTGTCTGATACTGTGCCACTTTGTTTACCAGAGCATCCAGGTTTTCAAGACGGGCATTGGCTTCTACGGTTTCCTCAGCTTCCAGATCTTTGACATATCCGGTGGCTTCAAAGATTTCGTCCATCAATTCTGTCAGTGTCAGTTCATCGTCATCCAGTGCATGGCGGAGTCGTTCGATCAAGGTGACAAAGGAAAAGATCTTTGTCGCAGCACGTCCGCAACCGTCGATATAATCTGCCTGTGTAAGCGCCTCATAGAAACTGATATCACGGTCAATGGCATAATTTGTGATACGCTGGATCGTTGTAGCTCCGATGCCGCGTTTCGGTACGTTGATGATTCGTTTGACGGCAATATCATCCGCAGGATTGTTGATCGTTTTCAGATAACATAAAATATCTTTGATTTCCTTACGGGAGTAGAAGTTGATCGCTCCCACGATGCGGTAAGGAATGCTTTCCTGTACAAGTTTCTCCTCAAATACACGTGACTGGGCATTTGTTCGGTAAAGAACCGCAAAATCAGAGTAAGAAGCTCCCTGATTTTTAACTTTTTCCGCAATATCTCCGGCAATGCCGGCAGCTTCTTCGTATTCATTGCCAAATTGTGTATAGCGGATCGGATCGCCTTCCTCCTGATCGGTCCACAATGTTTTGGCTTTTCGGGAAGCATTGTGGCGGATCACTTCATTGGCGGCTTCCAGAATCCGCTTTGTAGAGCGGTAGTTCTGCTCAAGGCGAATCACTTCTGCCTGCGGAAATACTTTCTCGAAATTCAGGATATTCATAATATTGGCACCGCGGAATTTGTAGATCGACTGGTCGTCGTCGCCGACCACACACAAATTCCGGTAGCGGGAGGCAAGAAGGCTGAGAAGTGTAAACTGAGCCGTGTTCGTATCCTGGTACTCATCCACAAGGAGATAGCGGAAGCGTTCCTGATACTGGCGCAGGACTTCCGGTTCTTTTTGAAATAATTCGACGGTTTTCATGATGAGATCATCAAAATCAAGCGCATTATTCTGCTGTAAGCGCCGCTGATATTCTTTGTAAACCGAACCAAATATTTTTTTATTGTATTCTTTTGCCACTTCAGCAGCGTATTGTTCCGGTGTCTGTAATTCGTTTTTCGCCGAAGAAATGGCGTTGAGAAAAGTTTTTTCCTTGTATTTTTTCGTATCAATATTTAAGTGTTTGCAGATATCCTTCATCAAACTTTTCTGGTCGTCGGAATCGTAGATCGTAAAGCTGCGATCGTAGCCAAGATGATCGATAAAACGGCGCAGGATCCTTACACAGGTAGAATGGAATGTACTTACCCAGATGGATTCTGCTCCATAGGAAACAATGCGGTCAACACGTTCACGCATTTCATTGGCGGCTTTATTCGTAAAGGTGAGTGCCAGAATCCGGTATGGGGCAACGCCGTATTCTTCAATTAGATAAGCGATACGGTGTGTCAGCACGCGCGTCTTTCCGGAACCGGCTCCTGCTAAGATCAAAAGAGGGCCTTCATTATGTAAAACTGCTTTTTTCTGCATGGGATTTAAGTTTGCAAGTATATCTGTCATGTCACGTCATCCTTTCCATTTGATACAAACATGTGTTCATTCTATCATACTTAAAAAAGGATTGCAAGGGGGTGATGTAGAGTTTCTTGTCCCATTATCGATCAGATAACTCTACAATAGGGTTAGGATGGAGGGGAGGTAATGGGTTCACTGATTTGGCAGATGATTTTTGTGATAAAATGTGTTATGATTTAAAAAGAACAAGGATACAGTCTTGAATGGCTGTCAGAAAGGAAGTTAAAATACAATTATGCGAGATATTTATGTACTGGATCTGCATACACATACTTATGCAAGCGGACATGCTTATAATACGATGAATGAAATGGCGTATGCTGCCAAGGAAAAAGGGCTGCAGTTACTGGGAATTACGGATCATGCGCCGGCGATGCCGTATTCGAGCGGCCCGCTTCATTTTTTGAATCTGAAAGTGGCGAGGAGAGAAAAATACGGATTGCCGCTTTTGCTTGGTGTGGAGGCAAATATTGTGGATTATGAAGGAAACCTGGATATGGAGGAAGCGGTTTTAAAGCAGATGGATCTTGTGATCGCAAGTCTGCACACTCCGTGTATTAAGTCCGGAACCCGGGAAGATAATACGAATGCGTATCTGGGAGCCATCCGCAATCCCTATGTGGATATTCTCGGACATCCGGATGACGTGCGGTATGAAGTGGATTACGAAACGGTGATCCGGGAGGCGAAAACTTACGGAACATTGATCGAACTGAATAATGCGTCGCTTTCGCCGAAAAGTTTTCGAAAGAATGCAAAAGAAGCCGATAAGGAAATTTTGCGCCTGTGCGAAAAATATGAAGTTCCGGTCGTAGTCAGCAGCGATGCCCACGTGGAGGAAGATATCTTGAATTTTGAATATGCCGATGCCCTTTTGTGTGAAGTCGATTTTCCGCTGGAATTAATTGTAAATACTTCGGTGAAAAAACTGAAAACGGCATTGAAGAAAAAAGCGTAACTATTCAGGCTCCCCCTCCCCTACATTCGCATTTGGAACACTTCGTGTTCTTTTCATGCCTTTGACAAGGCTAAAAATGCGCCATGATAGCGCATTCCTTATATTATTTTTTACCGGGATCTTCGAGTGTTTCATCAATGATTCGTTCAATCAGCTGTTTTTTGATGTAAACGTCAAAACTCAGCATACATATGTAGGCGAAGCGGGAAAGATAGTCAGATTCTGCTTCGTCGGTCACTTCGGAAAAAATCTCCTGTGAACTGCGGAAACGCCGCACAACATCTTTGGTAAGATTGTTTGTCAATTCTTTTTCCATTGTGAAGATTTCTTTGTAAATATCTTCCAGTGAAATATCGTCTGATTTTCCGCCAAAAAACATCTCTGTCAATGGAGCAAATATTTTCTGGATATCGCTGATTGACAAAACATTTTTAAAATAATACAAAAAGATTAAAAGGAACATATGCTCCTTGGAATATTTTTTCTTTTCCGGCGGTGGAAGAAGGTTGTTTTTGGTGTAATTATTGATCATGGTTTTTGTCAGGATCTTGTCGTCATCGGAGCGCTTGCAGGAAGCAAGACGGGCATCCATAAATGTCGTGACCTGATCCATGTACAGATCAATATTGGGAATGTCCTCCGGATTAATATAGTCAATATCACGGAGTTTGCTTATAATGTCCATGATACTTTCTTCATTATTCTTTTTCATAATGTCCTCCATAAAAATAAATGGTGTCTGAAATTGAAGTTATAAAAAATATTATAACGCAAT
>FR894076.1:442-756 GCA_000434115.1 Roseburia sp. CAG:309 | reverse complement strand
TAGTATAATGGTTTTTAATCGTTGAAAGGCAGGGAAAATCATGATAGAGAATGACTTTTCAAAGGGAAATGTCTGCCGTCATATCCTGATGCAGGCAGTACCGTTGACAATAGCCCAGCTGATACAGTTGTTATATAATGTGGTCGATCGTATTTATATCGGACATCTTCCGGGAACGCAGGGGGAAGCACTTACCGGAGTGGGATTGGTGTTCCCAATTATTTCCATGATTGCCGCATTTACCAATTTGTTTTCCATGGGCGGTGCACCGTTTTTTTCCATCGCAAGAGGGGAGGGCGATGAAAAGAAGGCAT
>FR894076.1:0-360 GCA_000434115.1 Roseburia sp. CAG:309 | reverse complement strand
CATGGCTGTGGGATATGGGTGGAAACGACCGATTTTATATTTGTTTGGTGCGAGTGATGTGACGTATCCGTTTGCCAACGATTACCTGACGATTTATCTGGCAGGAACGTTGTTTTTGATGATTGGAACGGGGATGAATTCTTTTATCAGTGCAGAAGGGTTCCCGAAAACGGGAATGCTTGTCGTAATTTGTGGAGCTGTAATCAACATTGCTTTGGATCCGCTTTTTATCTTCGTATTGAATATGGGGGTAAAAGGAGCGGCAATTGCTACAGTGATCTCGCAGTTTGTATCCATGATCCTTGTCCTTCGGTTCTTTCATGGAAATCGGACGTTATACCGGATTTCCGGAAAATATAT
>FR894075.1:17238-17815 GCA_000434115.1 Roseburia sp. CAG:309 | reverse complement strand
CTTCCCTTGTTCAATGCTTTCGTTCCTTTGTTCATCTTCGTAATGGCTTTGGCAAACGTTTCGAATTTATCGCCAAACTTCGTTACCACTTCGTCAACTTTCTTCGTTCCTTTTACCAGTTTTCCGGAGGCATCACAAAGATCATCGATACCGTCTTCCAAATCCTGTAAATCCTCATTATCCTCCAGATCAAGTTCCGAGAGAATGTCTGCGCTGGCAACTGTCACTGCCTGATCCATCTCAAACTCTTTGACATCCGCTGTAATTTCAAATTCTGACTTTAACTTGTCCTTGATATCGCCATCTTCCAGATCAAGACTCTCTGCCATGCCAGGGAAGCCGATTCCGAGGACAATCTGATTGTCGCCCTGTTCCATTACCTTGGCATCTTTCGCTTCTACATTCGTAAATTTATCCGACGGAAGAACCATCATAGTCGCCATTATAAACGGAGTATACAACGTCTCTGATTTGCCGTTAATGCTCTTTTTCTGTGTAGAGCGGTTGGTGTATTTTACACGGATCGTAAGTTTTCCGCTTTTGCCGACCAGATCCTTGCCGGCAATTTCTTTTCCAT
>FR894075.1:17062-17175 GCA_000434115.1 Roseburia sp. CAG:309 | reverse complement strand
TTCTTTTGTCACATTTTCCTTTCCTTCCTGCTTCAAAAGATCAGACACTATCACTTCTTTTACGCTTCCATCTTCTGCCAGTTCCACGTATACCGTTTCTTCTTGAGAAATCG
>FR894075.1:16116-17028 GCA_000434115.1 Roseburia sp. CAG:309 | reverse complement strand
TATCCGATACTCCCCACCAGCAGACTTGTAACAAGCACTCCGGAGAGCACTGCTTTTCCTACATATTTCCATCTTCTATTTCGATTCATTGCTTCTGCCCCTTTCTATTCAACATTCTTCAATGCTTCATCCATCGGAATCTTCTTAATTCTTCGGAACTGCACGAGTGCTACCAGCGCATACGCACCAAGTACCATAAGTACCATGATCGGATAAACCTGCGGTGAATAATAAATACTGATCCATCCATTGTAATTGATCATAAGTGCCTGATAGATCTCCAGCATTGTAACCGAGGATAAAAACAAACTGATAATGATCGAGAACAGCACAAACCATGTCGTCGTGATCAGGTAAAGCCGCCCGATCTCTCCATTTTCATAGCCTAAGATCTTAACCATCGAGATTGCCGTCGTATTTCGCTCCAATATAAGTTTCGTAAGAAGATAAATGATCAGTACCGCAAGCGCAACGGCAAACCATTTAATCATCTCAAACATACCTCCCATCGACACATTCATCTGACGGGAAAGTTTTGTCATATCATCTTCTGTAATACAGGAACTAATGTACTTTTCATCAATATCGGTTAATTTTTCTTTGGAAAAATATCCGGTGAAATATTCCGGTTTTCCGGGAGTGGAAAGCCGCTTCAAAAGCAATGCCGGATCACGAAATCCCTGGTCAAACAAATCGACTTTCATTTCAAATGTTTCATTAAACTGATCGATTGGCATAAATACAGCAATACCGGCAGCGTAAGGGATGACCTTTGCAATCTTTACACGATATTGTTTTCCTTCGTATTTTTCTTTCAAAGTGATCGTATCGCCGACCTGCACACCATACTTTTCATTAAATGAATCCGATACAGCGACTCCCTCTTTCGGAAGTTCTTGTGTGAAATATTTG
>FR894075.1:15137-16023 GCA_000434115.1 Roseburia sp. CAG:309 | reverse complement strand
TACTTTTCCGCATCCGGATTGGTCGTATCCACCTGCGTCTTCAATACATACTGGTACGGCGCGATCATCGCATCCAGCACCTTATCCTGGTATTTTGCCAAAAGTGGCTGCATCATCATACCAAACAAAAGCAATACTGACGCAAAAAATATTCCGATAAACATCATCAGATAACTCGATAAATTCTGCAATACAATACGGATACGAAATCTTGTGAAAAATTTAAAATGTGGCAGACGAAGTGCCTTCTTTTTCTTTTTCGTTGAAAGATCTCTTCGTATAAATTTAAGCGGTGACAAACGCAGTTTCTTAATCAGTGTAACCGCATTCACTACAAGCATTAATACGATAGGAATCACCGTCGTCATCACAAAAGCTTCTGCATTCCAGACGGTTGCATACGTCGGCAGGCTGTAACTTCCATAATACAGATCTGCCACCATATCTTTAAATACAGTGTATCCAAGTACATTTCCCAGTAAGGAGGAAATTAGCGTGACCATAATCGGCACCGCAAGGTAATGTCTTAAAACTTCTCCTCTCGTATACCCCGAAGCACGAAGGGTACCGATCACGGACGATTCTCTTATAATCGTATGTTTGATCGTAATCGAAAAGATAAACGCAATGATTGCGATCAGAATATACAAAAGTCCGATCATCATCGCACGGTCACCACCCATGTCTTCCCCCGTAAAATGAATCGCTTGGTTTGCATATTCCGGAATAAAATTCTTAATTGTCAGATTTTTATTATAAGCCTTTTTAGCAATTGCCGTCATAAAATCTTCTGCTGTATCATTCTTTTCTTTCTCTGTCTGCGGTTTATCCGCATAAACCCAGTCATATTGAAAATGTTCTTTGTCCGCCGAAAGAGTTTCATACC
>FR894075.1:10074-15112 GCA_000434115.1 Roseburia sp. CAG:309 | reverse complement strand
TTTGACATAACAGCCACACCAAACTTAACGGCATCAAACATGAAATCATTATTATCTGAGTATAATGCGCTATAGTCAGACAAAGCCACCAGACCACAGATGTCATATTCTTTTCCGTCTAACGTGATCTTATCGCCAATTTCCCAGTTATTGTTATCTGCATGCATACGGTCAATCGCTACCTGATTTTTCTTCTTTGGCATCGTTCCTTCCATCAAACAGATTTTATTCACCTCTTCACGTGTCTTAAAAACACGCATCGTTCCCTGAGAATTATCTTTTTTCAAAACCGAGGCTGCTTCTTTGTAAAAATCCTTATAAAAAGTTACATTCTCCTCTTTTTCCACCTCGTCCATCATTGTGTCGTCTGCTTCTTCTTCAAACTCCACATGTCCGTCTTCGATGTTGTATTTCTCAAAACTTTCATCATATGCTATGATCATACTGTTTCCTGCCACAAGAAATCCGGAAATAAATCCGATCGTCAATGTCATAAACAAAAATATGACAATATACTTTGGAAATTCTCCGATCAATTCTCTCGGCAGGCGTTTTATCAATGGATTTTTCATTTACCCGCCCTCCTACCAGTCAAGATCTACTGCGGAAATCTTCTTCTCATTACAATAATTCTTCCGGATCTGTCCGTCGCGCAGCTGAACGACACGATCCGCCATATATTTGATTGCATCGTTATGGGTTACCATTATGACCGTATTCCCGTATTTGTGATTGACTTCTTCAATCAGATTCAAAATATCTTTGGACGTATTATAATCCAATGCTCCGGTCGGCTCATCGCACAAAAGAATATCCGGATTTTTTACAATCGCACGTCCGATCGCGGTACGCTGCTGCTGTCCACCGGAAAGTTGATTTGGCAGTTTATGACGATGTTCATACAACCCAAGTGTCTTTAACAGATCGTCAATCTCCAAGGGTTTTTCACTTAAATATGCTCCTACCTCAATATTCTCTTTTACATTGAGATTTGGGATCAGATTGTACATCTGAAATATGTAACCAAGATGTCTTCTGCGGTATCGGGTCAATGCCTTTTCCGTCATATCTTTCATCTTCTCTCCTTCAATGGCTACGTAACCATCATCCGGTGAATCAATGCCTCCAATGATGTTAAGAAGCGTAGATTTTCCGGAACCGGAAGGGCCGAGAAGAACACAGATCTCTCCTTTATTTGCTGTAAACTCTATTCCTTTTAATACCTCTGTCCGGTTGTTTCCGCTTCCAAAACTCTTTTTTAGATCATGAATCTCTAAAAACATCTCTAAATCCTCCTAAAATATATGCGTAAACGTTTAAGTTAGTTTTCACTAACTAATAGTATCATACCTCTTTTGGGCAAAAAAAGATAGACTTCTTATTGATAATCTTTCTCAATAAGAAGTCTATGCATTATTATTTCTTTTCTTCTACGAGATTGTTCAGCCAGATTCCTTTTACCAGTAAGATGTAGCCAAGCATGGATTTTAACACATCCACTCCGCTCACGATCAGATACAGCGGAAAGATTGGGATCAAGGTGAATCTTGATAGACAGTATGCCAACGGAATTGTAATACACCAGATAAAACAACTGTCAAACAAAAACGTAATGATCGTCTTTCCTCCGGAACGGATTGTAAAATATGTCGCGTGCAAAAAAGCATTGACCGGCATATACAACGCAAGGATTCGGATAAATCCGGTTGCCAGATGCCGTATCTCCTCCGTCGTCTCATAGATTCTTGGGAAAAACGGCGAGGTTCCTGCCAGAGCAAGTGCAATTATGAGACACAGTGTCGTCGAACAGAAAATGATCCGGTAAGCGGTATATTTTGCCTCTTTCATCTTTCCCGCCCCCAGTAACTGGCCGACCAGAATGGCAACACTGTTTCCGATCGATAAAAATACGACATTAAACATATTGTTCAGGGTATTGGATATGTTCATTCCTGCCACGACATCCAGTCCGCGGACGGAATAACACTGCATGAGCATTGCCATACCGGACGCCCACAAGCCTTCATTTACCAAAAGCGGTGTTCCCTTGATGGCAATTTCTTTTGCCAGGTCTGCCGGTATTTTCATCGAGCGGTACAGTCCTTTTACATAAGGATTTCTGTCCTTCTTCGTATGCACCCATCCTACCACGATAACCATTTCCACGATTCTCGCCGCCACGGTTCCAATCGCCGCTCCTTTTGCTCCAAGTACCGGCATTCCGAATTTTCCAAAGATGAGCACGTAATTGATACAAAAGTTCACAACAACGGAAAGGATCCCGGCTTTCATAGGAAGCAGTGTCTCTCCGGTTTCCTTTAACGTCCCGGCGTATGCCTGAACGACTGCAAACGGAATAAAACTGATCATCACAATGTGCAGATAATCCAAACCATGCTGCAGCGTAAGCGCGGCATTGGTCGTTCCATTTTCCGTATGAAGATACAATTGGATTAGCTGTTCTCCCATGCTTCCCATCAAAATCAGACCAATCAGGGTAAGTGCTCCGCACAAAAGCAGTTTAAACCGCATCGTGTAACGGATTCCCTCTTCGTTTCTCTGCCCGAAAAACTGCGCCGTATAAATCCCCGGACCGGATACGGCTCCAAAAATAAATAAATTATAGACAAAGACCAGCTGGTTTGCGATTGCTACGCCGGTCATCTGCTCGGTTCCCATCTGCCCTACCATCACATTGTCAAGCATACTGGCAAAATTTGTAATTGCCATCTGTATCATCATTGGCACCGCTATCGCAAATAATCTGCGATAAAACCTGCGGTCACCGATTAATTTTTCTCTCATTTCTCTATTCCTCTTTTTTCATAATTATTTTGCCGTCCGAAAGTCCACTCCTTCCGACGTCCATATTTCGTTATTCTGATCCACCAGAATCAATGACAGATCATTTTCTTTTGCATAGGCAATCGCCTTTTCTTTACCCATCACAAATAGCGAGGTAGCAAGTGCATCCCCCTGTTCTCCACGGTCACAGATCACCGTGACACTCAAAAGATCACTTTCTGCCGGTGCCCCGGTTCGCGGATCCATGATATGATGGTACCGCTTTCCATTCTCTTCAAAATACCGCTGGTAGGATCCCGACGTGATCACTGCCTTTTCGTCCACTTCCAGCGTTCCCAGCACACTCTGTCCATCTGACGGGTCGGTAATTCCGATCGTAAACCGGCTTCCATCTTCTTTTTTCCCAAATGTCTGCACATTTCCACCCAGAGACACAACACCGGCGACGGCTCCTTCTTTTTGAAACAATTCTACCAGTTTTTGGGAAAGATATCCTTTGGCAATCCCACCAAGGTCAATCTCCATTCCCTTTTTCAAGGTAACCGTATTGTCGTCTCCCAGCGTGATCCCGGAAGCATCCACATAAGAAAGCAGTTTCTTGCGCTCACTTTCATCCGGGATTTTATAATCCTGAGTCGTAAATCCCCACGTGCGGACGATCGGATAAATTGAGATATCAAATAAACCATCTGTTTTCTCGGTCATTTCTTTGCTGATACGGATCAGATCATACGTCTCATCCGATACTTTTACCGGTTTTCCCTCTGCCCGGTTGCATTTACTGATATCACTGTCCTCGATATTGACAGAAAAATGCTGTTCATACTGTGTGATCAGTTTTCTGCCGGCACTTAACACCTTTTCCGTATCTTTGGCATACACCGTCAGATCCATCACCGTATCCATGGCAAAAATCTCATCTTTTCCTACCGAAACCTCGTCCTTTGGCTGCTCTGCCGTCCGTTTTTGAATGGCATCTGCCACCCCGACCGCTGCGACAGCACACAGTACGACGACCGCAAGGATCCATATTTTCTTATGCTTATTCTGGTTTTTCACAGTTATTTCTTCCTTCCTTTTCTGCCTGCTGCCTTGAAAAGACGCAGCCGCAGTAATTTTGCCGGTAAAGATCGTATTCTCTTGACAATTCTATGCTTCGCTTATAGCCATTCTTTTTCTTAAAATCAGACGGAAGATACGGAATGTTGTACTCCTTCGCCAGCCTCTCTCCGATCTCCATCAGTTTTCCTGCATTTTTATGTGGACTGATCGACAATGTCGTGCAGAAATAATCTGCTCCATAGCGGACTGCCTCTTTTGCCGTCTCACGAAGCCGCAGTTCATAACATAAAAAACAGCGTTTCCCGCATTCCGGCTCTTTCTCGTAGCCTTTTGCCATTTCATAAAAGAGTTCGCTGTCGTAATCGGCTTCTACGATATCGATCTTTCCGGGATACTCTTTCTCTGAGATGAGACGGAGCAATTCCTGCTTTCTCTTCTCATACTCGTCCTTTTCCGTTATATTCGGATTATAAAAAAACAGCACCAGATGAAAATGCGCCGAAAGATACTCCGTCACATAACTGCTGCACGGGGCACAGCAGCAATGCAGAAATAGAGTTTTCTTTGGCTCATTGTCAATTTTTTCCAATAATTGTTCCAGCTCTTTTTGATAATTTCTCTGATTCACGTTTGTTCTCCTATCTATCCTTCCTGCAACCCGATGACCGCACAAAGATTTCCGCGCTTTCCCCCCGTATAACGATGAGAAAACAACAGATCCGGATGGCAGTTCGTGCATAGTCCGCTCACCTGTATATGATTCTCCAGACACCCTGCATGAAGCAGGATCTGCCGGTTTGCTTCCCACAGATCAAGCATCGCATGCCCGTTTCCCTTGTCCTCATAAAAGCCTGTCATCCACGAAAATGCTTTGTGAAACTCTGCAATCACATCATCGCTTACTTCGTAACAGTTCCGACAGATCGATGGTCCGATCACAGCAAGAATATCCTCCGGTCTGGAACCAAATTCTTCGTGCATCCGTTCTACCATCTTCTGCCCCATCGCACCGACGGTTCCCCGCCATCCGGAATGAGCATTTCCCACCGCTTTCTTGATCGGATCGTAAAAGATAAGAGGCACGCAGTCCGCAAAAAATGTCATCAGCATTACCCCCGGCTCATCGGTTACCAGTCCGTCAATTTCCCGGATTCTCCGATTCGGATAACGG
>FR894075.1:5777-9999 GCA_000434115.1 Roseburia sp. CAG:309 | reverse complement strand
GTGCACCTGCTGGGTCAATACCAGATCTTCTGTCCGGTATCCGACCGCAGCAGCCAGACGTTCGTGGTTTTCTTTTACATCGGCTTCGTTATCTCCGCGTGTAAAACTGATATTCATAGAACTCCATTCTCCCCTGCTCACACCGCCAAGGCGCGTTGAAAAGCCATGGATCACGGGTTGATTTTCAAATATTTCAAATTGAAGAAAGGGCACTCCCTTTTTTTCCACTACATTAAGTCCCTTTATTGATTCTAACATATATTTATTTTCTCCTGTTTTCAAATTCCTGTTGCATAACTTAAATCAAATTTAGTATACTACAATTATATAAAAAAAGACAGAGTAAATTTGAAAGGAGTTTTATCATGCCTTCATTTTATGCACATAATCGTTTTGGAAAAGAGGTTTGCAAAGAACTTCCAAAAGAAATACGTCAGATCATACAGGAATACCCTTCCGCCTACAAAGCAGGATTGCAGGGACCGGACTTTTTGTTTTTCTACCGTCCGTTTCTTCCGTGCCACGTCAATACATTGGGACATGCCCAGCACAAACAGCCCTTTCTTCCCTTTTTGGAAACCGTTCGTTCCTCCATCCGGGAAAAAGGACGTCATTGCCCGGAGTATGCCTATCTCCTTGGATTTATCTGTCATTTTATGCTTGACAGCGAAGCACATACGTACGTCAATGAAAAGGCAAAAGAAAAGGGATTCAACCACCTTGTCATGGAAATAGAATTTGACCGCTATCTGATGAAAAAAGATGGTATCCAGCCATTTTTATATCCTCTCTGGCGTCACATCCGCTGGGATAAGCAGACACTTCAGGCTGTCTATGGGGTTTACCGCCATTTTGACCTGACACCACGCGATGTTAAAAAGTCGTTACAGTCTATGGCATTTTACAAATGGCTTGTAACAACCGGAAAAACCTTACGCCGTCTGATCCTGCGTTCCCTTATGCTCCTCTCCCTGCACTACCGCAAACTCGAAGGACATATGATGGATCTCGTTCCCAAAGCCTCTGCCAGGGAGACAAATCCGGTTCTTTCCAAAATTTACCTGAGTACCCTGACTCCCTGCAAAGACATTATCATTGATTTCGACAAAACGTTTTTGAGCGAGGAACCATTGAATCCCCGTTTTCAAACGACCTTTCAAAAACGGGAGTGACTGGCTTTATCCGCGATTGTCTTAATCCTCACTACCATCTCTTCAATGAATTCTTTATATGATTTTTCAGCACATATTGTCTGCGTATGCGTTCCTCCGGCTGTATGTCAACGAAATACAAAAATACAACAAAGACCCATTCCAGCGGTTTCATCAAAAAATATACCACATCTGCCCGCAGTGGCGTTGTAATATGTCTGGAAACCGGATATCCATACCTGTCATAAAAGTTTCTTATCACCTTGTGAATTTTGGGAATTTTTTCCTGTATCCATTCTTCAAACGCATTGGCTATACACAATTGGCGGTTTACCACGATCGTATGTCCTCTTCTCGTTCCATACCGGAGCGGCTTCACAATCTTTTTATGACCGCCTGCTGCCACCGTACACAGATAATGCCCTCTCGACTCCATCGGAGGAGGCGGTATCTGCTGTGAAAATGTCCAGTCTGCTGTATCCGTAAAGGCTTTGACCGGCGCATCTGCGCCCTGTCCGGCCAGAATAAACAAGATTTCAAATACAGCAATGATAAAAAAGAAACAGGCAAATACAAGCACAGGATAGCACGCAAAACATCTTATCCTGCAATACAGCCATGCCATTTTTGTACTCTCCGCATTTTTTCGTCTCGACTGATAAAGTTTTATCTGCTCCCTCATATGATTCTTGACTGCCGAAACAGACAGCACAAAAAGGTTGAATTGATACAGATATAAAAACATATTGACAAATCCGTCGCTGTGACTCTTCATCTGCTTTCCGATCTGAATCGCAAAAACAATAGAAATAACATTAAATATCACTACAAAAGCAATTAAAAACGCGGCAAAAAGCGGTGGCTGCCGGTCTGCCTGCACACTATACAAAATGAGCAGTGCAATAAGTCCCAATATAACCGGAACTACTACCGTCCAGCCATATTGCGACGAGATACTATAATGTGTTTCATAGACATAAACGGCTTCCTTCCAGTCCCCTGACGGCTGAAAACCGGCTTCGTATAAAAAGTAATACAAAAAGCCACCGATCCAGATTGTCAGCCACGCAATAATTCTCTTATATTTCGGCTTTTTTGCAAAGAAATTGTAAATGTTCCAGATGGTAAGCACTCCCGGAACTACTCCTATAACCATCCAAAAAAGGATTAGATACATCGTGTCTTGTATACTATAGTACAATAAAATCCCCTCTTTCTCTATCCGATTCATACTAAGTATATCACAACGGCAACTGTTGTTTCCGGCTGATAATCGCCTCATAAAATTCCGGATATTTCTTTTTCAGATTGATCGGACGTCCGTCTGTATCCACAAAGCAGTGTTCGGAATGTGCCACGCACACACAGCTTCCATCTGCTTTTTCCATCTCATACAAAAGTTTTAACCGGACTCCTTTGCATTCCACCACCGAGACAACGATCCGTATTTCATCGGCAAATGTGGTCGTATTTTTATACTTACAGCTGACTTCCGTTACCGGTGAGATCACCCCGATCTCCTCCAGTTTGTCATAATCCCAGCCAATCTGTTTCAGGAAATCCACCCGTGCTTCTTCCATCCAGCGGATGTAATTGGAATGATGGGTAATTCCCATTTTGTCTGTTTCATAATATTGAACCGTGTGATTGTAACCTTTATGTAAATCCATTTTATGCCTCCAAATAATTTATTACATCCAAAAGTGTAGCAAGCACCACTTCTGAACGTTCCCGCATTTCCTCATTGGCCGGAAGAAGATCCGGAACCATGATGGTACGAAGCCCGCCACTTTGCGACGCGCGGATGCCATTGTAAGAATCCTCGATGCCAAAAGCACGCTCCGGCTTTACTCCCAGTTCATCACAGGCTTTCAGGAAAATATCCGGAGCCGGTTTGCTTCGCTCTACCATATCACCACAGATCACAACATCAAAATAGGGAAGGATCTTGGCATCTCTTAACTGGCTCATCACCGTCTCTTTTCTTGTAGAGGATGCCAATGCAATTTTCTTTCCTTTGTCTTTTAAATACGTAAGCAGTTCTACGACTCCCGGTTTCATTGGAAGTCTTCCACCGTCGTATTTTTCGTGATACATTGCCGATGCCTCTTTGGCATACGTATCATAAGGGAACTCTTCCCCATATATCTCCTGCATGATTTCCTTCGTCCGCACTTTCGTTGTGCCGGTGCACATAAGAAGGGACTCTTCCATATTTTCAATGTTATATTTTTCCGCAAGTTCCAGCCAGCAGTCGATCGTCGCCCGCTCCGAATCAAAGATCACACCATCCATGTCAAACACTACCGCATCATACGAAAAATCAAACATTGTCACACTGCAGTTCTTTACACCATAGGCTGCATATTCTTCATTTGTCATATCTCCAAAATACGAACGGATCACACGCGATATGCCATTGTGCGCCACCAGAATATAATTTTTATCTGTTGCCTTTAATTCATCGAGCAGATTGTAAATACGCTGCGCCAGTTGAAACATCGATTCGCCTTTTCCGTAGCGCGTTAAGAATTCTTTTTTCGCCTCATGAAACTCTTTGGAATTTCGCGGAGAAGCCCCTTCCCACACACCAAAGTTCTGCTCCACTAACCTCGGTTCAACCTGTAATGGGATTCCGGTCATTTCTGCGATATGCTGTGCCGTCTGTTTTGCGCGCAAAAGAGGCGAACACAGGATAAGATCCGCAGAAATCCCACTTTCCACAATATTTTTCCCGGTTTCCTCCGCCTGCTTATGTCCTTTTTTCGTCAACGGCACATCGGTCTGACCGCAGATCTGGTCGGTAACATTCCACTCACTCTCTCCATGACGAACAAAATAAATTTTTCCCATAACGTTTCCTTTCTTTTTACAACACCGCAAGGATCATTGTGCCTGCCACGATACACAGCAGTCCGAGAACTGCCTTTTTCGTAAGTTTCTCGTGAAATACGATCCACGAGAAGGCAATCGTTACCAATATGCTCAGTTTATCAATCGGCACGACCACACTCGCGGGTCCTTCCTGTAATGCCCGGTAATAACACATCCACGAAGCACCGGTAGCAAGC
>FR894075.1:0-5753 GCA_000434115.1 Roseburia sp. CAG:309 | reverse complement strand
GGACAAAAGAATAAATACCAATTCTTTTCCTTCGATTTGTTTTACTGATTTTCGTTTTCCGGTCGCAAATACCATCATCCATGCCATCAAAAGTACCACGGTTGTACGGATCGCCGTTCCCAGATTGGAATCTATATTTTCAATTCCTATTTTTCCGAGAATTGCTGTCAAACTTGCAAATACCGCCGAAAGAACCGCATAAATAAACCAGTCTTTTTTCTCTGTTTTCGCTTCCGTTGTTTCCTTTTTCGTGATCATAAGCATGGTTCCCAGACCGATCAAAACAATGGATATCACTTTGCCTGCCGTCATTCCCTCATGCAGAAAGATAAGCGCCAGTAAAATAGTCAGCACCGTACTCGATTTATCGATCGGCACCACTTTATTGACATTTCCCTTTTGCAATGCGTGAAAATAACACAGCCAGGAAGCCCCGGTGGCAAGTCCAGATAATACCAGAAACAGAAATGTCTTACCACTGATCTGCGTAATCTGTCCTCCGGTTCCGGTAACCAACACCATCAGCCAGGAAAACACAAGTACCACGATCGTTCGGATCGCTGTCCCGACATCGGAATCCGTTTTCTTAATTCCGCACTTTGCTAAAATTGCCGTTATTCCGGCCAAAAACGACGAACCTATGGCATATAACATCCACATTTTTAACACCTCGCTTGTTTTTCTTATGTGCTCATTATATCATCCAAACAGGAACAATATAATTTTCTCTATCAATCGCCGACAATTCGGGTTTCATGCAAACAACAGCTCCTTTTGACCGTTTTGCCGATGATTTATCAAGTAATTTAAATACTTTGATAAGTTCTGATCCCGGGTTAGCTGATTTCTTAATCTCAATGGGATTGAGCACGCCATCATGTTCCAAAATAATATTAATTTCTCTTGCGTCCTTATCTCGGTAATAATACATATACGGGTCTTTTCCACAATTAAGATAGGTTTTTCTAATTTCTGCAACCACATAATTTTCAAGGATTGCCCCATTCATTGCTCCGCTTTGTAACGTCTCCGCGCTGCTCCATTTTGTCAGATAACACACCAGCCCTGTATCATAAAAATACAATTTAGGAGTTTTTACCAGTCGTTTCAACATATTATTTGAATACGGATGCAAGTAAAAAATAAGTCCCAATGTTTCCAATACACCCAGCCAGTTTTTCGCCTGTTTCTGATTGATATCTGCATCTCTGGCAATTTCCGCAATATTCAGGATCTGCCCGCATCTTGCGGCAACCGCTGTAATAAAATGCAGAAATTTAAGAGAATCTATCGCATCTGACACTTCTCTTACATCCCGTTCAATATATGTTGTCAGGTAACTGCTGTACAAAATCTGGCTGTTACTGTTTTTTTCACTGACGATAGCCGGCATAGAACCTCGGAAAATCCGGTCAAATATTACACCGGTATCTGCCGCTGTTCTTTCTTTCCGTCTTGCAGACAGTTTTTCTATATCCAGAGTAAAGGGCTGCATCTCTCCACCACAGATCTCTGCCTGAGACAACGAGGTAAGTGATAACACGGCAACTCTGCCTGCCAAGGATTCCTGAATCCCGCTCATCCGTTTAAACACCTGCGAACCGGTAAGCCAAAAATCCCCCGCATTATGATATTTATCGACATGTATTTTTATATAAACAAATAATTCCGGAGCATACTGAACCTCGTCGATCAATATCGGCGGTTTATGCAGCTGTAAAAACATTTCCGGATCCTTCTTTGCCAGATTTCTCTCATTCAGGTCATCTAACGATACGTAATTTCTGTCTGTTCCTTCCATCAGCTTTTGCAGCATCGTAGTTTTCCCTACCTGCCTTGGCCCTGTCACCAGCACAACCGGATATTCCTTGGTAACTTCTAAAACAACTTTTTCCAGATTTCTTGCTATATATCTCACGCTGATCACCTCGGCTATTTTTTACTTCAATTACATTTTAGCCGACTTTTCTCAAAAAATCAACCCCTGTCCGCCTTTCTGTTATTACTTTTTCAAAAACTTTTTATAGGTAAGATCAATGGCAAATGCCCCAAGAGGAGCCGTAAGCACGATAGCAAGAACCGAGACCGCCAGAACGGATTCTCCACACGCAAATCCGAGTGAAAGCGGAATGCCTCCGATTGCCGCCTGAACCGTCGCTTTGGGCGTATATGCCAGCATGGTAAACAGCCTTTCCTTTCCCTTGATCCCGGTGCCAAGCAGACACACCAATACTCCGAACATCCGAAATACCAAGGCACCGGCGATAACAATAAGTGCTTTTATTCCTACTTTTCCGATATAGCCAATATTAACCGTCGCACCTACTAATACAAATAAGAACACCTCGGCAGCCACCCATAATTTCCCATATTTTACAGAAAGTCTTTTTGCCACAACTTCTCTTTTTCTCTGCAAACCAATTCCGATAAACATAACCGCGATCAGCGCAGAAAATGTGATCGGTGTCGCAAGATGATCTTCCATTACGACAAGCAGAAACGATATGCTGAGAATAATAAGCACTTTCGAAGTATCCCGCATATGGATCTTCTGAAAAAAATAAGCCAGCAGCACACCGATTCCGAGTCCTATTGCAATTCCTAAAAGGATTGACACCGGGATATTGATAAAACGGATCACGGAAGCTCCCGTTCCCTGCATCATTCCCGTAAATGTCGAAAATAAGACGATAACGTAGACATCATCAACCGAAGCTCCTGCCAGGATCAGCTGCGGGATCCCTTCTTTCACGCCATAGCCTTCGTCCATCAGTTTTACCATTCTCGGCACGACGACAGCCGGAGAAACTGCTGCAAGAACAGCCCCCATAACTGCTGCCTCCAATATCGATAAGCCCATCAGTTTCGGAGCCAGCAGTAACATTCCGAACAATTCAAAACTCGCCGGCACAAAACACATAAGAACCGCCGGTCTTCCTATCTTTTTCAGACCTGACAGATCAAGCCCAAGTCCTGCTCTTGTCAGTATGATGATCAGTGCTATCTTTCGCAGTTCCGCCGAAATTCCAAGGATGTTGGGATCCAGCAGATTCAACACATATGGTCCGAGAACTATTCCCGTCGCCAGCATCCCTAACAATCCGGGAAGTTTCATTTTCCGGCAGAGCCATCCCATCGACATACCCACCAACAGAATCAACGCAATACTTAATAACATATCTATTCCTCCTTTAACCGCAGAAAAAGCTGACACCTTCTGCGTATGATAATATCGCAGAAGTCATCAGCTTTTATAAGCGGTTTAAGTATCTAACTACTTAGGGAGAACTTCATTCCCTTGTTCTATAAAAACTATAGCATATCCAATCCGGTCTGTCAAGGACAAGTCAGCTTGCGTTCGTAATATCCAAATCCTTGACGACGGCACCATTTATGATACTTACATCCTCACCCTTGTCCATTGTCACAGTGGAGTTATATACCTTCATAGTATACTCACCCGGTTCGAGATAAAACACATAATTTCCCTTGTCATCGACAGTACACGATGCCAGCACAACGGTACCTTCTTTTTGATACACATCAATCCATGTGCTGCGGTCTGCAATTTGTCCATTAATTTTGCAGTTTCCTGTCAGCTTATACACACTCATATTCATGACAATCTCGTCGTTGTCCTCTTTTACCGTAATCGTCTTACCCTGCATACTTGGTATACCTTCGTAAGATTCAAATTGGTATGTGCCCAGAGGCAGCGCCATAGCTATTGAAAAACCTACGGAGTCTTCTTCCTCTTCTCCATACAGATAATACATTTGCTTGCTTTCCTGGTTTGTCAACGTGACTTGCTGTGTAAGAGGAATCAGCTGCTCCTGCACATCGTACATTCTTATTTTTACGTATTTCACTGGCATCGTTAAATCCTTTACAACATCAGAATCCGCAACCGTAACCTCTGCAATCTTCTTTTCACCGTAGTAAAACTGATAGGTACCCGGTAAAGCCGAAAAACTGTAGCCGGATGTACCTTCACTCTCTCTTTTCAGCGAAAGATTTTTATACACCTTATCCTCTTTCTTAACCACAATATCGTAATTATATACATTTTTCGGGATCTGAACCCCTTTCATATCAAGCAGTTCGCCTTTGCATGTATAGCTAACATAATCTTTTTCCATGTCACCAAGCGTTACTTCAATGGTATCAATCACCGTTCCGTCTTTTTGCACTTCATAAGTGCCCGGTTTGAGATAAACCTTGTAGCTTCCATTTGCTGCGAATGGCTCCTCATACACTTCGGGATCCTCTGTATTTACAAATTTATAATATCCGGAACCTTTTCCGAAAACCATTCCGAGTTCCATCGTAATATCGTGAGTTCCACTCTTCGTTACGGTTATCGTATCAACCTGTGTACTATAGGATGTCACAATATAGGTCCCCTCTTTCAAATAAGCATAATACTCATTTCCATTAACCGTGTCATCGATCACTTGCGCATCATTCTGTGAATCAAACCAAAATCCCGGGAAATCTGTAGCCTGAGTGCCTTTCCGGCTCACTTTTCCCATAATCTTATAAACCGGAAGTGACTCATTCCACTGTAAATCCTCGTCTTCTACCGTAAACGATTTTCCAAGATTAAACTGATATGTTCCCTTAATCAACTCCTTGGAGAAATATCCTTCTGAATCAGTCTTAACTGCTTCCTGTGATCCTCCTTCCTCTTTCAGCATTAACTCTGCATCTGCAATCGGAAGTCCATCTTTCGTTGTCAGTTTTCCGGATACCTGATACGTTCTTTGTCTTTGCACCAGTTTATATTCCTGCGTAAGTTCCTGCCCGTCCACCGTCACGACAATATCAAACGTATAATATCCCGGATCCTCTTTATTTTCATAAAAAGATTCTTCATGCCATACCACATTTCGTATCTCATTGTCCTTATAGTAGGCATTATTATAAACCGTACGATAAATATTCAACTCTTCCGAAAGGTTTCCAAAAATATCTTTTAACGATTTTCCCTTTTCCAATTTCGGCTCATAGACGAAACACCATTCATTGGATACCATATCACCGGTCACTTCACCTTTTGTTGAGGTAAACGCATCCACATCAAAATACCTCTCTGATTTTTTGTAGCCATAAAAATACCCGGAACCAATTTCCAAATTCCCTTTTTTAAAAGATTGATTTATAAAGAATGCATACCCTTGATTCCACTTCCGTATCTCCACATCTATCGTAACCGTTTCTTCCTCATAAACACCAACGATCGAAACTTTCTTCGCCTCTGCAATCTTCGATATGTCAATTTCTTTATCTTTAAAATAATAAGTTTCACCACCATAAGCTACATTTCGTTCCAACTCATAGGTCTTGTCATCCGCCTGCAGCGATAATAACGTCAGACCATTGCTCAAATTACCGGGGGTGTTCGGATACTTCGGAATGCCAAGCATCATCTTGATTGTTTCTGTATATTCTTTGCCGTCCTGCTCCACCGTCAGCGCAAATGAATAATAGGGATCTTCTCCCTCTTCCTCATTCCAGACAATATCTGAAATTCCTTTCACTTCCGCTTTTTTTCCATAACAATACACCGTGAAAGTACATTTTGACACATCCGGTACAACCTCCTTTAATGACGCTGCCCCTTCCTGCGTTACATAAATATTGGTATACGCCAAAGAATAGGAAGTAACCTCTTTCTCAAACGTAACAGAACTAATCACAAATGGCTCCGACTCCGCATAAAGTCCCTCAAAATGGTTCTCCGGTTTTATCGT
>FR894074.1:278-10016 GCA_000434115.1 Roseburia sp. CAG:309 | reverse complement strand
GTTCGAAATGCGAATGTGGGGGAGGGGCGTCCTGAATAGTTACAAATATTTTATTCCATTTTAGGAATCTGTCCATCCACATGCAAAATATGGTTCACCAGCCATTCCGTGAGAAACTCAAGAATATCCATGATCTGTTTATCCTGATCTTCTACCTCTTCTTTATGGTGTTCCATAAACTCGTCCAGTTTTTGAACGAATTCCTGATGCTGGATTTTCTGCGTAAATATTTTATTATAATGAATGGATTCCATATACGCCTCTTCGTCAGCAAAATGCTTTACCGTATAATCACGAAGATTCTGCAAAATCGTATTCATTTTGTCATATTTATCGGGTGTAAATTCATCATGAAGCAGCTCATAAGCTTCATCGGCATATTGAAAGAGCTGTTTGTGTTCCTCATCGATCATTTCTATTCCAATATAATATTCCGGTTTCATTTCATACATAATTAATCTTCCTTTCACGATATAATTTAATTTTCATCATCTTCCATCTGTTCTTTCAGCAATTTTTGCAATGCTTCCTTGCTTGGTAAAACTGTCTCATATTTGCCGGCAAAAATCTGCTTATTATCCTCAGGTAATGCGACCAGCTAAGATAGAATTTTCTACCTGTGTTGACAGTAGGCAGATGATCAAATTGGGTAAACAGTGTTTCTCCAATTTAATCGTTTTGATAAACAACATAAAAACGTCTCATTAACTTAAGATTTTCAGCCGAATATCCTTTTCCAAATAATCCATTCTCCTTAAATCAAATACATTTCTCAACATATTCCTGTTGCAGTTCTTCCGCTAAATAGTCATCACTCATACAGTGCATATCAGAAACACCATCGCGCATCAACAGATAAACTTCTGAGTGATAAAAGAAATCCAATGCCACATCCAGTGAAATTGCTTGTCTTTTTGCAAAGCATTCTACAACACGGCTGTATTTTTTTTGAAGCAAAATTGGATTTGCTGTCATATCTGTTCACTCCCTTCAAAATGCAACAAAGATAGTGCTTTTTCTGTCCGAAAACAAATTTGCTGATTAGGCTTTTCATAACGCAGACGTTTAATTGCTTCCCTCTTATCAATCAGTCCATCAAAAAACAATTCTACTGTATTAAAAACTTTATCATTGGCAACACCGCCCACTACAAGATCATAATTTGATGCATCTTTTCCACTACGGCAATTCAAGACAAAATCAAGCCATTCCTCTGAATACGAGTCAAACTTTAAAATTTTCAACTCAGTTTCTCGGCTTTTATCGTATTTATAATGTGATATAATGCCATCTTGTCCCCGCCGTTTAAACTTGTTGCACCACTTCAATGCTTGCTCATACAACGGTGTCACGTAAAATCCACGACCAAAATCAACATTTGGACGAGAATGACGTAAAGCTGGAGTATCAATTTCTAAATACGAACCATGATAAAGAATCATACTTCCACCCCTCTCTCTTTCATCACATCCAGAAGGTCGTCTACGATATATTCTCGGCTCTGGGTATGCAACACTTCGTATTCAGGCACAATATAACCATTAAGAATATTGCTTTTTACAGTAAATGCCTCATATACTTTTTCAGCACCTACGCCTAGTTTTGCTGCAACATTTTCAATGCAAAATACAACAAATTCCAGTTGCTTGGAATTTGCAATTTTTTCGTCCGGCATCATAAGCAACCCCTCCTTCATAAATACAATTATATCATTTATACGCGCTGCAAACAATATGCTTTTACAAAATATCTTTACGAAAAATCATGAATCGCCACACCACCCGGCATTAAGTACTATCAAATACTCATAATATAGATCTGACACGGATTCGCTTCATCCCATAACGTTGGGAAAACTTCAAGTTCTTTAAAGCCAAGCGACAGATAAAACAGATTTGTTTTATCGTAGTCAGCATACGTTCCCATCTTTACCGTCTTAACCTGTATAAAGCTGAAGCCGGCCTTTCTTGCAATTTCACGAGCGTTTTCAAATAATTTCCTGCCAATTCCCATTCTATGATATTCTTTTTTTACTCCTATCTCAAAATTCCAACTTCCTGCCCACCGAAAAAAAGAACCGGCTTATGAATGCCAGTCCTTTTTATGTTATCTGCTCTGTTTATTTCTCTTTATTCTTCTTCAAGACCATTCTCTTATGTTTGGAAGAGTATACCCAGTATTTTGAGGATAACTTCTTACACTTGTTTGGCTTCATGGAAGACGTTTTTACTGCTTTTGCAAAGAACGGTTTCCATGTGATATTCATGCTGCCGTATGGTTTACCGGACTTGTAGTAGTTATCATAAACAGCCGCTTTGGCATAGATTCCAACGATTTCGTAGCGTCCCAGAATACTGCCTTTTGACATCTTGCTTCCTGCTTTTACTGTTGCGGTATTATAGTTGCATGCCGCTGCGTCTGAACTCTTTCCTTTCGCAGGAGAAGACTGCTCTCCTGCTATACCGCCTATATAACCGCCCGCACTCGCCGATGCGGAAATCTTTCCGGTATTATAACAGTTGCGGACATTAACGACAGATGCCACAACACCGCCTGCCATCAAGTCGCCACTGCTTACATTTGCCGTAACCTTTCCGGTATTATAACTTTCTGTGACGGAATATATATCTAAGCCGCCGACACCACCTGCACCGGATATGATACGTGATTTTGCTTTTGATCCGGCAACACCTGATATCTGAACAGCACCTTTATTGTAACATCTAAGAACATTTGTATTTTTGCCGCTTGCACTGTTTATGATTCCGACGGCAACAACACCAACCTGCTTATTATTATTTGATGCAGTAATTGATGCAGTATTATAACAAGATGCCATCCTCGTAATCTGGCCTGCCACACCACATGCCAATACGGTTCCGTTTGCATGACCGGCACCACTTACGTTCTTTGCTGTAACTGTTCCGGTATTTTTACTTGCAGTAATACTTTTGATTCCATTAAACAGACCAACTGCCGTAATCTCTTCACTTCCCCAGCGAAGATCTCCATTTATCGTAATCTTTCCTGAATTCGAACATTGTTTTGCCGTACCGTCACTTGCAAAACCGGCAATTCCACATGCAACGCCGCTTGCTGAGTCTATGTTGTCCTGCTCTTCGCTCTTTGTAATGTCATACGCATTAACCGTAATATCTGCGTTGTTTACACATTTAATAAACGTACATTTTTCACTTGGTGTCACTGCAATTCCTGCCGCATTGCTTGCCGTACCGCCAACCGTTATTTTTCCGCTCGTTGTAATATTTTCAAACGTACATTTCGTCGGTGATGATACAAGCGCACATGCGTTTCCGCCTCCTCTTAGCGAGATATTTACATTGCTCATCTTTAAGTTTTTAAAAGTTGCATTCGTCGCATAGGAAAAAAGACTTGCCGAATCTGCCCATTTATCGTCAGAATATGTATAGCCGTTAATTGCATGTCCTTTTCCGTCTAATGTTCCCCTAAACTGTACTTCATACGTTTTAAACAAAACCGTGTTCGCAGGAACCGTAATATCTTTTGTCAGATAATAACTGCCGGACGGATTATTCTCCATCTGCTGGAGATCATCCGCAGAACTGATCGGTATCTCCTGTGCTGCCTGTGCTTTCTGTGGCTGCACTGCTATAAGACACATCGCCATAAAAACTACCGCAAGAATTCCTTTTGTCACTTTTTTACTCATACTCATTCCTCCTAGTCTTAATGATATACTTAAATCGTATCATAAAAGTATTATAATTGCAATATCAACTCAACGCCAAACGCAAATTGCTCTTCGTTAAGCTGGTACTTCTCCTGCACTTCCGGTCCGCAGCTATTGGAGCCGATGCCATTTTGCGCATAATCGATACAGAACACTGTGCTGTCAGATTCTTGCAATTCATAGTTATGGTTGGCACGTTCCAATTCTTCCTGCATATACACAGATGCATTGAAAGAAAATGGCTGTTCCGATACAACAGTGATTCCGGATTTAGAATTTCCCACTGTGACAAAATCGCAGTCATAATGACTTCCATTTTCCTGTGGACGGATATAATCCTCATGCAAATCTGCCACTTTAGAATGATACATTCCGTGACTGGAAGCACGATGTTTGTCCCGGTAACTCTCGTGAGGTCCCATTCCATAATACGTAACTTCATCCCATGTTTTATCTAAAAATAAACGAAGTCCAAAACGTGGCAGCATAGGAAATTCTGGATCTTTTGCAGCATAAATAGAAGTTTTTATTCTTCCAAAGCAGTCAATTTCCCATGTCAGTTTTATATCTAAAATCTTTTGTACCGTATCTGCGACGACAGCCAAATGTTCCCGAATCTGAATCTTTTCGCTGCCCGGAACAACTTCTACCTGATAAGCTCTCGTATATGCTTCATCGTAATGCGCCTTTTTCCATTCTTCTTTGAGAAACATATCATTGTCTGTCGGTGCACGCCAGATATTTAATTCCATCGGACGATTCATGCGTTTTTTTCCAGCGGTCTCAAGTTCCGTAAATAAACCGGTGCGTTTGTCCAAAACGTACGTAAATTTATCGGAGGTAAAGATAAAGGAAACATTGTTTTCCGTCACACGTATTTGGTTTGCAGCAGACATTTCGCTGCCTTTCAAATATTGCACTGCGGTTTGGTTTCTGTCATCTTTGTTGTGGAGTTTCCATTCTTCAAAACCAAGTTCATGCCCCGGCTGCAAAAGCGGCACTTTCTTCTTCAGATAATATTTCAATTTTAGGTAAACACGTCCCGTCTCCGGAATCTGCAATGGAAGTTCTGTCACAGTGTCCTGATGTGGTAAAGCCGAAACCTCAGTAAGTATGCCCTCTTCTACCATCGTCCCATCCTGCGTCAATTCGTAGCGGATTTCCAGAAAATCTTTAATATCATCAAAATCCATATAATTGTGAAGTACAAGTTTTCCGGTTCCCTCCTCGTACGAAACAATCCGCACCGGGCGGTATACATTTTTATACTCCAAAATACCGGTGTGTAGTCTGCGATCCGGATAAACCAGTCCGTCGATACAAAAGTTGGCATCGTGAATCGATTCGTCATGATCACCGCCATAATAATACATGGTCTTTCCATTTGCCGCTTTGCCATGCGCGATGGCATGATCACACCATTCCCAGACAAAGCCGCCACACATCCGGTCGTCCTTTTGAATCATCTGAAAATACTCTTCAAAATCACCCGGCCCATTTCCCATACTATGGCAGTATTCTACCAGCAAAAATGGCTTGCTTCCATCTTTTTCCAGATATTCCGCAATCTCTTCCAGTGCCGGATACATACGGCTGTATAGATCCAGATTTTCAAAATGATACGTGCGGTCATAATTACGGTATCTCGCACTTTCGTATTGGGTAATACGACTGGGATCAAACTGTTTTGTCCATGACAGGGCCTTTTCAAAATTACACCCATATGCGCTTTCATTTCCCATGGACCACATCACAATACTGGTGCGGTTTTTCTCTCGCTGCACCATCAACTGCACACGGTCTGTAATTGCCCCCTCCCAGGAAGGATCGTCGGCAATCTTTTCGTTCCAGCGTTGAAACCGGTTTTCTTCGGTATCTTCTTTTCGATAGATCATAAACGGTCCATGCGCTTCCAGATCCGCCTCATCAATAACCATAAACCCATATTGGTCACATAACTGGTAAAAATATGGGGCATTGGGATAATGACTGGAACGGATTGCATTAAAATTATGCTGTTTCATCAGCATAAGATCTTTTTTCATTTGATCTATACTTATTACCGCTCCGGTTTCCGGATCGGAATCATGACGGTTTACCCCACGGAATTTGATTTTCTGTCCATTAAAATATAAAACTTTATCCTTGATTTCAATCGTGCGAAAACCGATTCGGTCAACGATCACTTCATCGGGTGTTTCTAAAATCACAGTATACAAATATGGATTTTCCGTATTCCATAAAACGGGATTTTTCACTTCTAATTCTACTTGCCCATCTTCAGATATCACGGCATCTGCCACACATTGTCCTTCTCTGTTTTCCACCTTTATTTTTGTGGTTATGGGAGCATAAAAAGACAGATCCATCTGCATTATCGCATCATCTGCCTTTATTTTTGTTCTTATGAAATAATCTTTTACTGCCTTCTCCGGGCGTTTTAACAGATAAACATCGCGAAAGATTCCACTCATACGGAACTTATCCTGGTCTTCCAGATACGATCCGTCGCACCATTTCGCCGCCAAAACTGCCAGTGTATTTTCTCCCTCTTGCAGCAAAGACGTGACATCAAATTCGCTGGCAGCATGTGAGACCTGACTGTAGCCCACATAAATACCATTCAGCCAGACATAAAAACAACTGTCAACGCCTTCAAAGGTTAGAAAGGCTTTTGGTGCATTTTCTACTTTTTGGTAATTAAATTGATGGACATACGTGCCACATGGAATATTCTGCGGAACATATGGGGGATCAAACGGAAATGGATAACGGATATTGGTATACTGATGTGTATCATATCCTTCCATCTGCCACACACTCGGAACAGAAATCGAATCAAAACCGGAAAGATCATGACCTTTCTCATAAAATGGTTCGATCACATCGTAAATACTTTCATAATACTTAAAATTCCATTGTCCGTTTAATAATTGAAAACGGTCAGAATGCTCCCTGTGTTCTACCAGGTCCTCCATTCTGACCGATGCCGGAATATAATACGCTCTTGCCGGCATGGTATTATCATGCAGCACCGTAAGATTTTCATAATAACGTGGTACAATCATTGCTGCATCCCCCTCTCTTTGTTCTGACTCTATCATACATTTTATAACGGTATCTGTCAACAAAGAGATACGGAAAATACCGGCAATCTGCGCTTTTTATTTCCAAATGATTCGGGCTTTTTTTGCAATTCCTTTAAAAGCCTGTTTTCCAATGTATTTGTTTTTCAATTTCTTGTTCTTTATAACAATTTTCTTCAGATTCGAGCATTTAAAAAATGCTTTCTTTCCAATCTTTTTCACGTATTTTCCTATTTTAGCCTGTTTTATCTTTGTATTTTTATAACATACTTTTGCAGCGATCGAAGTCACTTTATATTTTACGCCATCCTGAATGACATATGCCGGAATAACCAGTTTTCCATTTTTATTTATTTTCGCTCTCATGAGTTCTACCGCAGCATTTTTTCCGGTTTTTGTAACGCGGTATACTGCCCCGGAAGCAGTTTCGAACTGTTCCCCTTTGTGTCTCTTTTTTATGGAAATATTTGAAGAGCTGTTTTCTTTTCCTCCCAAACCTGTCGTCTCTGTTTTCAGTGACGAAGGTTGAAAAGAATTACTCCCTGGTGTAGAAACCGGTGTCTGGGAAACCTTCGGGATTTCCGGCATAATCCGGAAACCATAGGTTATACTTCCGGTATAATTTCCTATTCCGTTAAGTGTAACAGCCGCATTGCCCGGTGCATTATTACTTTCATAATGTGTCGTATAATCTGCGGAATTTAATGTCGTTCCGTTTACTGTGACCACCATCTGCGGTTCAACCGGTTTCCCCTCATATGTCTGATTTTCCAAACCGGATATTTTTGTATTTTCTTTTGTAATCTCAAGTGGTGCCACCTGTATTTGAACAGTCAGATCATTGGTATCTGCGTAATCGGCATTATCACTTCGATAATATACCGGGAAAATGCGTGTTCCCACATTTCCTACCGGTGTATCCCCGGTATTTTTAAAATAATATCCCTGCGGAAGGCTCAACTTCTCTAACGTCTGTCCGTATATTGCCTGTATCGCTGGCGGATTTTCTTTTTGTACCGGATTTACCTTGAATTTCAGTGTTCCATATGTCGGCATATATTCGCTGTCATCTGGAGTAAAGACCCATACCGCTTCATGGGTTCCCACATGAAATACCGAGTCTGGCTCACGCCAGCAGATTGTACCAGACACTGCCTGCTGGATATTGTCGTTTTTCAAAAAGCTGATCGACGACTGGTTGAATTCCAATTTTTCCAGTGTATCTCCATATACCAGTTCATTTTCCTTCAAAGTAACTTTGGAACCGCTTTTCAACCCATATTGGTTGGCGATACTTACATGAAGATTGAATTCTGCCTGTTTTCCACTTTTACCTGTTACAATAATTTCCATATCGTAATCTACCAATGGATTGCAGTCCTTGTCTGCCATAATCCGGCTTTTGTTGGTTTCATCAAAAAAATATCCCCAGCGGTTAAGCCGTTCCGCATTTTTAAATGCATAGGTTACTTCTCCGGCGTCTTCCGTATCGTTTGCAATCTGAATCGTACTCATATCAAAAACAAGAAATTCTTCCTGCTGTGAAGCGGTATTTTTTTCCACGGAAGATGTGACCGGCACAAGCTGTAACTCATTGATCTTCTTTCCCAGCACAATGTGAAGGACTGTCTCCTGTCTGGTTCCTTCGGATATTTGGAAATTATACTGATAATTATATCGTCCTATTGCGATATTTGCCAGTTCTTTTTCTTCATATTTTACTGCGCTTACTTCGTATTGTGATTCCGTAAAGGACAATTGCAGATCTGCTCCCGGATTTGCATAGTATATTGTCTTTTTCGTCTCATCCTGTGTAGAGAGAAAACGTTCTCCGGAAATCTCGATTTTCACATCATTGGAAACATCTATCCCAAGCGGATAATATACCAAGTTTGCAGGAAGCTTTTTCGAACCGGATATTTTTCCTTCGTTCGCGATAATTCCATTAAAGGTAATTCCGGCAAAACCAGCATCATCCGAGATGGAAATCGTTCCCTGATTATAAAAGACCACATCTTTCGCAATGGTTCCTCCTAAGGAAGGATTGTTGATATTAAAATGGATTCCATACGGAATCGTAAAGGAAGTAGTCTCTCCTATGGAAATATATTTTGTCACTTCCACATCGCGTTCCAGTGTATAATTTCCGTAAGCATAAGCGATCCCGCCGCAATTCATAAAAACGCCACCACCATTTTGAACACGCAGCTGGCCCGCCCAGTTCCGCAATACCGATAACTGGCTAAAAGACGCGGAATTTACTGTAGCTTCATCGACAAATAAAGAAAACTGTTTTTTCAGGGAAAGGCGATCTGTTTCACTAAGATCCAGAGATGCTTTTGACAGATCACATTGTTCCATGTCAATGGTAATCTTTCCATTTGCTGTCTGCGTTGGCTTTGAAGTCAGTTTTTTTACAATCTTTATTTTACTGTCCGGCAAAAATACAAGGTTCTTTAATGTCAGATCTCCCTGACCAATATCAGCCACACCAATCAGTGTAATATTTCCACCCCAGTTTCCACCTCGAATATCTGCCTTTACACCACCGCTTACCGTTGTTTTTGCATCATCCTGTCTGCCGTCTGCCAGACTGGAATTTCCAGAAAATGTTCCACCGGATATCGAGATTTCAAGATTTCCTTCTACTTGATTTTCTCCGGTTAAACCGTAAAAATCACCGGAAACACTTCCTGCTGTCATCGTTATGTCCACATTTCCAAGGATTTTTGTGGCAGTGCCGGTTTCCCCGCATCCATATAAATTTTTAAATGTTCCACCTAAAATCGTCATCTTAACAGACGAATATACCGCTTCTTCGCCATCACCATAAACAGAGATCTGGCGAAGATCTACATTTTCCCAAAGTTTTACATCCTGTGCATCCAGAATACCATCCGAATTTTCATCAGAATACACCGTTGTCATACCGCTTTGCGT
>FR894074.1:0-106 GCA_000434115.1 Roseburia sp. CAG:309 | reverse complement strand
CCCTAATAAGCCCAAAATTTTTTTCATATCATCTATCCTTTCATTCTGTTACTGTAATGGTTACTTTTTTCTTGATTCCATTCTGTGTCACAACATAAATCTCACA
>FR894073.1:434-834 GCA_000434115.1 Roseburia sp. CAG:309 | reverse complement strand
ATGCGACCGATTGATGTGCAGGAGGACAACATTGATTTCTGTATGGCTTCCGCTCAAAAGGGATTAATGTCGATGACAGGACTTTCTTTTATCGTGGGACGAAAAGATATCATTGAAAAGTCCGCTGCCTATCCAAAGAGGTCGTATTACTGTAACCTGTTTTTGCAATATGACTTTTTTGAAAAGACAGGGCAGATGCACTTTACACCGCCGGTACAGACAATTTATGCGACGAGACAGGCACTCAAAGAATATTTTGCAGAGGGCGAAGAAAATAAATGGAAACGCCATACGAGAGTATTTGAAGCGATTCATAAGGGGCTGGAACAGTTAGGATTTCGGGATGTGATCAAACGGGAATGGCAGGCGGGTCTGGTAGTCTGTGTACACTACCCGGAAG
>FR894073.1:0-416 GCA_000434115.1 Roseburia sp. CAG:309 | reverse complement strand
GACAAAAATTGGAATTTCAATAAAATTCATGATTACTGTTTTGAACGCGGATTTACGATTTATCCGGGAAAGATTTCGGATATGAATACGTTCCGTCTGTGTGCCCTCGGTGCTATTGACCAAAAGGACATTGAAGATTTCTTTGTTGTGCTGGAAGAGGCATTGAAACATTATGGGGTAGCAATTCCAGCGAAATATGATTAGAGAAACGATAACAAAAGGAGAAGACGATATGCTGAAGATACGACGAGCTGTATGCGACGATATTCCTAATATTATGAAATTTATGGATGAACATTGGAAACCGGGAAATATCCTTGCCAAAGACCGGGATTTTTTTGAATGGCAGTTTGTCGAGGACGGGAAAGTGAATATGATTCTTGGAATCGATGGAGAAAATGGGACGATATATGGTA
>FR894072.1 GCA_000434115.1 Roseburia sp. CAG:309 | reverse complement strand
CCGGCAGTCCTTAAGATAACTGCCATGCCGGGGGCTTTTCTCACATCAATAACGCCAAGTTTTCCTACTTCTTATACGCCGGTGACTGAATGATAAACTTCACTTCACTGTCCACACCCTGCTGTTTCTCAGAAAATGAAGTATAATCCTTCGACAATTCACCGAGCGCCTGCAAACGGTCTTTTAATGAGACAAAATCGTCTTCATAGGTATCTTTGATCTTCTGAATTCCTTTTTCATCAAATTTCTTCACACCATCCGCAAGAGAACAGGTACCTTTCTTCAATGCGGTAAATCCTTTACAAAAGGCACTGGCAGCCTTGTTCATCTGACCGCTTCCTTTGGCAAGTGCCTTTGTTCCATCTGCCAGACCTTTTCCCCCTTTCACAAAACTCTTCGATACCTTTTTAATCTTCTTAGAAGCACTCAAAAGTTTCTTACTGTTTTGCGAAAGTTTTCCACTTCCTTCATTCAATGTTTTCGCACTTGTCACAAGACTCGTGAGGCCCTTGCTTATCTCACTGTCAGCACTCGTAAGTGTAGAGGAACTCTCCGATAGTTTCTGCACGCCGCCGGTATACTGAGCTACACCATTGCTAACCTGGTCAGCCCCTTTCTTCCACGCGCCATCGCTCTTTGTCGCATCTTTCATGGCGGCGACGCTTTTCTC
>FR894071.1 GCA_000434115.1 Roseburia sp. CAG:309 | reverse complement strand
CAAAATATTCTGCAATGCATTTCCAGCATATTTTACAACGACTAGAAACCGAATCAAATCCGTCACCACCGTTTTTTATTTGCCCCTCTCTTTACAACACACGGTGCTGACAAAAAAGAAATCTATGTTACAATAAAAGAAACCGACAGCGACCGTGTCACTTTTACCATCGATGGAAAGCAACTGGGTACATCATCATAGATTTATTGACTTGAACAAGAAAGGAGAATTTTGGTATGCAATTAAATGAAACAGATAAAATGGCAATGAAATTTAATCGAAAAGCAAGAGAGAAGTTCGGAAATCGTGTAACGGATTTTGGAATTGAGAATGTGATTGATGACCCGAACCATAGAGCGTTTTCGATTACTTTCAAGGCGTATAATTACTTTGTTATTAGGTTGAATTATAGCAAGGGAAGGTTTGGTTGTTGTATTGATTTTGGAGAATATGGTATAAGTTTGGATAATTCCCAAAAGTGGTGGGACACCGCGGATTTTGATGTGTTTTTGGAAGAGTTAAAGCAAGAAATCGAACTGCGAATACCA
>FR894070.1:24054-24308 GCA_000434115.1 Roseburia sp. CAG:309 | reverse complement strand
TGCCCGCAACTTGGTACAATGGATATACTATGAGCAGGAGGACGACAGATGAGTAATTTTAAAGTAGAGTTGAAAAAAGTAGTGGACGATTCCTATGAGGTGCAGATCGGGAAAAATCTGATCCCGGAACTGGTGAAAGATTTAACCGGAGGTCTGGCAGGAAACATACTTAAATTTGCAGTGATCACGGATTCTACCGTGGAGCCGTTGTATGGCAGACAGATCTGTGACAGATTAAATGAGGCGGGGGGGCA